>JBILVQ010000037.1:0-19423 GCA_044370375.1 Bacteroidia bacterium
GTGGTGGTGGTTTGCGTAGTGGCAGGAACATTTCCGTTTACATTCATGTTAATGCCTAAACCGTTTAGGCCAAAGTTGATGTTTACATTGTCCTGATAAAAGGGATCCACATTGGTTGTTGTGTAGGTAGTAGTTGTTGTAGTGGTTGGAACCGAATGATAAGTTACGATCGTTTGATTGGGCACCACCACAGGAGCAACCTGCATCAAAGGTGTTACACTCAGCAAGCGCATGACCCATTCGCCACGGTTGTTTCTTTTCAGATTAAAGGTACTTTCAGAACCAATTTCAACGAAAAGGTTACGGTCGAATTCACCCAGGTTGCGGTCTTCAAAAATGATTTTGATGCGATAGGTATTCGCCATTAAATCGTTTAGGCGTATGTTGGAGGAGGGGCTTTGATTTTGTAAAACGCCATTTAACAATACACTGAATCTTTCACCTTGCTCGGTAAACAAAATGGCATTGGCTCTTTGTGCAAAGGCGGCTGCTGAAGCCATGACCAGTAAAAATAGGGGGAGTAAAAAACGTTTCATAACCTTATTTGTTATTTGATTTCAAAGGTAGCGATTTCAAATTTGATGCCAAGCTTTTTTGCGACTGTCTTAGCGTAATTTTGACGCTTTGAAATTTTAATGCCGATGCCTTTCGCTGGTTTATACTTTCGACTGCTTTTCAAAAGCTACCTACCAATGTTTTTAAGCCCCTAAAGGCCCTTGGGCCATAAAAGCCTTTTTGTTTTAATGAAAAATTAATTTGCCTTTTTTGCATTTTGTTAGGGTTCTTGTTTGTTACTTCACCGAAATTTTTTCCGGGTAGCGAAAGGCAATTTTTGTTAATGGTTTTGACAGGATATCATTTCAAAATATCTTCGCTTCCTCTCTTTGAAATTTTCATTTGCACCGACAAGTTTTAATGTCAACAACGCAATAAGAACATAGCATGTTTATTTCAGAATTTATTCAAGAGCGTCTCGGACTGAAGGGGCCAATGCCTTTTGAACCCCTTTCGCTGCGGTTCGAAAAGAAATCTTTCGTAACCAAAATTAAGGATATCGAGAACCATGTTTATTTTCTGCAAAAAGGGATTGTAGAGGTGGGAATCCATAAGGAAGGTGATGAAAAAATTATTGACTTTGTTTTTGCCGGACAGTTTTTTTCAAGCTATACTTCTTTTCTCTTGCGCAAGCCTTCTGATGTTTATATTACCTGCTTAACCGAATGCATGGTAGAAGCCATTCCTTATGAGATTTTGCAGGAGGCGTACAAGGTTTCTTTATTGGCCAATCAGTTTGGTAGAATTATTACCGAAACTGCTTTTATGGAGAGGGTCAAGAGAGAAAAAGATTTTCTTTCAAAATCGGCAGAGGAGCGCTATCTGGAATTGATTGAACGAAGACCCGAAGTTATTCAACTTATTCCGGGTGGGCGCATTGCGAAATACCTCGGCATTCATCCCGAGAGTTTAAGTAGGATAAGAAAAGCTATTTCCTAACATAGGTCAAGTTTTTCTACTAAACTGCACACATAGTTTTGTAGAAAAAATTTATGGCTGTTAACTTCAGTAAAAAGGTTTCTATTCGCTGGGCCGATATTGATCCGAATTTTCATTTACGCCATAGCGTATATTATGATTTCGGTGCACAGCAAAGAATTGAGATCCTGGAAGAGGCCGGTTTAACGCTGAGTGTAATGCAGGAGCAGGGCTTTGGCCCCATCATCTTTCGCGAGGAGTGCATTTTTAAACGCGAAATTCGTTTGTCGGATATTATTAGCATTGATGCTAAAATTGTGAAGCTTCGCGCTGATGGTTCCCGCTGGACCATCCAACATATTTTCACCAACCTGCAAAACACGGAATGTGCAGTGCTCAACATTGATGGGGCCTGGATGGATACCAAAAAAAGAAGACTTTGCAGTCCTGTTCCCGCCATCGTAATCGATGTGCTAAATGCTTTCCCCAAAGGGGAAGGTTTTATTGAAGAGTAAATGCGCTGAAAAAATATTTCGCCCGGTGTATTTTTAGCCTAACCGGATTCAAAAAAAAATGCCTTGTGTTTCAAGGCATTTTTTTTTGAAGAAAATTATCTTTCTGTTAACGCAAATCAATCACCTCATAGCCCGGATAAGCCTTTGGATTGAAGGTAAAAGCCGCATCTGTAATTTCACTGTTAGGAACAAAGGTTTTTATGGTATAAGTGATGTCATTACCATCTTTACCTAAAATCTTTAAACTGGTAATCTGTTTCTTCTTTTTATCAATGCTTAACAAGGCGGTGTGAAAATTTCTCTTTTTCACATCCAGTGGGAATAGTTTTACATACTGAATAACCGCTCCTGATTTTTGTACCTCTTCTTTGGCAAACTCATATTTAAAGCCTGTTTCATAAATGGTAAAAATATTATCAGGGGTAATGGCACCATCTTTTTGTTTGGCATCAACCGCATTTACCTGCACCTCATTGGCCTCTTTTAAAATGGTCCAACTGGTTTTGCCATCGCTGATAACGGTTTGATTGTTGATTTCTAATTTGTACTTGTTCCCTTTAATGGAAATTTTTCCTTGTTGCGTATCGTTGGTGCCTGCTTTTTTGTTTTCAACCCTTACACTAAACTCAGCCACTATGCTGGTATAGGTTTTGGTTTTGGCAGATACTTCGTCTAATATTTTTTTTGCTTTGGGATCATTTTGGCCAAAAGCAATAAAAAAGGCAAGGGCAAAGGTTGTTAAGAGGAGGGTATGGAGGGTTTTCATTTTCATTGTATCAAATAGACAACAAAAGAGGGTTTTGGTTTAATTGTCTGTGTGTTATTTACAAGTTATTCAAAAACTGTTCCAAAGCTTGTTCATCGTGAATGAGAACCTGTCGGGCTTTGCTGCCTTCAAAAGGACCCACCACACCGGCCTGTTCTAATTGGTCAATAATTCTACCGGCACGATTATAACCCAGCTTTAATTTTCTTTGAATGAGTGATGTGGATCCCTGCTGATGAACAACAATGAGTTTGGCAGCTTCATTAAACAATGGATCTTTATCGTTCGGATCAAAATCTTCTTTAGCACCGCCCTCGTCTTCTCCCTCGTATTCCGGCAAGGCAAAAGCATCCGGATACCCGCGCTGCGAGCCAATAAACTCAGTAATTTTATCCACTTCGGGTGTATCCACAAAAGCACACTGAATTCTAAT
Organism: Bacteroidia bacterium; assembly: GCA_044370375.1. GTDB lineage: Bacteria > Bacteroidota > Bacteroidia > UBA4408 > UBA4408 > JBILVQ01. Next base: position 3,188 of record JBILVQ010000037.1, read on the forward strand.
TAAATCATTGCCGGTACTTAACAACATGTCACCACGTCCAATCAATTGCTCAGCACCGCCACTGTCCAAAATGGTTCTTGAGTCAACTTTTGACGATACCCTGAAAGCAATTCTGGCCGGGAAGTTGGCCTTAATGGTACCGGTAATAATGTTCACCGATGGTCTTTGCGTTGCAATGATCAAATGGATACCAATAGCCCGCGCCAACTGTGCCAAACGGGCAATGGGCATTTCTACCTCTTTTCCTGCCGTCATAATCAAATCGGCAAACTCATCCACCACCAATACAATGTAGGGCATAAAATGGTGCCCTTCATTGGGGTTTAATTTGCGCGCAATAAACTTGGCATTGTATTCTTTCAAATTCCTTACCTGTGCATTTTTTAACAGCTCATAGCGTGTATCCATTAAAATACATAAGGAGTTCAGCGTATTGATAACCTTTTTTGTATCGGTAATAATGGCCTCTGCTGTGTTGGGGAGTTTGGCTAAAAAATGTCGTTCAATGGTATTGAACAAGGTTAATTCTACCTTTTTAGGATCCACCAACACAAACTTAATTTGGGCCGGATGTTTCTTGTAAAGCAATGAAACCAAAATGGCATTCAAACCAACCGACTTTCCTTGACCTGTTGCACCGGCCATTAACAAGTGCGGCATTTTGGCCAAATCGGCCACAAAGGTTTCGTTGCTGATGGTTTTACCCAAGGCAATGGGCAGGTCGAAAGAGGTATTTTGAAAGCGCTCTGATGCCAGAATGGTTTTCATGGGCACCATTTCGGGTTTTTGGTTGGGAACCTCAATGCCAATGGTTCCTTTGCCGGGAATAGGGGCAATGATACGAATGCCAAGGGCCGATAAACTCAAGGCGATATCGTCTTCCAAATTTTTGATTTTTGAAATTCGAACGCCCGGAGCCGGTACAATTTCATACAAGGTTACCGTAGGACCAACATTCGCTTTAATTTGATCAATCTCAATGCCGTAATTGCGGAGTGTTGCCAGAATACGGTCTTTGTTCTGGTTTAATTCTTCGTTGTTAATGGTAATGGAATCAGAACCACCATAATTTTGCAATAAATCCAGTCCGGGATATTGATAAGAACTTAAATCAAGGGTCGGGTCATAATCACCACTGGCATGTGGTAGGGTTTCCGTCTCATCCTTTACTTCTTCAACAGCAAGGGCAGGAAGCGGCACTACGCCCGGTTCGGGTTGCGTGGTAACAATCAGCTCCAATTCCTGGCTGTTGTTTTTAACCCTTTTTTCGGGGGCAACAATTTCAAACTGTATGTCTTTACCGGGTTCTTTTTCAGGTGCAACAGTCTCTTTTACCTCCAAAACAGGTGCAACAACTTCCTTCACCGGCAAGGGTTCGGTGGTTTTTTTCAACAAAGATTCTTTCTCTTCAGCAATAGGAGTATTCCAGTTTTTTGCCTTGGGTTTGGCCTTTTCCGGAACCACCATTTCCGCTTCGCTTAGTACATTTTCCTGTTCATTCCATTGGGCTCCGCTTTCAGAATTCGTGTTTTCCTCCATCACAGGAACAACCACTTTTTTTCTAAACACAATGCCGTAAATGGCCAGACCTAACAACAATAGCAGCGGAATGCCCAGCGAACCGGTCAATGAATACAACCACAGGTTGGCTGAATAACCCACCACACCACCTAAAAACGAGTATTCACCTTTGAAAATAAAACCCAGCAACACCGAAATCCAAACCATCCAAAAAATCAGGTTGAGTGAAATTCTGCGCAAAGGAATTTTTTTAATACCGAAGGTAATCCTTAAGCCCGTTAAAAAAGCAATCATGGTAAGCGCTACCGATGAAATACCAAATCCGCGATAAACCAATAAATGCGAAAGCAATGCTCCGGTTTTTCCGAGCCAATTTTTTAAAACAAGGTCCGGATTGCCAAATACCTCCCAAAAATTGGCCAATATTTTATCCTGATCATATTTCCAGGTAAACACATAAGAAACAATGGCCACAAAAGCGTAAAACCCGGCAAACAGCAATAGCATTCCAAAAATTTTCCGGGTACGCTGGTCCTTTAAAAAACCTTTTACGGATTTTTTGCCATAAACCTTTTTTCCTTCCGAAAGCTCTGTGTTTTCAATGCTTTCAGAAGAATCTTTTCCTGTTTCTTCTTTAATTTTTTCTTTTTTCTTTTCCGCCATCAGGCTAGGTTTTCCGGGTTTTGTTCAAAGCCTAAAAATAATTTGAATAGGCCCAATCTTCCATCCGGCTTTACCATGAACTACTAACAAGGTTATAAACAAGTTAAACAGGGCCTTCGCTTTTTTTTGGGGGTGCCCCTGCCGCCTTTATCTGATGTATGGCAATTTGCCAAAAGGGCAGGGTCGGGCCTTTATTCCAACCTTTGCAGCCTTCTGCGGCAGCTGCAAAGGGTTTCCATGGCAGTCCCTCACCCGGGCATCCCGATTTTATGAGCCGGAAACTAAAAGTTTGGTTTCAATAAATATCGGCTGTAAAACGATTCAATTTCTTTTACCGCTTCATCGGCAGTATCAACCAATTTCAACAAATCCAAATCGTCCGGATTAATGTTTTTTTCTTCCTCTAACACTATTTTTTTAATCCAATCGAACAGTCCCTGCCAATAATCTTTTCCTACCAAAACAATGGGAAAGGCGCCTACCTTGCGCGTTTGAATTAGCGTAATGGCTTCAAAAAATTCATCCATGGTGCCAAAGCCGCCGGGCAATACCACAAAGCCTTGTGCATACTTCATAAACATTACTTTTCTCACAAAAAAGTAATCAAAATTAATCAGCTTGTCGTTGTCAATATATGGATTAGAATATTGTTCAAAAGGCAGTTCAATATTGAGTCCTACCGATTTTCCCTTGCCCAAATGTGCCCCTTTGTTGGCGGCCTCCATAATGCCGGGTCCGCCACCGGTAATAATGCCATAACCCTTTTGGGTCAGCTTAAAGGCAATCTCTTCTGCCAAGGCAAAATATTTGCTTTCGGGTTTGGTTCTGGCCGAGCCGAAAATGCTAACACAAGGACCAATTTTACCCAGTTTTTCAAAGGCTTCCACAAACTCGGCCATGATTTTAAAAATCTGCCAAGAGTCTTGTACCTTAATTTCGTTCCAATCCTTTGTTTTAAAGGCCTTTCTTATTTTATCATCATCCAACCTCATATCCAGTTGTTTTTTTTGTTTGCATTTCCTTGGCCAGAAATTTTCCGGTCAGGCTTTTTTTGTTTTTTATAATTTCTTCCGGTGTTCCTTCAAAAATAATTTCTCCACCGCCAATACCTCCTTCGGGCCCTAAATCAATGATGTGATCAGCTACCTTGATGATGTCGAGGTTGTGTTCAATAATGATTACCGTGTTGCCGTTGTTCATCAGTTTTTGAATAACATCCAGAAAAATTCTGATGTCTTCAAAGTGCAAACCGGTTGAGGGTTCATCCAAAATATACAAGGTTTTGCCGGTATCTTTCTTGGCCAACTCCGAAGCCAATTTTACTCTTTGTGCCTCACCGCCCGAAAGGGTTACCGATGATTGTCCAAGGGTAATATATCCTAAACCTACCTCGTTCAAGGTCCTAATTTTTTGCACAATGGAAGGGATAGAGGAGAAAAACTCAACAGCATCTTCAATCGTCATGTTCAACACATCGGCAATCGATTTCCCTTTGTATCTTACCTCTAAGGTTTCGCGGTTGTAGCGTCTTCCGTTGCATTCATTGCAATGCACATATACGTCAGGCAAAAAGTTCATTTCAATGGCTAGCATACCTCCGCCTGAGCAACTTTCGCATCTTCCGCCTTTCACATTAAAACTAAAGCGGCCGGGCTTATATCCCCTTATTTTTGATTCAGGTAATTCAGCAAATAAATTCCTTATATCACTAAAAACATTGGTATAGGTGGCAGGGTTGCTTCTAGGGGTTCTACCAATGGGAGCCTGATCAATTTCAATTACTTTATCAATATGTTCCAAGCCTTTGATGGAGTCGTATTCCAATGGTTTTCCTACGGCTCGGTAAAAGTGCTTGTTTAAAATAGGGTAAAGGGTTTCGTTGATCAGCGAGGATTTACCGCTTCCGGAAACCCCTGTAATGCAAATTAATTTTCCGAGTGGAATTTTAAGATTTACATTTTTCAAATTATGCCCTCTAGCTCCTTTAATTTCGATGGATTTTCCATTGCCAGCTCTGCGTGTTTCAGGGGTAACAATGCCCTTTAATCCACTCAAGTAGGCTGCCGTTAAAGATATTTTAGGTGATAAGGAAAGGGGAGGACCTTGCGCTACTATTCTACCGCCATGAATGCCGGCACCGGGGCCAATATCCACCAAATGATCGGCAGATTCCATCATTTCTTTATCGTGTTCAATCACAATCACCGAGTTGCCTGCATCTACCAAATTGCGAAGCGCTTTGATCAATCGTTCGTTATCGCGTTGGTGTAAACCAATGGAGGGTTCATCAAGGATATACAATACACCCACCAACTGACTACCCAATTGGGTGGCCAAGCGGATACGTTGAGCTTCTCCGCCCGAGAGAGAATTTGATGCGCGGTTTAACTCAAGGTAATTCAAACCTACATCAAGTAAAAACTGAATTCGGGTTCTTATTTCTTTTAAAACTTCTGCAGCAATAACATTTTGCCGGTTGCTGATTTTCTTTTCTACGTTCATGAACCATTGTTGCAAATCAGCAATGTTCATAGAACTTAATTCAAAAATATTCTTGTCGTTGAATTTAAAAAACAAGGCTTCTTTTTTCAACCGGGCTCCGTCACATTTCGGACAAACCACTTTGTTCATGAAGCTATCGGCCCAACGTTCAACCCATTTGCTCTGCCATTCTTCCTGTTGGCGAGCAATAAAATTGACAATCCCTTCAAACGAGGTAGAAAAGGAAGAGCCTGCATTGCCTTTGGCTTTGAACAACTCATTGCTTCCGTAAAGCATTACCGAAATGGCTTCTTCACCAATGTCCTCGATGGCGGTGTCAAGCGTAAAGCCGTATTTTTCTCCAACGCTTTGCAATTGATCAAACAATTGATTTCCCTTAATCTCTGAAAGGGCGGCAATGCCTCCTTTGCGAATACTTAATTTGGGATTGGGAATCAGCTTTTTTAAATCAATTTCAGAAACGGTGCCAAGTCCATTGCAATGATGGCAAGCACCAAAGGGAGAGTTAAAAGAAAACAAATTAGGAGCAGGATCATCATAGGCAATGCCGGTGGTAGGGCACATCAGTGAGCGACTGAAGTAGCGGATATCAGGACTATTGATAACATTCACCGCAATGGTTCCCTTGCCCATTTTCATGGCCGTTTTGATTGATTCTACCAAGCGCGGTTTAACTTCCTCGTTTACGGTAAAGCGGTCAATCACCACTTCAATGGTGTGCACTTTATAGCGATCGAGTTGCATCCGGGCCTTTAATTCAGTTACCACTCCATCAATGCGTGCACGCAGAAAACCTTGTTTGATAATTTGTTCAAAGAGCTCACGATAATGACCTTTACGACCCCTAACCAATGGAGCGAGGAGGTATATTTTTTCCTCATTGAATTTATCGAGAATCAAATGTAAAATCTGGTCATCGGAGTAACGAACCATTTCTTCACCGGTTTCATAAGAATAGGCAATAGAGCCCCGGGCAAAGAGTAATCGCAGAAAATCATAAATCTCGGTAATGGTCCCAACCGTTGACCTTGGATTTTTATTGGTGGTTTTTTGCTCAATGGAAATAACCGGACTTAAACCGTTGATTTGATCTACGTCAGGTCTTTCTAAACTTCCCAGAAACTGACGGGCATAGGCCGAAAAACTTTCAATGTATCTTCTTTGTCCCTCAGCAAAAAGCGTATCAAAAGCCAAGGATGATTTCCCGCTACCGCTGAGGCCTGTAAACACCACCAATTGCTCGCGGGGAATGGTGAGATCAATATTTTTCAGGTTATGTTCTCTGGCCCCAATGATTTCAATTTCGTTCAAATAGCTATGATCCATCGGCTTATAGGCGGGGTATAGAATCGTTTAAAACCATGTGGTCGGCTTCGCTGAGTTTTCCTTCACGTCCTTTGATTGGGCCATTGAATCCGAATTCTTCGGGCTGGGCCATTAAACCATTTTTGTCGGAAAAACTTTTTTCAGGAAAAAGGATTTTAAGCGGCTTTTCGGGACTGGCACTCAGCTTTGTTTTTTTAATCCAGGGATTGAGCAATTTTATTATTTTAAAGGATACCCCTTCTTTGTAGGCGAGGTCAACCAAATCAACGCCAACAGAATCAACGGTAACTGCATAAGTTGGGATGGCAGGATACAAATCTTTCTTCCTTAACTTGAAACCGTAATGGGAGGGGTTGCTATGAATTGTTTTAAGCGCCAATATCCTGTAAACATAACGACCGGTTTCTTGGTTCAGCGAAAGGTTGTAATAATCTTTTGTTTTTTGATTTTTTGCCTGTTCAGAAATACCGGTGAGGCCCATGTTAAAGGCTGCTGCCACCAGTGTCCATGATTTTAGTTTAGCGTTGGCATCTTTTAAGTATTTGCAGGCAGCCTCTGTCGATTTTTGCACATGATACCTTTCATCAATCTGATCGTTGATTTCCAATTGATATTCCTTACCGGTTTTTTCCAGAAATTGCCAAAAGCCTGCTGCTCCTGATGGAGACACAGAAAGGGTAAAACCGCTTTCAATCAAGGCAAGGTATTTAAAATCATCGGGCACACCGTTTTTTTTCAAAATGGGTTCAATTTCAGGAAACCATCGGTTGGCTCTTTTCAGCATCAAAAGCGTGGAGCTTTGCCAATAAGTATTCACCAGCATTTCGCGTTCCAGGTTTTCTCTAACATCCATACGGTTCATGGGTGTTTCTTCACCTGCAAAGTCGGCCTTGGCAGGTAATACAAGGGAATAAACCTTGTAAGAGGACAAAAATTCTTCAGAAAATTGTTTGTCTTCTTCTGTTTCGGTCAATCCAAAAATCAGAATTTCACCGGCAATAAAAAATAGCAGAAAAACCGCTAAAGAAAGGGATAGCCTTTTGTTGTTCGAAAATTTCATGAAGAGGATTTAGGATTTGTGCTTCACACGGGTGGTACTGAATAACAGACCGAAGAACAACAACACATATCCGGAAAAGAAAACAAGATGAAAGGTTTTCCATTCTTTGATGTTCATGAAAAAGAAGGTTACCAAACAAGAAAGAAAAGAAATAGAACCCATAATAATCGCTACCTGACGGTCGGAAAAACCGGCATAAGACAGGTGATGGGTGGTATGGTCCTTACCACCTACAAAAGGAGAACGGCCGGACAGGAGGCGGTTTATGACCACTGTGGTTGTGTCAACAATAGGAATCAGGAAAATAATGAGGGTAAGCAGCACTTTTTTGAAGGGATCGGGGCTGATGCTATCAAAAGGTGCATTCCAAAAGCAGGTAATGGCCACAGCCGAAAGCAATACGCCTAAGAATTGACTGCCTGTATCGCCCATGTACATTTTGGAAGGATTCCAGTTAAAAAAGAGGAAGCCAAGAAGGGCCCCTAACACACCAAGCAACAGGTAAAACTGTATGGTTTGGTATTGGCCGGTAAAGGTGAGGACAATGATGGCACAAAGAATAATAGAGATGGAAATAATGGTAGTAATGGCATCCATGTTATCCAACATATTAATGGAATTCATAATACCTACCACCCAAACAATCGTGATTAAATAGTTGAGGTAAGCAGAATCAAACAACTCAATGTAAGTGCCTGTGAAAACAAGAATGAGACCGCAACTTAACTGAGCCAGAAATTTTAGAATGGGTCTTGTATTATAGGCATCATCGGCTAAGCCAATCAAAAAACCGACACTACAGGAAAGCAGAATACCGAGGAATTGAATGTTTTCAAAAATGTTTCGCGGGTTTGAAAACATCAAAAAAATGGAAATGGAAATCAGAAAATTGATAAAGAAAGAAATGCCGCCAAGAGCAGGTTTTGTTTGACTGTTCCAGCGGATGGCATTTTCGTCAATATTACGCATGCCGAGGTTTCTAGAGAACTTGATAAACAAGCCGTTGATCATCAGCGAAAACAGCGCTGAAAAAGCAACGAAGAATAAGAAAAACAGAATGTAGGAAAATTTGTCCACCTGTCGGAATTTATCAGACAGCAAAGGTACAAAATTTAAGGAAATACGGTTACAAAATCACGAAAAGCACCATAAACACGGTCTTTATCGGAAAGCAACGGAGCATTTATTTCCCAATCGATAGCCAAATCCGGATCATTCCACATCAGTCCCATTTCGGAGGCCTTGTGGTAATAGTTGGTGCACTTGTATTGAAACAGCGTATTTTCCTGCAATGCAACAAAGCCATGGGCAAATCCCGGAGGAATAAACAAGGCCAGAAAGTTATTTTCAGATAATTCAACTTTGAAGTATTTTCCATAGGTGGGGGACGATTGCCGAATGTCAACAACCACATCCAATACCGCTCCTCTTAAAACCCGCACCAACTTTCCCTGATCAAAGGGAGGGGCCTGAAAATGTAAACCCCTTAGGACACCTTTTTTGGAATTGCTGAGGTTATCCTGAACAAAATGGAAAGGAATGCCCAGGTTGTTAAAATTGTTTTGATTATAAGATTCGAGAAAAAATCCTCTATCGTCAGAAAAAACAGGCACTTCCAAAAGTACCAGTCCCTCCATGGGCTTTGCAATCACCTTCATTTAACTAAGGGTAAAAATTCTTCTCCACCATGGTTTTTTGGCTTCATTATCCTCTTCATAATAACCATAACCGTAACCATAGCCGTAACCATAGCCATATCCGTAGCCATAACCATAGCCATATCCGTAACCATAGCGATAACCATAGGCTGCAGAGGCAGTATCCACAGAGTTCAAAATTACCGAAACATTTTTTAGATGATTTTCTTTAGCCAAATCATTGATGTTCTGGAAAAAGGATCGTTTCGAGTAATTGGCACGGAATACAAAAATTGGGTAATCGGCTCTTTGCATACTTGGAATACCATCCGATACAATACCAACCGGAGGATTATCGAGGATAATAATATCGTATTCTTTTTTTAGGTCGTTCAGCAAATCATCCATTTTTTGAGAGATGATTAACTCAGCAGGATTGGGAGGTACAGGTCCGGCGGTAATAAAGTCGAGGTTTTTTAATGAGCTTTTCTGAATACAGTCGGTGTAATGATTTTTTGCAATCAAAATAGTACTGATGCCGATGGTATTGGGTGCGTCAAAACCGATGTGGATTTTCGGTTTCCGCATGTCAAGGTCTAAGATAATTACCTTTTTGCCGGCAAAGGCAATAATACCACCCAGATTAATGGCAATAAAGGTTTTTCCTTCACCCGAAATAGAGGAAGAAATAGCAATGGTTTTGGCGGTATCTCCGGTTGAAAGGAATTGAAGGTTGGTCCTGATGGAGCGGAATGCCTCAGAAATAGAGGCTTTAGGATTTTTATCTACCAATAATTGTGAAACGGGAATTTCCTTTTTGTATTTGGGCACAATTCCCAGCACAGAATGGTCGGTAAATTTCCGCACCTCGGCAATGGTTGTGATGTCGCTGAACATCAGGAACTTAATTCCTATCAAAGCCAAAAAGGCAATCACACCAAGTGCGATGGCAATACCCAGGGCTACATTTTTATCAGGAGAGAGCGGTATTTTAGGAAGTTCGGCTGTTTCAAGAATTGAATTCTGCGGTACGAAACCGGCAATGGAAATAGAGTATTCTGCTTTTTTGCTGAGTAGTAAATTATAAAATTTTTCGTTGATGCCATAAATGTGCTGCAAACGATTGAACTCTAATTCCTGAGCAGGAACATTGTTGAATTTCATTTCATTTTCAGCAATGGTTTTCAGCACTTTGTTTTCCCGTTCAATGATGGATTCCTGCATGAGGTTTAAAGCATCTACCAGAATGTCTTTTTTCTCCTGAATTTTACTTTCAATAATCTGTATGTTCCGGTTATTGGTTGTAACATCCAGCATGAGGGTTTCCTTTTGGCGATAAAGGTCGTAGATGGAGTTGAGCATTTTGCTCAGAAAAGCCTCGTTGGGAATTTCGGAGATGATGTAAGAAAAAGTATTTACATCAAATTCACCCTTGATGAGGATCCTGGATTTTAATTCATCAATGACTGATTTTTCTAACTTAACCGCCATCAACTCTTTTTCCAAGGCATTGAGTTTCTCAACAAACATGGTATTTACATCGCCCGAACCCAGTGATTTGTTTTCGCGTCTGAAACGTTGCATCTCGCCCTCCTGTGATTGAAGGTCAACATACACCATGTCGAGTTGCTTGTCGATAAATTCTAAAATTTTAGATGAACTTTCTGAGCGTTTTTCAACATCATAGGTAATGAACTCTGATGCCAGGGCATTAACAATTTCGAATGCTTTACGCGGGCTTTGGTCCTGAATAGTAATCTCTATTGTTTTGGCAGCAAAGTTTAGGACAGTAACCTTAATGGCTTTATAAATGGGCTGAATTACCGATTCGGGATCTGATATTTTAAAATACATCAAATCCTTTTTTACATCATTCTGGTAATCCACCAAGGCACTAAAATCGCGGACCGAAATTTTAAGTTCAAACTCAGGAAACTTTGCCCATTCCTTGATTTTGATAATTTTGTTGACCTGGTTACCTGCAGCAGAATAGGTAATTTGAATCTCTTTGGTATTTTTAATTTTAACAAAAACAGGAATGCCGAAAATGGAGGGGTTGTGAATACGGTACTCAACCTCATAAGGAGCGTTTCTATAGTTTTCGTTGGTTTTAAATGTTCCTTTTGAGTAGTAAGAAATATCGAGGGGTAAGTTTTTTAGGGCGCGGGTTAAAAAGGATTTTGACCGAATCAATTCCACATCACTGGCCAAACCTTCCTCGCTTTCCATTACATCTGAAACATTCAGGATTTTTTGAGCATTATTGTTATTAGACAGTTGAATAACAGCCGATGCCTTATAAATTTCTGTGGCATATCGCACATAAATATAACCGCAGCCGATAGCGATACCAACAAAAAGAACAAACCACAGGATGTTCCTTCTGATAATGAAAAACAAAAGACCTAAATCAAAACTGTCCGAAATTTTTGATTGTGTTTGCTTGGCCATTGTTAGTTAGAGAGCCTGGTATAGAAGGTGAACATCAACAAGAGGGAAGTGGCAATGGAAAGGTAGGGACCGATTTCGGCAAATAAACCACGGGCGTACCTTGGCATTGGTTCCACATAAATGATATCGTTTGATTGTAACAAGATGTCGGCATTTTTAAAACCCTCCAGCGTTGAAAGGTCGAATAAAAACACCTGCGGGTTTCGTTGATCACCCCTGATGAGCTTTACCCTGAAGGCCTTACCGTTGTTGGAGATACCTCCTGCCTGTGCGATGGCCTGCACCAGCGTTAAATTGTCATCGGAAAGCGCAATAACCTTGGCGGCTCCATCAGCACCGGGAAACAAATAAACCTTTCGGTTTAAAACGCTTAACAAGATAAAGGGCTTGATGTAAAAAGTGCTGTATTTTTCTTCCAGCATTAGCTCGGCCTGGCGGATGGTTAGACCAGCAAGGTTTAACCTGCCCAAAATAGGTAGTTTGGCTGTTCCGTCGAATTCAACTTTATAGGATATTCTGGCAGGGGCTTGCGCTGTGTTGGCCGACTGGGTGATATCAATCAGTTTAAAACCATCATTTGAAAAAAGTTGCAGATTCAATTCATCGCCCACCGCGATTTTAAATTCCATCTCTCGGGTAGATGGCTTTTGCGCGTAAGGGTAATCGTCAGGAGAAAGCAACATCCGGCTAGGGTTAAAAATCCTACAAGAACTTAATCCTATCAGTAAGAAAAAAAGAAGCCAGGAGTGTTTAAACTTCATCGTTGTGTTTTTCGCAAAGCTAACCAATTTTCCCTTTTTATCGGTCATTCGTCTTAAATCTGCCCATTATTAGGATTTTTTTTGAAGCCGAGCAAGGCTCCATACAGGTGATCCATATCGTTCACCAACCGAGTGTAATTGAATTTTTTACCCACCAACTCCCATCCATAACTGCCCATTTCTCTGAGTTTTTGAGGATTTTTGAGTAAATTTTCAAGGCTTTGGTTAAAGGCAGGGCCGTTGTTGTTTTCGATAAGGACCGCGGTTTGTTGGCTGACAATATTTTCAATGCCACCCACATTGGTGGAAATTACAGCCCTTCCGGCCGCCTGTGCTTCAATGAGACTAACCGGAGTTCCTTCATTGAAAGAGGTAAGGGCCACCAAATCGAGTCCGGCCATCACCACATCTACTTCTTTGATCCAGGAGGTAAAAATAAGTCTTCCCTCAACCGGATTATCCGGAAAGAAAACAGGATTGAGCCCGAGTGTATTCGCTTTTTCTAACAGCACATCCTTTAATTCTCCATCACCAACAATAAAAAATTTTACTTTTTCGAACCCACTTTGCTTGAAAATATGTTCAACGGCACCCAAAAATAATTCGTGATTTTTGATGGGCACAAGGCGGCCGATAATGCCTACAGCAATTTCATCCTCCTGAATAAAATATTTGCTTCGGAATTGTTTCCTTTTTACACCTTCTAAATCTCTGAATCTTTCCAAATCAAAGCCTAGGGAAACAACCTTAATTTTATTGGCCTCACAAATTTTGTGAATACGGCTTAACTCTTCTTTTTGTTTTTCACTAATGGCAATAATACAGGTGCTTCTTTTGGCTAAAAAGCGCTCAATTGCCTTGAAAATTGCGGTTTTCCATGCAGGAAAATAAGAATGAAAAACATGCCCATGAAATGTATGAATAACAATGGGCACCTTGCAATAGAGTGCCGCCAACCTGCCAAGCGTTCCAGCCTTGCTGGCATGGGTGTGAATAATTTGGGGTTGAAAGCTTCTGATTAATTTTACAATTTCCAGAAATGACAAAACATCGTTGAAGGGATTGATGCTCCTGCGCATGGCTTTTATTTTTACCGGATGCAGATCAAGGTTCTCCAAAATAAATTCCGAACTATCCTCCGACGCATCCTTTTCGCCTCCTGCCAACAGTGTTTCGTAATTCACCAAATATTTAGAAAGGTAAGCCACATTGAAAGTGGGACCTCCCAGATTAAAGCGGTTGATGATCCTTAAAACTTTTGGTTTCGGGTTGTTAGTCATTGTAATATTTTTTCCACCAATGTTGAAAAACCAATAGGCCCCAAATTTTGGCAACAGAATCGTCAGGGTTGTTAGAGAAAAGTTGTTTCTTTAAGTTGCGAATGGCGTTTAGGTTAAAAACACCTTGGGCAGCAATGAAATCATCTTTTAACAAATCGGTTTCTATGAGCGGTTTCAACTCATTTTTAAACCAATGCAAAAGAGGCACTTCAAAGCCTTGCTTGTTTCTGTTAAAGAGGGCAGTGGGAAGCAAATCCATAAAACTATCCACCAAAATCTTTTTTCTTCTATGGGCATCAATTTTATAGGATTCGGGAAGCGAAAAGGCGTAATCAACCACCCTGTAGTCGAGGAAAGGATTCCTAACTTCCAGGCTGTTGGCCATCGACATTAAATCAACTTTTACCAGCATATCACCCCTTAAAACAATGTCCATGTCACTGGCAAGAATGTTTTCCATTCCCCCAGATTTTCCTTTCAGATGATGCAGTATGTTTGCTTTCCTTTGGTTAAATTCAAGAAGTGTTGTTTTATCGGGTTGCTGAAAAAGCAAGTCGAATTGTTGATTGCCATGATAAAAACCGGCAAGGTTCCAATAACGTTCTTCTGTTGACAGTGAAGCGTTTTTGCTGAATTTGGCCAATTGTCTGAATCTATTGCCCATGGCCGAGTTGCGGGATTTCGGCAAAAAGTTAGTGAATGGGTTCATTAAGGTGCCTAGCATTTTATGCATGGGCTTGTTTTGGTAAGTCCATTCGGCTTTGTGCTTGTTATAGCCGGCAAACACCTCATCAGCGCCATCACCGGAAAGCGCAACGGTTACATGTTTTCGGGTTTCTCGACTCAGTAGAAAAACATTGAGGGCCGATGAGTCGGCAAAAGGTTCATCGAAATAATTGAGTGCTTCGGTAAAAACCTCCAGCAGGTCTTTGTTTCTTACTGCGAATACGGTATGTTCTGTTTTGTGTTTTTCAGCCACCAGTTTCGCATAGGCTGTTTCATCAAAATGAGGCTGATCAGGAAAACCGATGGAAAAAGTATAGAGCTTATTAACTTCGGCAGCTGCCAGGCCGGTTACAATGGAGGAGTCAATACCGCCACTTAAAAAACAACCCAAAGGAACATCAGCCTGCAAACGAAGTTTAACGGCATCGCTCAATAAGTTTCGCAGCTTGTTTTTTGCTGTGTTGTAATCAGGGGCAGGGTTGGCAATTTGGGTTGACAATTGATAAAAACTTTCTTCCTTGAATTGCTGGTCGCTCACCGCGAAATGACCCGGAGCAAATCTTCTGATAGCACTAAAAATACTGTGTTGATCTGGAAGGTAGTTAAAGTGCAGGTATTGCAACAAGGAGCAACTGTCGATTTTTTTTTCAATAGGAAATTGAAGCAGGGCTTTTACTTCAGAACTGAAAATAAAAACATGTTCATCTTCGTAAATGTGCAAGGGTTTCACGCCAAAGCGATCTCTGGCAATGGTTAGCTTTTCGGTAAGTGAATCATAAATGGCAAGGGCAAAAAAACCATTCACCTTTTTAAAGAAAGCAGGTCCTTCCTTTATAAAACCATGCAACAAGACTTCAGTGTCGGAATTGGAGCGAAACGTAACTCCTTGGGTCAGTAATTTGTTTTTTTCTTCTGTAAAGTTGAAAAATTCACCATTAAAAATAATCGTAAAGCGGCCCTCCGGATCGGTAAAAGGTTGGTGGCCCGATGCGCTGGTGTCAATGATAGAAAGTCTTTTATGGCCAAGGGCACAGCGTTGATGAACAAAAACACCGGCATCGTCCGGACCTCTTTTGTTCAGCGTGACAAGGGCAGGCTCAAGGCGATTAAAATATTTTTTTCCCGTTTCGCTCTTCGCAAATACACCAACAATTCCGCACATGTAAGGGGAGGGTCCTGGTTATCGACTTAAGATTTTGAACTCTGTTCTCCGGTTTAACTGGCGGCCGGCATCGGTATCATTGGTAGCAATGGGCTGGGTTAATCCGTAACCTTTAAACTCCAACCGCTTTTTGTCAACCTTTTTTGAAATCAAATAGTCAACGCAAGACTTAGAGCGGTTATTGGAAAGGACGATATTGTATTCAGGGGTTCCTTTGTTATCGGTATGACTTGAAATTTCAATTCTCATGGTTGGGTATTCATTGAGCAATTCAATGAGGTGATCGAGTTCTACAATAGAGGCAGGGCGTAAAGTGGCCTTGTCAAAATCATAGAAGATATTTTTCAAAACAATTTTAGACCCCACTTTCAAATCATTCAGTTCAGCATTTTTGGTGATGACCTGATTTTTCTTCGACATGGGAATGTCGATATCATCGTAAAAGGGCATGTATTCAGGTGCTTTCACCACGATGGAATAAATCTTTCCGGAAGGCACAGCCACCTCATATTCACCGGTAGTGGCATCGGTTTTAATGTTAGCAATTTCAAGGTCCTTTACATTATCTTTAATGATGAGGTTGGCCGATAGGGGAGCCTTGGTTAACACATCAATGATTTTACCACGAAGAATGGTGGTAACACTAGAGAGAGAAACCAATTGGAAATCTTTTTCAATTTCAATGTTGGTGTTGCTTTGCGGAATATTGACCGTTGAAACCGAGCTGTTATAATTGGGCGAGGAGGCCTCTACTTTGTATGATTTTCCTGATGGAATGTAAACGGCATAATTTCCGTCACCGGCCTGTGTTAAAACAGTATCAACGGGCATTCCGGTGGATGCATCTGAAATAAGAATGGTAGCTGCAAGCGGTGTTTGGTTGTATCCATCGGTTACAAGACCTTTCAGGATGGCGCTGCCCGGAAGTTTTTTTCCTTTGATGATTCTTTCTTTTAGGGCCAAGGCTTCAACATCAGCACTATCGGTTTCTTCTTTGCCGGTTAAGAAATTAACGGTGTACAAATCTCTTTCTCCAAAGCCTTCATATTTAACAGAAGAATAATATCCTTTTTTCTCGCCTTTCACCATAACGAAATTTACATCGTCATCGGCAGAACTCAGCGGGTATCCGAGATTAATTGGATCC
>JBILVQ010000192.1:0-5737 GCA_044370375.1 Bacteroidia bacterium
TAAAATTAAAAATGATAGAAAAATTAAAGGCATATTTTGCTAACAACTTTAAGACAACAACAACCGACATAGAAAAGGTTGTATCTGCATTCATAGAAAAAACCGTTAAAAAAAACGAAACCCTAATTTCAAAAGGAGATATTTGTAGATATACATATTTCGTTTGCAAGGGTTCAGTTCGGGCATACTTTATTGATGACGATGGACAAGAAGCAACAAGATATATTGCTCTTGAAAACCAATTTATTACTACTATACACTCCTTCATTTCGCAGACCCCTACCAATGAATTTATAGCAGCAACTGAACAAGCAGTAGTTCTTCAAATATCATACAACGACTTTAAAAATTTAATTGAAACAACAGCTCTAGCTCGAGATTTATACAATAAGCAACTTGAAGTTGCCTATATTACTAATCATTGGCGGTTGGAGAGTTTTTTAAAGATGTCTGCCAAGGAGCGATACGACTTTTTGTTGCAAACTAATCCAGGCATAATTCAGAGATTATCAAACAAGATTGTAGCAAGCTATTTAGGAATAACCCAAGAAAGTTTGAGCCGAATTAAAGGTAAAAAGTGATTTTTTATCATTTGTCAATGTTTTTCTTTTTAATAAACTTCAATTTTGTCGCCATAAATCAAATCAGGGTTTATGGTAAAAAAAATAAAATACTTGCTGCTTGCTACATCTTTTTTCTTTGCATTCTCTGCAAATGCTCAAAAGTACACCTTATCAGGATACTTGAAAGACAGTTTAACCAATGAGTTTCTCATAGGGGCAACAGTGCAAATTGAAAAAACTTCAATAGGTGCCTCTTCAAATGCATATGGTTATTATTCATTGACGGTTGAAAAAGGAAAATCAAATTTAATAGTTAATTATATAGGTTATGAGAGGAAGATAATCTTTATTGATGTTACTTCAAATGTAACACTTGACATTTTATTGAAAGAGAAAGGCACCTCTTTGAACGAAGTTGTAGTTTCTTCAACAAGAAATGATAACAAAATAGTCAGTACAGATATGTCTGTGGAAAAAATAACTGTAAAGGAAATCAAGCAGATCCCTATGGTGCTCGGTGAAGCAGATGTCATCAAGTCTATTCAACTCCTCCCAGGTGTTTCTGCTCCCAATGAAGGTTCGGGAGGTTTTAATGTAAGAGGAGGATCTGCAGACCAAAATTTGATTTTATTAGATGAAGCCATTGTTTACAATCCGTCTCATTTATTTGGTTTTTTCTCTGTTTTTAATGCTGATGCACTCAAAGATGCTACCATATACAAGGGCGGAATACCTTCAAAATATGGTGGTAGGCTTTCCTCCGTATTAGACATTAGAATGAAAGAAGGTAACAATAAGAAATTTACCGCAACAGGCGGAATTGGGCTATTATCAAGTAGGTTAACGATAGAAGCACCAATTGGCAAAGTGTACGAAGAAGGTGCAAATGGTTCTTTTCTTCTGTCAGCAAGAAGGTCTTATGCAGATATATTCTTACCGCTTTCATCCGATACAACTATCAATCGTAACAAACTTTATTTCTATGACCTCAATTTGAGGAGCAACTATCGTTTATCTTCCAAAGATAGAATATTCCTGTCAGGGTACTTCGGTAGGGATAAAATAGATGTGCCTAATGGGTTTGGAAATACTTGGGGGAATATAACAAGTACATTGCGCTGGAATCACTTGTTTAGTCCAAAACTATTTATGAATGTTAGTGCCATTTATTCTAACTACGATTATGAAATAACTTTTTATCCGGGTAATAGTTTTCAATGGAACTCTTCACTTTCAAATGTAAACTTCAAAGCTGATTTTGACTATTATGCAGGAGAAAAGCACAAAATAAAGTTTGGTATAGGTTCCATTTTATATCAATTCAATCCGGGAAATATTAAACCTTTTGGAGCAAAATCTACAATTAATCCAACCAATTATAAGGAAAAAAGGGCTGTAGAGAATTATGCATACTTACAGGACGATTATCGGATTTCTAACAGACTTACAATAATGTACGGATTACGAATATCTCAATTCGCTCAAATGGCGAACGATTCCATTTCAGTATATGAGAATGGAAAAGCGGTTATTTATAATCCTATTATCGATAATTATGAGGAAGGAACCATTTCATCTTACAAAAAATATGCAAAAAATAAACTCCTAAACAATTCATTTGGCTTTGAACCACGCCTCAGTGTGAATTATCAAGCAAATGACGTGTCGAGTATCAAATTGGGTTATAACCGAATGTTCCAGTATATTCATTTGCTTTCTACTGCAACTTCTCCAACTCCATTAGATATCTATACACCAAGTTCTTCATTTATAAAACCACAAATTGCTGACCAAATTGCTACGGGCTATTTCCGAAATGTTAAAGACAATACTTATGAATTTAGTATTGAAGCCTATTACAAATGGATGCAAAACCAATTTGACTTTATTGATGGTGCTTCACCACTTCTCAATAATTCTCCTGAAACTATCATTCTCAATGGCGATGCAAGATCTTATGGTTTAGAATTTATGGTAAAGAAAAGTGAAGGAAGGTTTACTGGTTGGATTAGTTACACATTATCAAAAGCCGAACGCAGAACTCCAGGAGTTGATGGTGGAAAAGGAGTTAATAATGGAGCGTACTATTCAACAAATTATGACAAGCCTCACAATATTGCCATTACAGGAAACTATAAAATTTCAGAGAAATGGTCCATTTCCGCAAACTTCATTTACCAATCAGGAAGACCAGCTACCTATCCAGAATCAAAATACTCATTTAATGGACTTTCTATACCGGAATATAGTGAACGTAATGCCTATCGAATGCCCGATTATCACCGATTGGATATTGCAGCTACGTTAAAAGGTAAACAAACAAAACGGTGGAAAAGTCAATGGGTATTTGGTATTTACAATATGTATAACCGTCAAAATGCCGCGAATATTACCTTCAAAGAAACCTTGACCAACAACAATAGTGAAACTGGATTAGGAACAGGTAACAACAAGGCATATAAGCTTACTTACTTTGGTATAGTACCAAGCATTAGTTACGAGTTTAAATTTTAAAGAAAACAAAAATGAACTTAATAAAAAAAATCTGTATTTTGATAGCAACAGCTACTCTTTTCTCTTCTTGCGAAAAAGAAATAAATATTGATTTGAATAATACTAGTCCCAAACTAGTAGTAGAAGGGAATGTTCTATGGGGTATTGACAGTACTATAAATCAGCAAGAATTAAAGCTCAGCCTTTCCGCTAGTTTTACAGGCAATACTAATCCATTGCCTATAACAAACGCAATCGTTATGGTAAATGATGGAACAAATACATACACATATAATCATATCGAAAATGGTATTTATAGGAGTAGTTATATTGCAGCAATCAACAAAACGTATAAGCTAATTATAAAATATGACGGAGATGAATATAATGCTTATGAAACTCTGAAAGCAGCAGGTGCCGCTATAGATAGTCTTACGGTAAATTATTTCCCTACTGCTTTAGGTAGTCCAGAAGGTAATTTCATCACAGTAAACACAACTGATCCTTTGAATGAAAGAAACTTCTATTTATGGCAATTGTATATAAACGAGCAGTTAATGATAAATCCTTCACCAGGTAACATTTATAGAGTCATTCAAAAAGATGACTTTTTCAACGGACAACCTTTAATTAACTATTTGCCATTTGATAATTTTCCTGTTGTTACTGCCGACATAGCAAGATTACATCAGCTAAACATCTCTGAACAAATGTATAATTACTATTACTCTATATTCAATTTAACGGCATCATCGCCAGTTTCTGGTGATGTACCACCAGGAAGAATAAAAGGTAATATCGTGAATTTAGATAAACCTGATAAAAACGCCTTAGGCTACTTTGGTGCTTGTGGTATATCAATCAAAACAAAAAAAATATTACAATAGAAAATTTAGAACTAAATGCACTTGCTTTTGTCATTAGTGTATAAGTCAAAACCACACCTTCTATACTTTCAATTTCAATCATTCAGAATAGAACAGCAAAATTTAAAGTGAACAATCTCTTTGGAGCATTAGATCAGATAGGCAGAATGATTGTTAAACGGAAATACAAATACACAAGTGACTATTAACTAGACAGAAACATCAGCAGCTAACAGCATGCAAGCGATAGCCGCTGGTTCAGCACTAATTTGGAAGTTCGAATTTCTTTTATAAATTTGTAATCGGTTTGCAGTTCAGTGCTTCGATATCGGGCCCATCGCTAGGATGAAAAACGTTATGTAAAGACCTCTGATGAAACCAAAACGGACAATAATAAAATGAAAAAAGCAGTAATTGTAGCATTTGACAAGTTCACTGACATTGATATATTTTTAGCTTGGGACCTACTAAACCGAGTTAAATTTCGTGACAAAGAATTTCAAGTAAAAATTGTTGGGACAGAATCAACCCATAAATCTGTGTGTGGACTCGACCTAAAAACACACGGATTTATTGAAGAGTGCAATGATGCGGACCTTGTATTTTTTGGAAGCGGACCAGGGACAAGAAACGTTATCAAGGACGAACTTTATTTAAATCGCTTTAATCTTGACCCAAGCCGACAAATAATTTGCTCAATGTGTTCTGGTGCTTTAATAATTGCAGCACTTGGACATCTAACTGGACTTTCCGCAACAACTTATCCGACTGCCTTTGAAGCTTTGAAGAATTATGGTGTTGAAGTCCTAGAAGACAAACATTTGGTAACTCATGGTAACGTTGGGACAGCAGCAGGTTGTTTGGCAGCCGTTGACCTAGTTGGTTGGGCAATTGAAAAACTTTACGACAGCAAATATAGGGAAGACGTTATTGCGTCTGTTTTACCGATTGGGCAAGGACAAGTTTGTATTTACTAGTAAACAGAATAAAGGCTACACACAACATTTAGCCTCGCAGCCGAAACAGACCTTTTTTAAAGCCGCCATGAAAGAGCGGCTTTCTTGTTCTATTCGCTGTTAACTAAAAACCACGCCTTGTACAGGCACCGCTTGGGTACTTAGTACGGCTTGCTTTTGTACTTAGGCTGCATTTTGGTTTGGGATTTTGCGGGCTCGGGGGCTACAATTGATTTATGAAGATATGAATGATAAAGTCCAGAAAATTCGAGCCTAATTGCCCCTGGAACTCAATTTTTTGTGGGGCAGTACCTGCCCGCCCCGTAAAGCAAAATTACAAAACAG
Organism: Bacteroidia bacterium; assembly: GCA_044370375.1. GTDB lineage: Bacteria > Bacteroidota > Bacteroidia > UBA4408 > UBA4408 > JBILVQ01. The sequence continues at coordinate 5,224 of JBILVQ010000192.1, forward strand.
ATCACCTAACCACAAGAAATTAGCCGTTTGGAATCGTTTGTTATCCGTTTGGAAACGGATGGAAACGATTCCAAACGCTTATGGGGCATTTGGTTTTAAAGGACTTTGTTTATCTTTGAAAGAAAACTGCAAGAAAAATATGGTTTTTATGCGGGTATAAGCAAGTTAGCCACAACCTCAAAAAATTGCATCGTCCTAAAATAGGTTGACTAAAAAACCAAGACATTTAACAATCTTGTTATCATAAAGAATAAACAAGGTAAATAAAATTAAAACTCCTGTAACTATTATAATGTTGGGTCGTCATATACTTAAAAAACAAGAAAAATGAAAATGAAAACAACACTCCTACTTTTTTTATTAATGAGCATGCATCAACTCATTGCACAAACTACTCCATCACAAAAAATAGATGAATTTATTACGCAAAAAGGGGATGGATTTAATATTGCCTATGATAAGAAAGATGAAAAGACATACAATGCTCTACTTTCCGAATATTTAGTACTACACG
>JBILVQ010000193.1:0-5707 GCA_044370375.1 Bacteroidia bacterium
ATAATTTGTTGTATGGCATCTATCAGGTTTTGTTGGGCAACATTGGTTGGACCACTAATGCTTCCTCCGGTATTTAAAATGGAATTTCCGCCTTCAATATCAATATCTAGTCCATCAAATCCATAGGTGTCAATGATTGCGTTCATAGAATTGATAAAAGCATTTTTGTTTTGCTGCGTTGTTAAATCAACCGTAGATGTTGCACCACCTACACTGATAAAAACCTTTTTTCCTTGATTTTGCAAGGCTTGCATCTCCGCCATAAAGGTACTCTGACTAACCACATCGGGTGTGAAGAGCATCGTCATGTCGGTAGGAGCAGTGGACACCGCAAAGGAAACTTCAATGATATCATACCGTGCATCAATGGCGCTCAAGGGAACATAAGGGGCATTCACATCGTTCCAATTATGCCAGTAGCCTACCAAAACAGCATTGTTGCTTTGTGTCCATCCATGAAGTTGGAAGAGCAATAAAAAAGCAATGATTCCTTGAGCGACATTTGTTTTCATAAAGACCGGAACTTAAGTTGGTGCTGTTGTTTTTAACAAAGATAAAAAAACGAATGCTTTCCGGGGCGCTGGATTCCTTTTTATTAGCATACAAATTACCGACTCTTCTTCGTAAGGTTGGCTCTATTTTCGTGCCTTCACACCAAAGCCCTGCATCTAGCGCTTCATCCCGTTTTCGATGTTGTTTTGTAACAAGAATTATTGCTTCTGTTACTTTTTTCTCGCTTGGCTTGCTTACTTTTGTGCAAAATTTTTGCCTTCAACTCCATAAAGATAAATCCATGCTGCCTCAGTTTTTTGGTTCTGTAAAAAATTACAATGAATATTTTGAATGGGTGAAAACCCTTGTTGCGGAAGGAAAAACCTCCGGGTTGGAACCCACCGAAGCCCGCATCAATTTCACAGCGCTGAACTTGAAACGCATGGAAAGAATCAACAAAACCTATCAACCCTTTGAGGACTTTTCTACACTCGTGCCTCAATGGACGCAAAGACAAGTCTGGGTGGCTATTGGCGAAGCTTGGTGCGGTGATTGTGCGCAAAATTATCCGGCCATGGCTAAAATTGCGGCATTGTTTGGCCATAAAATTGACCTTCGTTTGATCTCAAGAGATGATAATCCCGAATTCATGCAAAAACATGCAACCAACGGTAGTCTTTCTATTCCCAAATTAATTGCTTTCGATAGCGAAGGGCATGAGCTGTTCAATTGGGGACCACGTCCCAAACCAGCGCAGGAACTGTTGTTTGCTTGGAAGAAAGATCCGGCCGGAAGGAGCCACGATGATTTTGAATTGGAATTGCACACCTGGTATGCCAAGGATAAGTGTAAGGTGCTAGAAAAAGAAATTTTCGATCTGATGCAAAAGTGTCTTTAAGGCAAAACATTGTAATGGTTTTCATGCAACCATTTGCAGAAGCCATCAACCAAAATTGGGTTTTTGCTTTATACCAATAGCATCAGCAGAATCAACAATAACAACTGTACCCCGAAAACTATCAGACCAAACCAAACTCCTTTTTGTCCTGATTGCAACAATTGTTTGAAGCTTACTTTCATTCCAATGGCAGCCATGGCAATGGTTAGAATAATCTTTCCTGTTTCTTCCATAACCTTCAAAAATGATTCAGGAAAGTGAACCATCGAACTAAGAATCGTTATTCCAATAAAGCTCCACAAATACCAAGGCAATGAAAAATGCTCTTTCCAATTGCTTACATTTTTCCTGTTGAGTAAATAGTTAAAGAAAATGAGGGCAGGAGATAACAAAGCAACCCTTGCCAATTTGATGGTGATGGCTGATTCTCCAATTGCTTGTCCCATCGTGTAACCGGCTCCTACAACATTGCCTACAGAATGCAATGATCCTCCAATCAGCAGGCCCGCTTGTAAATGGCTTAAATCAAATTTTACCAATAGCAAGGGAAGCACAATCATGCCAAGGGTGCCAAATAAATTCACAACAGCCATGGCAATGCCAACATCGTCTTTGTTTTTACTCACCCCCGGAGCCAGGGCTGCTATGGCCGATGAACCGCAAATGGTGGTCCCGAAACCAATGAGCCAGCCGGTTGAACCCGGACAATTTATTTTTTTTGATAAATAATAAGTAAAGAGCAACAGCACAAAAACCATCACGGCAATTACACTAAAACTCATTATGCCCAGTGCCGCAATGTGTTTATAATTGATGCTGAAAGCCAAAAAAAGTATGGATAATTCAAGCAATTTACCACTGGTAAATCCTATACCGGATTTGAAATTGTCAGGGATGTTGACAAGATTCCCTACCAAAATACCCAACAACAAAGCCAGTAAAATACTGTTGAAGGAAGAGGGAAAAAATGGTGCAAGAAAAAAGGCGCTGAGCCCAATGAGGAGTGAAAGAACAATACCTCTGATTTCCTTTGCCAACAACCCCATTTATTTTTTTACAATTTCTCCCTTCCAGTTGCTGATGCCTCCTTTCAGGTTATAAACTTTGGTGAAACCTTTGCTGATCATGTATTGAGCCGCATTGCTGCTTCTTGCGCCACTTCTGCAATATACCAAATAGGTTTTGTTTGTATCCAATGCTGCAATTTTAGCCGCGAAATCCGGAGCATTTACATCCGCAAAAACTACCGCCCCCTTGATAACTCCTTGGGCTGTTTCTTCCGGTGTGCGAACATCGATCACCACCACTTTTTTGTCTTTCTGCAGTTGAAGAAATTCTTCCTGTCCAATGTTGTTTACGGTCTTTCCTTGGGCACTTACCAAGGACTGAAATGTCAACATTAACAGACTTAGCAATAAGAAGGAACCTTTTAGTGAATGAGATATTTTCATGTTTTTGTTTTGCTGCAAAGGTCAAATGATAATCTTTTTTTAGCGGTAACATTGGTTACATTCATGGGCATTATTTCTGTTTCAAAGGTAATGAAATAAAAAAACGAGGCAACCGCCTGTTGGTGATTGCCCCGTCCCTTAAGGAATGTTGTTTATTAATCAACCACTACTTTTCCTTTTTGCAAAATACGGTTGCTTTCCGATAGGGTGTAATAATAGACTCCTTTCGAAAGCGCTGTGATATCAAGTACTGTAATGCTTTTGTTTAAAGTGCTGCTCAACACCTTCATCCCTAAAGTATTATAGAAGCTAATGTCAAGGCCTAACTTACTTTCTTCTTCCGACAAGGTGAGCGTAAGAAATCCTTTGGATGGATTAGGAAATATGCTGATTCCGGCATTGCCTTTCTTTTCGGCTATTCCTACGGTTCCCGGGCAATTCAGCGGAATGTTGGGTGCAACAATCAACATGGCATTGGTGGCAATGGATCCGTTGGTGGTCATTACACGGCCATCAATGATTGAACCTTGTTGCAAATTACTGGTAACACTGTTGTTGGCAATGATGGTTCCGCGCAGATAACTGCCGGTACTAACGGTCATGGCTCCTTCTACCTGCCAGTAAACATTTCCGGATAATGCACCATTGATTAATTTTATAGAAGCATTGGGTAATGCAGTAAAGTTGCCGATAATCCTAATAACAAAAATAGCATTTCCATTGCCCATCGCATCCAATACTAGGGTGTCGCTAAGGGTGGTAGCACCATTGATTAAATAGGTATGTGGGGTTAACATCAAGCCCATGCCCAATTGGTTGGGATAAAGCAATTCAATATCATAACTTAATCCGTTCAAATAGGCGTAAACATTGGCCAAATCAGTGGCACAAGATACCGTGCTGGGGTTGGGCAAGTAATGCAAAACACCGTTCACCAATGATGAGTCAAAGCCTGTGGTAGGACCGCTGTTGCCGCCTACATCACCTGTAACATTGGTTACCCCAGTGTTTGAAATGCTACCATTGGACGAAAACAAAGCAAAACATTTTGAAGTGGCAAGGTTGGGTGCAGTTGGTCCGCTAAGGGTTGGCGTTCCACAGCCAAGGGGTGTAAAGGCAAATACTTCGTTTAAGGTAATAAGTCCGCCTGTGCTAAAAATTCTTCCATCAAGGGTATCACCTGCACTCAGGTTAATATCGGCATTGTTGGCAATCATGGTTCCTTTCATGCTAGTACCCGGTGCTAAAAGAATAAATCCTTCTACTTTCCAGAAAACATTGCAAGAGTGCGCGCCATTGATGGTCACGATATTTGCATTGGCAGTGCTGATGAGCGAACCATCAATTTGAAAAATAAAAATTGAATTCGGATTACCTTGTCCGTCTAGAATCAAGGTTTGATTTAAGTTAGCGGAGTTGTTGATGGAATGAACACCTGCATTCAGCGTGGCGCCATTGCCCAGGTTTACCGAGGGAAAAGAATTGGGTGTTGCAGCATCCAGTTGGTTGTAGGCACTTTGAACATCAATGGCGCACTGAATAGCCTGTGGTGTTCCATCTGCCATTTGTCCGTTCACATTGCCAAATCCATTGCTCGCTCCTCCATTGGTACCGATGTTACCGGTATAGTAGGAGAGGCCGGTATTAGAAACATTTCCTTGTGCCGAAAAAACGACAAAATTGCCGGCACTTCCGAGATTCGGAGCCTGAGCGTTTCCCTCAGATGGCGCGGTAAATAGGCTGATGGCGGTTAAGCCGAGAAGGGTAAATTTTTTCATTGTTGGATTAAATGGATGATTAAATTGATCGCAACAAAGGTAAAACCCGCCTATGCCCGCGGGTTACACGGAAAAAATATGCTTTGGATATATCTTCTATTTCCTGCTCATTGAGGAGTGGTTGAGCGGAATTTTCGGCAATGCCTGAACCCTTACTTTTTCCCCAACTTCAAGGAGTGACCCATTTTATTTTTTTTGGTCAGCAGGTAATTTTCATTGTGGGCGTTCGAGGCTATTTCGATGGAAACGGTTTCAACAATTTCTAATCCGTAACCAATCAAGCCTGCTCTTTTTTTCGGATTGTTGGACATCAATCTGATTTTAGAAACGCCTAGGTCGCGCAAAATCTGAGCCCCTAAACCATAGTCTCTTTCATCCATTTTAAAGCCCAATTGTAAGTTGGCTTCAACCGTGTCAAGGCCCTGTTCCTGCAGTTTGTAGGCTTTTAATTTGTTCAATAATCCTATGCCGCGCCCTTCTTGGTTCATGTATAAAATAACACCTTTGCCCGCTTCTTCCACCATTTCCATGGCTTTGTGCAATTGTGGTCCGCAATCGCATCGGCATGATCCAAATATATCTCCGGTTAAACAGCTGGAATGCACTCTTACCAAAATGGTTTCATGCTCATCCCAACTACCCTTGATCAAAGCCAAATGATCTTGTCCGGTAGATTTATGACGATAGGCCACCAATTGAAAATCTCCCCATTGCGTGGGCAATTCAACACTCACTTGTTTTTCAACCAATGAATCGAATTTCAAACGATAGGCAATCAAATCTTTGATGCTGACAATTTTCAAATCGAATTTTTTGGCTATCAGCAGCAAATCAGGCAAACGGGCCATGCTGCCATCTTCGTTCATGATTTCTACAATCACGCCTGCGGGCTCAAAGCCTGCCAAACGCGCTAAATCAATGGCTGCTTCCGTATGTCCTGCCCTGCGCAATACACCTTCTCTTTTGGCCCTTAAGGGAAATATATGTCCCGGCTTGCCCAACTCCTCCGGTTTAATGGATGGGTCTATCAAAGCCTGTATGGTCTTTGAACGATCAGAGGCAGAAATCCCTGTAGTACATCCATAGCC
>JBILVQ010000038.1:0-19171 GCA_044370375.1 Bacteroidia bacterium
AGCAGTCCTATGCGGGTTTCCTTGTGTGAAGGAGCAACAAAAGAAGTAAGAGTTCTTGAAGAAAATTTGATGTTAAAGGAAAAGCTTAAAAGCTACAATTTTTCTACAAAGGAGTTCATGAAAATTTTTACTCCCGATCAGATTGAATTGAATGCTTGGATGATTAAGCCACCCGATTTCGATTCACAAAAAAAGTATCCCTTGTTGTTTGTCATTTACGGTGGACCGGGAAGAAATACCGTATTGAATCAATGGGAAGGCTCCGGTTACTACTGGCACCAACATCTTGCCAAACAAGGTTATATTGTGGTATCGGTTGATAATCGTGGTACAGCCAGAAGAGGAGCTGCATTTAGGCAGGCAACCTACAAACAATTAGGGAAATTGGAAACCGAGGATCAAATTGGAGCTGCGCGCTATTTTGCAACCTTGCCCTATGTAGATGCCAACCGTATTGGGATTCAGGGATGGAGCTTCGGTGGCTATTTATCTTCGCTTTGCATTACGAAAGGTGCTGACATTTTCAAAGTGGCCATTGCCGTAGCACCTGTAACCAACTGGCGCTATTATGATAGTATTTATACGGAAAGATTTTTGCAAACCCCGGCTGAGAATGCCACCGGTTATGATGAAAACTCTCCCATCAACTTCTGTCATTTGCTGAAAGGCAAATACCTTTTGGTGCATGGAACAGGTGATGACAATGTCCATTTTCAGAACACCGTTGAAATGATAAGCGCTTTAAACAAGGCCGGAAAACAATATGATTTGGCCGTGTACCCCGATAAGAATCATGGAATAGCAGGAGGTAATACCAGGTTGCACCTTTATACCAAAATGACTGATTTTTTGCTTAAAAATCTTTAAAAAGGGGCTGGTAAATTAAATACACTATATTCGCAACCAAGTTCATTCATCTAACAAAATTAACTCATGAGTACACCAAGCAGTGGCCATCCTAAAGGATTGTATGTATTATTTGTGACGGAAATGTGGGAACGTTTTTCCTATTATGGAATGCGGGCTCTTTTCGTACTATATATGACCAAGGCCTTATTTTTTGACAAAGCCAAGGGGTCGGAAATTTATGGAAGTTATACCGGATTGGTTTATCTTACACCTTTGCTGGGCGGTTATATGGCAGATAGATATTGGGGAAACAGAAAGTCGATTATCATTGGTGGAATTCTGATGGCCCTTGGTCAGTTTTTTATGTTTTTATCCGGCACCTTTTACGAACAGGTTGATTTAGCCACTCCACTGATGTTTTCAGGTCTTGGGTTTTTAATCCTGGGCAATGGTTTCTTTAAACCCAATATTTCAACCATGGTGGGTCAATTGTATCCTGAGGGAGATACCCGTGTTGATTCAGCCTTTACCATTTTTTACATGGGTATTAACTTGGGTGCTTTCATCGCTCCCCTGCTCTGCGGTTATTTGGGCGATACCGGCAGTGCTGCCGATTTTAAATGGGGCTTTTTGGCTGCCTGTTTAGGAATGGTGCTGAGTTTGATTTTGTTTATATCACTTAAAAACAAGTACATTGTTACCCCAGAAGGAGAACAAATTGGTGTTGAACCCAATTCTGCTCGACACAAGAATGTTGATACCCCTTCTGTTCCTGTATCTCCAAAATTGATGGCCATTTGGGGATCAATTTTCGTTGGTTTGTTTTTGGTTTTCTTTAAGGTTGCTGATTTGGATTTGATTGGAAGTTTTATTTTCTCACTAACCATTGCGGCACCCGGATTTATCATTTCAGATCCATCACTCACCAAAATAGAAAAGCAGAGGATTTGGGTAATTTATCTGGTGGCATTTTTCGTAATTTTCTTTTGGGCTGCTTTTGAACAAGCAGGTGCATCCTTAACCTATTTTGCAGAAGAGCAAACCGACAGAAGGCTTTTTGGCGAAGTGGTTCCTGCCTCCTACTTTCAAAGTATTAATGCTGTGGCCATTGTAATTTTTGCCGGTGTTTTTGTTTGGTTGTGGGGTTCATTGGGTAAAAGAAACATGGAGCCTGCCTCTCCCTATAAACAAGCGATTGGATTGTTTCTATTGGCCTTAGGATATTTGGTGATTGCTTTTGGTGTGCAAGGGTTAACCCCGGGTACCAAAGTGAGCATGATCTGGTTGGTTAGTTTATACACCATTCACACTTTCGGAGAACTGTGTTTGTCGCCCATTGGCTTATCAATGGTGAACAAACTAGCACCGGTTAAATTTGCTTCTTTGCTTATGGGTGTTTGGTTTTTATCTACAGCAGCGGCCAACAAATTTGCCGGAACCCTAAGTTCTTTGTATCCTGAACCGGTTGTTGCTGTTGCCACCATTCAAGAGGTACAAACACAAAAGAATCTTGTATTGATTCCTGCAGATTATGATTTGACCAAGGCTCCAGTAATTATGGATAAGCAGGTGATGCCTGTAGAAAAAATATTATTGGGAGATATAAAAGACGAAGGCGTAAAAGCGGAGGTCATTAACATGCTTGAACAAGGTAAGGTTGCCAATACCAAGAAATTTATTGGAATGAGCATTGATAACCTTTACGATTTCTTTATGCTCTTTGTTTTTATGGCCGGTGCCGCTTCGCTCGTTTTGTTCTTTTTGAGCAAGCGCCTGATGGTGATGATGCACGGAGTAAGATAAACCTAAAACAAAAAAATGAAGCGTCAGCGATGGCGCTTTTTTTATGGAAAATATTGAACAACATATCTTTCAACTCAGGAAAGATTATTCATCGGAGAGTCTGGATGAGGGTGTGGTTTTTCCCGACCCGCTTCATCAATTTAAATTTTGGCTGGAAGAAGCTGCAAAGGCCGGTGTTCCGGAAGTAAATGCCATGACCTTGGCCACGGCTGATGCTCTGGGTAACCCTTCTGCAAGGATTGTATTGCTGCGTGGCTTCAATGAACAAGGCCTTCAATTCTTTACCAATTATGCTAGCCGAAAAGGCCATGATTTAAAAGAAAATCCGAAGGCATGTATTAATTTTTTTTGGCCGGAACTTGAACGGCAAATAAGAATCAATGGAGCCATGGAACAAATAGCAGCATCCGAATCAGATGCTTATTTTGACTCTCGCCCCAGAGAATCACAAATTGGCGCCTGGGCTTCTCATCAAAGCGAAATTATTCCCTCCAAAGAATATTTAATGGAGAAATTTAAAAATCTTGAAAAGGAATTTGAGGGAAGAAAAATTCCTCGCCCACCACATTGGGGAGGCTTTTTGCTAAAGCCCGAAAGTTTTGAATTCTGGCAAGGTCGTCCAAGCCGCATGCATGACCGAATTGGTTATTTCCTTGATGCCGGAAAATGGAACATTAGAAGATACTCTCCGTAACCAAAAATCCTTTTATTTCGTATTTAAAAATAAACAATTTGATATGAAGACCAAACAAAGCATCTATTTTGCCGGCGGTATTAGTTCTACGCAGCCTTTGGCCGAATCAGTAGGTCATGCTCCTGCTGATTGGGTAATAATTTTTGGTGCCCGCAATATGCTGGAGCAGGATGATTTAATGTCCAAGGTGATAGCCTCACATCCAGGTCGAATTTTTTCGGGATGCAGTACTGCGGGAGAAATCATGGAGAACAATGTTTTTGACGAAAGCATTGTGGTTACGGAAATCAATTTTGAAAAAACAACGCTTCAACATAGACAACTTTCTATGGATTCTTTTTCTGACAGTTATGCTGCAGGAGAAGCCCTTATCCAAGAGCTTCCCAAAAATGATTTGAGGCACGTTTTTGTACTTTGCGATGGGTTGCATGTGAATGGTTCAGAATTGGTGCGTGGCTTAAGAAATAATTGTCCTGCTGGGGTAAATATAACAGGTGGTTTGGCCGGTGATGGGCAAGATTTTCAGAAAACCCTTGTGCTGGATAAGGCCGGCAAAGCAGCCAAGAAAATGATAACGGCCATTGGCTTTTATGGAAAGGATTTGCAGGTAGGATTTGGTAGTTATGGTGGTTGGGATACATTTGGTATGGAGCGTTTGGTTACAAAATCCCAATCCAATGTTTTGTATGAATTGGATGGTACGCCTGCACTAGAATTATATAAATCCTATTTGGGCGAATTGGCTGATCAGTTGCCCGCTTCCGGCTTATTGTTCCCTTTGAGTTTGCGATACAAAGCAGATCATCAGCCGGTAGTAAGAACCATTTTAAGCGTTAATGAACAAGAACAAAGCTTAACATTTGCAGGGGATATTCCGCAGGGAAGCTACGTTCGTTTGATGAAAGCCAATACCGACCGTTTGGTGGATGGAGCCATTACAGCAGCAGAAAATACGGCTAAACCTTTGCTGGGTACAAGTCCTGAATTATCTTTGCTGATATCGTGTGTTGGAAGAAAGTTAGTGCTTAAGCAAATGATTGAGGAAGAAATAGAGGGTGTTCGTGAAGTGCTTGGTGATAAATCTACCTTCGCCGGGTTTTATTCTTATGGAGAAATTTCCCCCTTTACCTTGGATGCCAAATGTGAATTGCATAATCAAACCATGACCATAACCACGTTTTCAGAACGATGAATAGTTTAAAAAGTGTTTCGAAGTTACATCGTTTGCTTGAACGGCAATTAAAGAAAATTGGATTTACAGGCGAAGAAAACCCGCAATGGAAGGAATTGGTACAGCAGGTAAATCAAGCCTACATCAATTTTGATGAACAGAACAAACAATTGGAACGAATTCTTGAATTAAGTGGTAATGAGCTGTTTAAAGCCAATGCCCGGTTAAACGGAAGCATGCAGGAATTGGAAAAAAAGGTGTTGGAGCGGACGAATGAACTGCGAAAAATCAATGATAAGCTTAATGAGGAAATTGCTGAAAGAAAGCAAATTGAATCGGAGCTTAAATTAGCCATTAAGAATGCCGATAAAGCTAACCGAAGCAAGGCTTTCTTTTTGTCGAACATGAGTCATGAGATTAGAACACCCATGCATGCTATTGTTGGCCTTACTGAGTTATTGTTGCAAGAAAACCATGATCCATTGCTCGAGGAAAAACTGAAAAGTATAAAATTTGCCGGAGAAAATTTGAAAATCATTGTGGATGATATTTTGGATTTCAGCAAAATGGAAGCCGGCAAATTAAATTTAGAGAAAGTCCCCTTCCCTTTGGAGCCATTGATTCAAAATTTAGTTCGTACCATTCAGTTTTTGGCCAGGGAAAAGCCCATCAAAGTGGAGTTAAATTACGACCCTGCTTTGCCCCTAACCCTTGTTGGCGATCCTACCCGACTGCTTCAAATTTTAACCAATTTGGGCGCCAATGCAGTGAAATTTACCAAAAGTGGTTCTGTCTCGATAAGAATAAGCTTGGCCAAAAAAGTAGGCAAAGAGGCTGTAATTCATTTTGAATTTAAAGATACTGGAATTGGCATTCCAGCAGATCGTTTGCATTCAATTTTTGAAAGCTTTGAGCAGGCTGAAACACAAACCACAAGGAACTTTGGCGGCTCCGGTTTAGGGCTTACCATTTGTAAATTGCTATCAGGCTTAATTGGTGGTGATATTTCGGTTAAAAGTGAAGTAGGGCAAGGCAGCACCTTCTTGGTTACCTTACCTTTTATGACGAAAGAAGATCAGGAGCAAAAGGATTATGCTGAACAAAACTCAAACGATAACACTGTTTTATCGCACCTAAGGGTTTTATTGGTAGAGGACAATAAAATTAATCAGTTTTTGGCCGACCAGATCTTAAGGAAATGGTCCATTGTTGCCCAAATTGTTCAAAATGGCAAAGAAGCGATTGACCTCGTTCAAACGACCCCTTTCGACATTGTATTGATGGACTTGCAGATGCCTGAAATGAATGGTTTTGAGGCCGCTGACTTTATCAGAAAAAATCCAACACTGATGGTTAACCCACGCATGCAAATCATTGCCCTAACCGCAGATGCATTTCCCGAAACCAAAGAAAAAGTAAAAGAAGTTGGAATGAATGATTTTATTTCCAAACCCTTTAGTCAGGAAGATTTAAGGAATAAAATTTCAAAGGCATATTTGCGTTCCCTAGAAGGAGGAGCTTAAATCGATCTCAACTACCAAATCCATTTCAAAAAAATCAAAATTATGACCTCTGACCATTACACTGTAGATGAGCCACAATTTGAATACCTGAATGAAATAACGGGTAATAACCGCGAAATTATTGATCAGATTGTAACCTTATTTATTGCTGAAGCTCCTAAAGATTTAGAAAAACTGCTTGAACTTTGCACAGAAAAAAATTGGGAAGCGGCCGGAAAGCAGGCACATAAATTAAAAAGTTCAGTAGCTAATTTTGGTTTGTTGGGCTTGAAAGAACTTTTCTTCACCATTGAACATTCTGGCAAGCAAAACACAAATACAGATCAAATTCCCCTTTGGGTGCAACAAGCAAAAACAAGAATGGAAAGGGTTATCAATGATTTAAGTAGACGCCCCAATTCTTTGTAAATCCCCACTTCTTTTTACCAACGATAATTAATTCCTGCTTGAACCCCAATGTTTCTGTAGCTGTTTCGCTCAGTTGGGTTTTGTTTCAGATTGTTTAAATTCATTCTCATAAAAGGAGAACAACTAATTCCCCAATTTTTACCTAACCAGTAATTAAAATCGGGTCTAACAATAACATTGTAAACAAGTTTATTGCTCTGTTCAATTAAGTAAGGTTCTATTCTCCGCTCATCTGTACTTAAATAGTAGGCAGTTTGTTGGGTTAAAATTCCGAAGCCAATTCCTGCTTTAAGGCCAATCGAGAAGTTTTTGATTCTCCAATCATAACCTAGCATTAATGGAATTTCAAAATAGGTGTAGGTGTTTTTACCTTTTAACAAAGAGGCGTATCCTTCGTTGCTTCCCCTGAAATCACGAGTGGTCCATAATCCATTGCGCAGCGAATCGATGATTTGGGTGAAAACAGAATCAATCACCAACTGATAGGTGGTGTCGGTTCCATTGTTGACCATTACAACCATGGGCAAATTAGCAGTAACAAAAGTTCCGCTGGCTTCATTGTAATAGGTAACCAAGGTATCGGTCACAACCCATCCATTTTGCTGGTGCACAATAGTTATCAGCGTGGTATCAAAACCAACAATTGTCTTGTTTACAGGCGTGTAGAAAACAGAATCAATACCTTTGGTTTGCAAAAAATCATCGCTGTAGTTTCTATGTTCCCCTTGCTGATAATAATTGAGTCCGCTGCTGATGCTCCAACCCTTTTTACTAACTTGAAAATCAAAGCCTGCAACCGCAGTCAACATTCCGCTTTCTTCTTTTTTGATACGCTCTACAAGGCTTGCATTGCTCAAAACGGATTCATTAACCATTGATTGCGTGTACTGGAGACCTGCATAAAGTCCGACTTTAAAGCCAAATGATGATTTAGCGAAGTAATCAGGAACTTCCTTTTTAAAGGGCAAGAGCGAAAGGTTGGCGGTGCCTGCGTCCAACATGAATAAGGGTAAAGAAGAAACGCTTCCTAAAGAAATCTGGTTTTTTGCAGAAGAAGCCATTAATGGATGGTTTGAAGGAGCCATGCCATTGGTGGTGAATGAAAGCGACTCCGGGCTCGTTGATGCAATGGGTGTTGAAGCTGCCATTGCTGGATCAGATATGGGTGTAGCATTTGAAAAATTAGCATTGGCTTCAACCCTTTTGTTTTCAGTAGCACGATCTTGATTAGCAGAAAAATCAGGAGCAGGAATGCGTATAAAGGAGGCGTTTTTATTGGTAAAATACTTTTCCGTAACCGTTGCCTGGGCTGGAGGTATTGGGTTTTCAAAACTCCCTAAGTTGGTATTGCTTGTTGAAGCAGATAAAGTAGATACTTCGGGATCTATTGCTTTTTCACTTTTAGAAACGCTTTGTTCCTCCATTTTGCTCTCGTTTTGAGCAATCACCAAATCAGTATTACTATTCAAAGGATTGAAAAAAGTTTTGGAATCATCGTTCATAAAAACGGGAAACAATAAAACAAAGGCTCCCAAACCAACAAGGATGGAGAAAACCAACCCTGCCGGAAACCAGCCTCCTCCTTTGGATGCATCATTGGCATTAAGTCTTTTTTCAAGCTCTTTCCAATGTTTTTCCTTGTTGCCAAATTCTTTGGCAGCAAGTTTTTCTCTGAAAATATCAAACAAGTTTTTCATCATGATACAATTTTTTCGGCTTCCAGCATGCGGGTCACCATGTCGCGTAATTTTAATCTGGCATCAGAAAGGTACCTTTTGGTACTTCTTTCCGAAACGCCCAATAATTCTGCAATTTCTTTGTGCGGCACTCCGTCCAGTTCAAACAAATTGAAGACAACTTTTTCCGATTCATCGAGACGGTCGATTAACTGAAGAATATCTTTTTCAAACAGTTGTTTTTCGGCCAGGTTAAATACCTTTTCCGGAATCATCCCTTCTTTACCAAACTCTGCAAAATCAACGGTGGTTTGCAACTCCTTAATTTTTTTGTACTTTCTAAAATCATCAATAACCGTATTCAATGCAATTCTTTTGATCCAGTATTCGAAAGGGACATCTCTTTTGTAGGTTTGAATCTGTGTGAAAGCTTTAAAGAAGGTTTCATTTACCAATGCAGCCGCATCTTCCTGATTGTTTTTGTAGCGACCGGCAATTCTCATCAATGGCTGAAAAAACAAATCGTAAAGCGCGAATTGCGCTTTACGGTCGTTGTTTAAACAGGCTTCTATGAGTTGCTCGATGCGGTTCACAAATTAATCCGTGATTTTGTTTTCTTTTGCTTTCACTTTACATTCCGATGAACGATTATTTCCGAATGAGCAATTTAGTTGTTGAAACTTCTTTGCTGTTGCTTATCCTTAGCAGGTAAGTCCCATCGGGCCATTCACCCAGTGCGAATGGTAGCGCATTGTTGCCCGGTGTACTTTCAATGGAATTGCTGAAAAGCAATCGACCTGCGATATCAACAATTTCAATTTTGGTTAAGTCGCTTTGATGGCTATAGAAATTAAAGCTGAAGCTGCCATTGGATGGATTGGGTAAAACCATTAGGTTGAGTTTTTCGCTTAAGCCAACATCGCCAACTGATAGCATTGAATTGGGTTGTGGCGATGCAGATACCCTCACTCCTACATTCCCACTCATTGGTGAGCGATAAACGTTGCCCAATGAATCAACAGTAATGGTATCGCAAAAACTATCCGTACAAGCACTAAGGGTATCTAAAATGTTGAGGCAGATTAAATAAGTCCCCGGGTTGTTGTAGCTGATAAATGGAGTTGGATTGTTGCTGATCATGCCGTTACCAAAATCCCAGGTAAACATTAGATTATTTCCTTGAGAGGTGTTTACCACATTCAACAAACCTGTTCCTGGAAACATGAGGAATCCTGCAGTACAAGGGCCCTGGAATGGATTTGAATTCCACCAGGCTGGATCAACATAAATGCTGGTGCACCAGGTAGCATCGCAACCTGTGGCTGTGGAAATGGTGAGACAAACATTGTAGTAGCCGGCGGTATTGTAAACATGAATAGGATTGATAGCGTTTGAAGAATCACCATCTCCGAAGGTCCATTCATAGGTGGTATTGCTGCCTGCTGTAGAACTTTGATTCTGGAAAAACACTTCTCCGGCATTGCCAAATTGGTAATTAGCACTCACTGAAAAATAGGCATTGCAAAGCGGGTTGTTGTTCGTCAATATGGCAGAAATGCTATAAGTGGCATTGCAGCCCAATGCATCGGTTACATTCAGAACGCCCCAAACAGGACCACTGTAGAAGCCAAAGTTTACTGATGGATTGCTCTGTGTTGAGGACGTGCCATTGCTGAACAACCACTGATAGCTGAAGGGAGGTGTACCGGTGGGATATGAAGTAAAATTAACAATATTGGAAAAACTTGAGTCTGGTATAGCGGTTGCATAAAGTGAGCAGCCACCAACAGGGTTTCCAGGATTAAAGGAATAGCAAGCATTGGCATAGCAACCGTTGGAGTAAATTGCTTGTAAACAGTATTGACCGGGTTGGTTTGGATAAATGTAATCGGCTTGAATTCCGTTCGACCAAATTGGGGTACCCATAGGAAGGATGGAAGAATCAGGAATAGCAACTAAAATAACATTGCCAGCAGAATCTAAACTTTCTATGATGTAAACGTTGCAAATGGGCGGGTTGTTGAAGGTTACACAAACTGTATCAACGCAGCCTATTGCATCTGTAACCGTTAAGCAATAAGTGCCCGGCCCTGAAGTAACAATACTTGGGCCGGTTGATCCATCAGACCACAGGAAGCTTAAGGGGGGTGTTCCACTACCGGAAGCAGTAAGGGTCCAAGGTCCGCTGCCAGTGGTAGAAATGCTTGCTTGACATATGCCGGGAGCATAGTTAAAACAATCGGTTGCTGTGCATCCTATTGCATCCACAACAATAACGCAATAAGGCCCTGGATTATTCAATTGAAAAAGATTACTTCCTGAATAGGTTGCACCATTATCCCAGGAATAAGAAAATGGAGGAACTCCGGTAGAGGTGGCCTCAATAAAGGTTGTTCCAAGGATTTGGGTAAGGCTGGTAGAACAGTTGGTAGGAATAGAACAATTCTGTATGTTTAGATTGATGGTAGTAGAGGTAGAAATTTGCTGGGTATAATTTGCTGCCTGAACCGGACCACAGCTACTTAATACCACTTGCCCATTGGCAATGGCTAACAAAGAAGTATCGGGTATTTGAAAATAGGTTGGAAAACAGAAATTGTAGGGTGTTGAGGTTGGATTAATGGTTACAACGCTGGTATCCGATTGCCCATTGGCAAAATAAGTCAAGGTAGCTGTGATTGGCGTTGTAACAGGAGGTCCGGTAAGGTTGACGCAAACATCCACATAATAACCTTGGCCAAGGGCCATCAGGTTTAGGAAGAGCGCGAATATTGCAATGAATACTTTTTTCATGGGGTGAAAATTCAGATGTTTCAAAATACTACACGATGAATCGGCAGCAGAAGTGACAGAAAAAATAAAATTAATCAAATATTTTTTACGACCTGCGGATTATTTTTTTTTGAGCCCCAAAAACTTGTAGATTTCAAGTCAGGCAAGGGGGATAAAAAAAAAAGGATGCTGCAGGTTTCCCTGCAACATCCCGGCCTTTATCATGGGAGGATAAATTTATTTTTGAATCATCAAGCGGCTGGTGCTGATGGTATCATTGCTTATGGTTCTGAACAAATAGGAACCGGCAGTTAGCTGACCCAAGTCGATGGTGGTTTTGCTGTTGCCTTTGTTCACTTTCACTGATTGTGCGTAAACCAATTTTCCACTGATATCAATTACCTCAACGTTTACGTTACCGGCTTCATTCCAGTTAGCGGTAAGGGTTACTAAACCGTTAGAAGGATTGGGTGCAATCATTAATTCAGTTGCGTTATTGATTTGAGAAACGGATAATAGATCGTTGGGTTGAGCTGTAGCATGAACCACAACACCTACGTTACCACTGATGGGTGAACGAGAAACGTTGCCCAAAGAATCGATGGTGATGGTATCACAGAAAGTATCTAAACAATTTGCAGAAGAATCGATGATGGTTAAGCAAATCTGGTAAGTTCCGGAGTTGGTGTAAGAGAAGAAAGGTGTTGCACCGGTTGCGGTGGTACCGTTACCAAAATCCCAGATATAATCAAGATTATTACCCTGAGATGTATTAATGATGTTTACCATACCTGCATTTGCCGGACCCGGAATAATAAGGAAACCAGCAGTGCAACTTCCTTGGAAAGGAGAAGAGTTCCACCAGGCTGGGTTTACATAGGTATTGGTGCACCAAGTGGCGGTACAGCCATTGCTACCGGTTACGGTTAAGCAAACATTGTAATAACCCGCTGCAGCGTAAGTATGGTTAGGGTTTGCTTGTGTTGAGCTTGAATTGTCACCAAAATCCCAAGCATAAGACTGAACACCACCGGTAGCGAAAGATTGATCTTGGAAGAAAATTTCTCCCGGAGTACCGGTACTATAGTTGGCAGCCATTGAGAAATAAGCATTACAGTTGTTGTTGTTGTTCGGCAATACCACAGAAACACTGTAGTAAGAAACACAACCATTGGCATCGGTTACGGTTACAAATCCCCAGTTTACGCCTGTATTGTTGTTCAGGTTGAGGTAAGGATTTTGAGCCGAAGAGGTAGATCCATCGCTAAACAACCAGTTGTAGGTGTAAGGTCCGGTACCGTTAGGGAAGCAATTAAAAAATACATAACCGGGGTTAGAAGAATCCGGTATGGCGTTGGCATATACGGAGCAGGTAGGGTTTAAACTACCCAATGTATCGCAATCAGTTGCTTGGCAGCCTGTAAAATCAATTACGGTTACACAAACAAAGTTAGCACCGTTTGGTGAATAGGTATTGTTGGAAGTATAGGTAATTCCACCATCCCATGAGTAAGTAAATGGAGCTACACCGGTAGCATTGGCCTGCACCATGGTAGAACCTAAAACTGGTGAAATGCTTACTCCGCAACCACCCAATGCTGAGCAGTTTTGAACATTTACGTTAATGGTAGCATCGGCAGTAATCATTTGTGAATAGCTAACGGTATTGCTTGGATTACAATTGCTCAATTGAATGGTTCCGTAAACAAAGGCTGTATTTCCTGAATCGGGAACATGTAAATAGGCAGGGAAACAAAAGTTAATGGGGGTAGCACCAGCATTAATGGTTTGGGTGATAGAATTTGAACCACCATTGGCGTAATAGGTTAAAATGGCGGTGATAGGCGTGTTAACCGCAGGTCCTGTAAGGTTGACACATACCGTTACATTGTAGCCTACCTGGGCAAAAGCCCCGATGCTGAGCATCATTGCAGCGAAAAGAGTAAAGATTTTTTTCATTCGTTATTGTTGATTGGATTATTCACTAACCTACACGTGGCCTGCCAGCATAAAGTGCCAGCCCTCTCCTATTTATTTTGTAAATGATTGGTTTGCAGGTTTTTAAATTTATTTTTCCTCCATTTATTTCGGCACGAAAGCCCTTTATTCATGGACGAATCTTTAAAAATACCCGACCTGTCCTTCACTTTTTGGTAAGGATCCAGGCTTTGGGTATTCTTCTAAAACATATAGAAAAGGAAATAAGCGTTCTTCGACCCGCGTTGACGAATTCCCGGTTTACCGCTTAATTATTCGACTGTAGTTTTTTTTCTATGCTTACAAAATTCACGGTTCAGCAAATGATTCATGAAAGACAGTTTTCATTCCTTCTAATGAAAAAACTGATTTAGGACATTGTTTTTTTTTCTTTCCATGGTTAGCAATTAAAACAAAAAAAGCAGCAGGTTGCCCTGCTACTTTTCTTGCAATAAATTGTCTTTAGAGACCTTATTTCTGAATCATCAAACGGGTTACTTTCACCGTTTGGCCGGTGGTTACCTTCATGGTGTAGGCACCATTGGCAAGAACCGATAAATCTAGTCCGCTTTGCTGTTGACCTTTGGCCACTTTAAGTTGTGTGCTGTAAACTACTTGTCCGTTTAGGTTGATGACCTCCACGTTTAGGTTAGCAGCTTCCATCCAATTTGAGGATAAAGTTACTACTCCGTTGGAAGGATTCGGGAAGGTGGTCATTGGTTCTTCAGCATTAGCAACTTGGTTTGCAACCGATAACAAATCGTTGGGTTGTGCTGTAGTATAAACTACAATACCAATATTGCCACTTAATGGTGAACGGGTTACATTGCCCAAAGAATCTACGGTAATGGTATCGCAGAAGGTATCGGTGCAGCCACTCATTGAATCCAAAATGGTCAAGCAAATAGGGTAAACACCAGAGGCAGTGATGGCATAGAATGGATTAGGGGTATTGAAAACGGCCCCGTTACCAAAATCCCAAGTGTAGTAAAGGTAATTACCTTGTGAAGTGTTGATGATGTTGATCATACCGGCACTGTTGGCAGGATTGTTAAGAATCAAGAAACCTGCGGTGCAATTGCCTTGGAAAGGGTTAGAACCCCACCAGGCCGGATCAACATATACATTGGTACACCAGTTAGAAACACAGCCATTTGAACCGGTAATGGTTAAACAAACATTATAATAACCGGCAACGCTGTAGGTATGGATTGGGTTTTGTTGGTTAGTGGTAGTATTATCACCAAAATCCCAGGCATAGCTTGCAATTCCTCCGGAGGAGAATGATTGATCTTGGAAGAAAATTTCGCCTGCAGTACCGCCATTGTAGTTGGCGGCCATTGAGAAATAAGCGTTGCAGTTAAAATTGTTGTTGGGCAGCACTACTGATACAGAATAATAAGAAACACAACCATTGGCATCGGTAACGGTAAGGTAAGCCCAGTTAATGCCGGTGTTGTTGTTTAAGTTGATGTATGGATTGGCCAGGGTGCTGGTGGTGTTGTTGCTGAAAAACCATTGGTAAGTGAAAGGAGCTGTTCCGCTAGGGAAGCTTGAGAAATATACAAAGCCATTGTTGGTTGAATCGGGAACTGCTGTTGCATATACACCGCAAACCAAAGGATTTCCACCGGTATAGGTAATGCAAGCGGAGGCCATACAACCATTGGGGTAGGTAATGTAAACACAGTATGGGCCGGAAATGCTTGGGTAAATGGTTGACGTTGTTTCACCGGTATTCCAGGAGTAAGTAACACCCATAAAGGCATTTGAATCGGGCACAGCGGTTAAGAAATCACCCATTGCAGGGTCGTTGCCTGCAATGATGGAGGCACCGCAGTTGTTAGTCCCTTGAATAAAGAAGCAAACTGAGTCAACACAGTTGTTGGCATCGATAACTGTTGCACAGTAATTTCCGGGTGTTGATGCTACGATGCTAGCAGTAGTTGCACCATTTGACCATAAGTAAGAAAATGGCGGAACACCTGTGCTTGACAGGTCGAGGGTCCACGGACCGCTTCCAGTTACATTCATTGTGGCCGCGCAATTGCTTGGAGCGTTGAAGCAATCGGTGGAAGTACATCCACTTGCATCTTGGGTGGTTACACAATAGGTACCGGGACCGCTCATATTAAAAGAGCTATTGGAAGAATAGGTTAATCCACCATCCCAAGAGTAGATAAATGGAGGCAAACCTGCAGCGTTAGCGCTAAGGGTTGTGGTTCCGGGGATTTGACTAAGAGAAACCGAACAAAAAGTTGAGCCACCACAATTTTGTATGGTTGTATTGATGGTGCTGCTGGATGAAATCATTTGTCCGTAATAATAAGCCGATGAAGGTCCGCAATTGCTTAATTGAATATTTCCGGAAGCGTAGGCATAGTTACCCGAGTCAGGCATTTGTAAATAAGCAGGGAAACAGAACTGGTAAGGCAGGGCCACATTGTTAATGGTAACCGTGCTTGTGTTGGTCATGTTGTTGGCATAATAAGTCAAGGTTGCCGTAACAGGACCTGTGAGTGGCGGACCTGTGAGGGTGGCGCAAACTTCAACATTGAAGCCCTGGGCGAAAGCTCCGGCACTGAAGGCAAGTGCAAAGAGCAAGGAGAAGAGTTTTTTCATGGTTTTTAATTTTTATGGTTTTCAAACACCTACACGAAATTAAAAGTAAGCGAGTGACAAAGGCGAACAAAAACAATACATTTTCTGAAATATACTATGGCTTGTGGTCCTTTGTGGAAGCGGCACAGGAGCCATTGATAAAACGTAGGATTTTTTTTTGCGTAGCGAATAATGATGCAGACGAAGCTTGGTTTGGGTTAGCGATTGGAGCGGATACCCCCGAAAAACAAAGGTCTTGAAAAGCCTTTGTTTTTTGGTGTATGAGCGGAAAGCGCGACCCTGCACGCCAACGTGAAACCATGTTTAAGCAAGGGGCCAATGCGTGCGGGGTAACCCCCAAAAAATTGGTCTTTAATTTCTGCCTTCTTCGTTGAGTAATTTTGTATGGTGTTTAAGGGTACGGAGCAGCAAACAAAACAAGGTAATAACGATGGATGGGTAGAGAATTTGCGGGGTGTAGGCAAATTGACCCGAAAGGGCAAAATGGCGGACGATATCGGTGAATACAAAACCAAAAACGCTGGCAATGATGCCTGAGTATTCTCTGCGCAGGACGGTAATGATGGAAAAAGGTACGGATGGCTTGGTCCAGAGGCTGAATTTGGGAATAAAGGGCGGCACGCCACCGGCCCATTGAAGAAATTCGTTGCCAAATTTATTTTCAAGGAAACGTTCTTCGGCAAACATGATTCTTTCGTAATAAATCCAAAAGGTTAACGAAAAAATAATAATAAAAAAGGGATCGAAGGTAAAAATGGCCAGACCGAGCCAAATAAGGTAGTTTCCTAGGTATAAAGGATGGCGAACGATAGAGTAAATGCCGGTTTTATTCACTGTTTCGGCAACTTGTTGAGCCGTGTTTCGGCCGGAGGTTCCTCTGGGGGTTGTTCCAATGGCATAACCGCGTACCGCAAAACCGAGCAAGCAGCACAAAATGGCTGAAAAAGTCCAGAAAGGTGGTAAAAAATTATTTTCAAAAGCTGGGGCAATGCGCCAAATAAAGGGGATACTGCCCAAAAAAAGGAGTACCGGAAATTGTCCGCGGTAGCGAAACAAAAAGTTACCGGTTTTATCGAAGTTTCTGATTAAACTCATGGAAGGATTATCAATTAAAAAAAAATTAATACATTGCCCGAACAAACGCGCGAAAATACGGATTTGTATGAAGCAGAACACAGCCAAAAAAAAGTCGGCCCCCAAGAAAGCGGCAAAAAAGGCAATTGCTAAAGCCAAAAAAACCGCTAAAACCGCAGTAAAGGCGGTTAAGAAGGCCCAACCGATTAAGACCAAAGCGGCAGCAAAAAAATCTGCTGTTGTTAAAAAGAAAGCATCCAACGTGAAGAAAGCTACACCGAAAGCGGTTACCAAAAAAGCGATAGCAAAGAAAAGTCCGAAAACCAAGGAAATACAGAAGGTTAAACCTGCCAAAGCGGTAAAAGCTGCTGCTAAAACTGTTGAAAAAACGAAGGCCAAGCCTGCGGCAAAGGGGACAAAAAATACGGGAACCCAAGCGGTTGTTGCACCAGCAAAATCTAAGGCTGTTAAGGGCATGTCTAAGTCCCCTGTTGCAAAAGCTTCTAAGAAAGAAAACGTTGCTGTGGCCGTTAAAACGGTTAAAGCAGAAAAAAGCCCGGTAAAAAAGAAAACTCCGGCAGAAAAGCCTAAACGTTTGATTATTGAACCACCGCAGCTAAAGTCGCAAGCGGCCATGACCGGGAAAGCCATGAATCCGGTTACGACCGATTTGGATGCCGGCAAACCCAAGCATAAATACAAAAAGTTTGAATTGGAGTTTAGCATTAACAGTGCCCATCATATTTTATTCAATTATGTGGCCACCTCTACCGGTTTGAAAGAGTGGTTTGCCGATGAAGTGCTTGAAAATGGCGACTTATTTACTTTTGTTTGGGATGGTGCAGAGCAGCAGGCCCAATTGATATCGGTGCGTGAAGACCATCATATACGGTTTCATTGGCTTGATTTACCGGTGGGCACCTATTTTGAATTTAGGCTGGAAACCGATGAATTGACCGGTGATTTGGCTTTGATCATCACTGATTTTGCTGAGGATAACGATGGTGTTGAATCGGGCAAGAGTTTATGGCAAACCCAAATTGATGCTTTGTTTCATTTAATTGGAGCTCACAGTTAAATTGTATTAAGCCCGCGATTGCATACCTGAATATTGAATTTTTTATTGGTTCTTTGCAGCTGTTATGGTCTTTGGATTGCAGGTGGCTGCATTGATGGGCTGTGATGTGCCCCTAAAGGATTTAATGATTTACCCGGAGGTGATTTGAAAACAGTATCGAAATTAGTTTTAAGAGCATATTTAGGACCCTTTTTGCTTACTTTCCTCATTTCGATGTTTGTTTTGCTGATGCAGTTTGTGTGGAAGTACGTAGATGATTTTGTTGGGAAGGGTTTAGAATGGTATGTCATTGCTGAGTTAATGTTTTATGTTTCGGCAACCATTGTTCCGATGGCGTTGCCCCTGGCCATTTTGCTGGCTTCCATTATGACCTTTGGAAATCTGGCAGAGAGTTATGAATTAACCGCCCTGAAATCGTCGGGAATTTCTTTGCAACGGATCATGCGCCCGCTGATTGTGTTAACGGTGCTTACATCTATTGGTGCCTTTTTATTTTCGAATTATGTTCTGCCCCTTGCCAATTTAAAAATGGGTTCCCTGTTGTACGACATTACCCACCAAAAACCGGCCCTTGAAATTCGCGAGGGTGTTTTTTACAGCGGCATTAATGATTATACCATTCGGGTAAATAAAAAAGATAACAAGCGCAATATTTTGTATGATATCATGATTTATGATCATACCCAACGTTCGGGCAACAATAAAATTATTATTGCCAAGGAAGGCAGGATGGCATTGTCGGCCGATGAGCAATACTTGGTGCTGACCTTAAAGGATGGATACAGCTATGAGGATATTACCAACGATAACAACAAAGGCTATAAGCCCATGATGCGGGTGCAATTTAAGGAAGAGAAAATATTGATGGATTTGAGCGACTTTAAAATGGTTAGAACCGATGAAGACCTTTTCAAAGACAATCACCAGATGTTGAATTTAGGTCAGTTGCAAGGACAGGTTGATACCATCAAAAAAGAATTTGTAATCAGGCAAAAGGGCATGATAGAACAGGTTAGGCGTAATGTATCTTTGATGCCCGACCAATTGTCGTATCGTTCTGCGAATCGCGATACGGGCCGTGTACCTGAAAAAAGCAAATTGCTTGATATGCTAAGCAAAACCGATAAAGAAGCCGTGGTTTTACATGCCATCAATACGGCAAGAAGCAACAAGGCTTATTTGCATACAGCGCTTCGCGATAGGGATAGTATATCAGAAAATGTTAACCGCTTTTATCTTGAATGGCACAAAAAATTTACCTTGTCGTTTGCCTGCCTTGTGTTGTTTTTTATTGGGGCACCCTTGGGGGCAATTATTCGTAAAGGAGGATTGGGAATGCCGGTGGTGGTCTCGGTGTTGTTCTTTTTAATTTTTCATGTTTTGAGCATCATGGGTGAAAAGTTCGCCAAAGAAAGCGTGCTGTCGCCCTTTCAGGGAGCGTGGATGGCAAGTTTTGTGTTATTGCCTTTGGGAATATTTCTTACCTATAAAGCCACACAGGACTCCGCATTGTTTGACATTGAA
>JBILVQ010000194.1:0-5665 GCA_044370375.1 Bacteroidia bacterium
GGAGGAATTGGCTATTTGCAGCACAAAATAAAGATTGATGATATTGGAAAGAAAAACCCCAATATTAATCCCGATTACAAAAAGGGTTACGACCGATTAACAGCAGGGATTGCTTTTACCCAGTCGATTGGTTTTTTGTTTTTAAGTAATAACCGATTGACCAATTTTTTTCTGGTCATGGATTTTACGCAAGCCTATACACAAAGCATGCGTTCCTTTAATTTCGACACAGAAAAAAAAGACACGACAAAGCGATGGGATTTGTTGTTTGGACCTCGCTTTGGGGTCATTATTCCGCTTTATAAAAAGCTTCCCAACGAATTTTATTATAACTAGGCCAAAATGGGCATTCTTTATGCTTTCATAATACAATGTTATGGTCTGGTCATTAAAATTGCTGCGCTTTTCAATCAAAAGGCAAAAGAGCGAATTTGGGGTTTAAAAAAACAAAAAAAAGGAAAGCGTTACCAACTAGCCGGACCCAGGGAAATCATTTGGATGCATTGCGCTTCTGTGGGAGAATTTGAGCAGGGCAGACCTGTTTTTGAAGGACTCAAAAAAAGATACCCTGAATGCTTCTTTTTGATTAGTTTCTTTAGTGCCTCCGGCATCAAAGCCACACAAAAATACAGTGGAGCAGACGAGATTGTTTTCCTTCCCTTGGATACCCAACAAAACGCCAGAAAATTTATAGGAGATTTGAAGTTCAAAATGGTTCTTTTTGTCAAATATGAATTTTGGTATTCCTTTATAGAAGAAATTCATCGAAAGAAAATTCCGCTCTTTTTCGTTTCGGTAATTTTAAGGCCCCAACAACTTTTTTTTAGAAAGTATGGAAACTGGTTTTTGCAACATTTAAAAGCGGTAGACTTATTTTTTGTGCAGGATGCAGCAACCCAAACATTACTTCAATCGGCAGGAATAGCGCAGGTTGCAGTAACAGGAGACACCCGTTCCGACAGGGTATTAGAGATACGGCAATCCGCTTTTGATTTCAAAGGAGTTGATAAATCATCTAAGCAAAAAACAATTGTTTGCGGCAGCACTTGGCCGTCGGATGAAATAATTTTGTTGGAAGCAATTGCTCGTTTCAATCGTCAATTACAATGGATTTTGGTGCCACATGAAATTAATTCGGACAATGTACTAAAGTTAAAAAGCGAGATAGAAAAAAAAGGCATTGAAAGCGTAAAACTATATTCAGCAATGCAGGATGAAGACAAGTTTGATGTATTAATTGTTGATGCAACGGGATATTTGTCGAAACTCTATCGTTTGGGCGACATGGCTTATGTTGGAGGAGGATTTGGAAAGGGAATCCACAATATTTTAGAAGCGGCAGTTTATGGGATTCCGGTGATGTTTGGTCCGAAAAATCAGAAATTCAACGAGGCTGCCGCCTTAAAAAAACGAGGTGGAGGATTTGAAGTTCGGGATGCGGAGGACATCATACAAAACATTGACCGTTGGCTTGGCGATGAAGAGGGAAGGAAAAAAGACGGCCTACAGGCTTACGGGTATTTGCAGGAAAATGCAGGAGCAAGCCAAAAAATTTTGAGGAAAATAGAGAAAAGGTTGCATTAAATAAAACCTAGGCACAGATTTAATTCATCGGACTTTAAGAAAACAAAAGACTTAACCAGGCTTGCCCTGAGATTCTTTATGTACTTCGGGTGGCCAAAATATTGAACCCATTAAAGAAAATTAATTATTCCACTCCAATGTGCATCAAGGCATCTCCTTCATTCACCACCGGTTGATTGTTGATTCCGATAATGAATCCATCATCGGGGGCGTACAGTGGAAATTCCTTTTTACCCAGTGGATCCGCAATCGTTCCAATGATAGAATCCTTTTCGATAAAACTGCCATATTTTTTGGTGGTTCGAAAAAGCCCGGAGCTTTTGGTCCTGACCCATTTGGAATCACGCAACAAAATGGTGTGGTTGGCGGGCACCTCGGTTTTTATCATACCCAAAGAATTTAATAATCGCAAACAACCATTTACTCCTTCGGTAATGGCCTGTTTGTTAAAACGCATACTTTCACCGGCCTCAAAAACCAACAAGGGTTTTCCTTGTTTGGCAGCCTCCTTCCGTAGAGATTTGTCCCTGAAAGGGGAATTTAAAACGAAAGGTGCATTAAACCACTGAGCAATTTCCATTCCCTTCTTATCCTCGAAACTGCATCGCAATTGGGGGAAATTATTAATTTTTGCTCCTCCGGTATGAAAATCGATGCCGAAGTCGATTTGCGGAATAATAGAATGGGTAATATCCCAGGCAATTCGGCTGCCAAGGGATCCTGTTCTTGAGCCCGGGAAACAACGGTTTAAATCCCGGCCATCCGGCAGGTCGCGATTAGAATTCAAAAAAGAAACCACATTGACCAAAGGCATGAGGATAACGGTTCCACAAAGTGGATTAATAACCTGTTGGTTCCGGATCAGGTTTCTGACAATTTCAATTCCATTGGTTTCATCCCCATGCATTCCACCCTGAAAATAAACCCTTGGTCCGGGTTTATCGGACCGGAAAATATATACAGGAATATCAATAACGGTGTGGGTTGGAAGGAGGTAGCTGCTGAGGGTGTGCTCAACATGCTGGCCCGGGTAAACCGACAGTCCATTAATAATGATAGGGGTACTCATAGGGGAAAGAGAGGACAAAAATGCTCATAAAAAGATGATTTTGAAAAAAACCTTTCTATAATATCATTTGAAGGAAAAAAACAGTACTTTTGCGCTCGATTTTTTCAACTTAATACTATTCACATGTCGAAACAAACCGGTAAGATCACGCAGATCATCGGACCCGTGGTTGACGTAGCCTTCGATACTGAGGCCACCAAGCTCCCTGAAATTCTTGACGCATTGGAAATTATCCGTGAAAATGGTCAGAAAGTAATTCTTGAATGCCAGCAACATGTTGGAGAAGATACCATTCGTGCCATTGCGATGGATTCAACCGATGGATTACGCAGAGGAATGGAGGTTGTTTCTCAGGGAGCACCTATTACAATGCCCACAGGAGAAAAAGTAAAAGGAAGATTATTTAATGTGGTTGGCGAGGCCATTGATGGAATTGGTGCTGTATCCAATGTTGGAGGATATGCCATTCACCGTGAATCGCCCCGTTTTGAAGACTTATCTACCTCAACCGAGGTTCTATTTACCGGTATTAAGGTAATTGACCTGTTGGAGCCATACGCAAAGGGAGGTAAAATTGGTTTATTTGGTGGTGCCGGTGTAGGTAAAACCGTATTAATTATGGAATTAATCAACAACATCGCCAAAGGTTACGAAGGCCTTTCGGTTTTTGCCGGTGTTGGAGAGCGTACCCGTGAAGGGAATGACCTTTTAAGAGAGATGATTGAATCAGGGGTTATCAAGTATGGTGACGCCTTTAAACATAGTATGGAAGAAGGGGGCTGGGATTTGAGCAAAGTGGACATGGGAGCTTTGGCAAAAAGTCAGGCAACGCTTGTGTTCGGTCAAATGAACGAGCCTCCGGGAGCCCGTGCGCGGGTTGCCCTTTCCGGATTAACCATGGCAGAATATTTCCGTGATGGAGATGCTGAAAGTGGTGGCCGTGATATTTTATTTTTTATCGACAACATTTTCCGCTTTACCCAAGCCGGTTCAGAGGTATCTGCTTTGTTAGGCCGTATGCCTTCTGCGGTGGGATATCAGCCAACCCTTTCAACAGAAATGGGTCAAATGCAGGAGCGTATTACCTCTACCAAAAGAGGATCCATTACTTCAGTACAAGCGGTTTACGTGCCGGCGGATGACTTGACGGACCCTGCTCCGGCAACCACCTTTGCCCACCTTGATGCAACTACGGTATTAAGTCGTAAAATTGCCGAGTTAGGAATTTACCCTGCGGTGGATCCCTTGGACTCTACCTCCAGGATTTTGACCCCTGCCGTTTTAGGAGACGCCCACTATAACACAGCACAGCGTGTAAAAGAAATTCTTCAACGATACAAAGAATTACAAGACATCATTGCGATTCTTGGTATGGACGAACTTTCTGAAGAAGATAAATTGGTGGTTCATCGTGCCAGAAGGGTACAGCGTTTCCTTTCACAACCCTTCCACGTTGCTGAACAATTTACCGGATTGAAAGGAGTATTCGTTGGTATTGAAGAAACCATCAAAGGCTTTAACATGATTTTGGCGGGTGAAGTGGATGAGTATCCTGAGGCTGCCTTTAACTTGGTAGGTTCTATTGAGGATGCCATTGAAAAAGGCAAAAAACTAATTGCTGAATCCAAGTAATTTTCAAACGCATGAAAGTAGAAATCATCAGTCCGGACAAGAAAATTTATGAAGGGGATGCCTCGGCAGTTTCTCTTCCCGGGATTGACGGATCTTTGGGGATTTTAAACAACCATGCTCCGCTCATCAGTGCCTTAAAAAAAGGAAAAGTTAAAGTAACAGATGTAAACCAAGGAGTTTTGAATTTCCCTATAAAAGGTGGGGTGATTGAAGTGCTGAAAAACAAAGTGATTATTTTGGCAGAGTAGCTTGTTCAAATTATTGTAAAAAGGGTGATTTTCTTTCGAAAATCACCCTTTTTTTTTTGTCCTTCTATCAAATTAGGTCGAAAAAAAAAACGACTAAAACCAAGCCCTGCCCTTACGCAGTCAGGTATTGGTCGAAATCTGAAACCATTCTTAGGTGCGAAAAAAACTAGATTTAATTTAAACTAATTAACATCGGTTTGTGAGTTAATAGTTGAAAATCAAAAAATTAAGTCCAGAATTAGGACCAAATTTGCCAATTGAAAACTATCCTAAAACCATGTTTAAACTTCGCAACAATTCATCAAGAATTCCATCGAACCCCAAAAAAGACCCAATGAAAAAATTACTTCTATTCTTTATGGTGCTTGCTATAAACATTCAGGTTCAGGCGCAAAACACTCTTGACAACCTTGGTTTAACAGCCGCTAATCCCTCAGCAGTTGCCTTTTCTTTAAGGCGGCTAAGTTCAAGTTATGCGGGCAGTGCCATTCAGGTGAGAAGAAGCAGTGACAATGCCACACAAAATATTGGCTTTACAGTTACGGGAGACCTTGATCAGGCTGCTTTGCTCACTTTCGTGGGAAGTGGAAACGGATTTGTATCTATTTGGTACGATCAAAGTGGCAACGGTCGTAATGTAACTGCAGTGGCCGCTAATCAGCCACTGATTGTGCAAGCGGGCGTTGTATTAACAAATAGTGTTGGAAGGCCTAGGGTTCAATTTAACGGAACATCCGCTTATTTAACCAATGGTACCTATGTACCTACTACACAACCTACATGCTTATCGGCTGTGTGGCAATTTACTTCCTTATCAGCTCCGGGTGCAGAAATTTGCGGTTGGGGAAGAAACTCGGGTGCCGGCACAAGGTATGGTGCATGGATCAATAGAACAAGCAACAGCCAAGGTAACTTTGGTGTGGAGTGGCAAGGTTCTGCATTGGTGGGACAAACGATAAATGCCAATACTTGGTATGTTTCAAATCAGGTATTACCCAACTCCAATACTTCAAGTTTATCTCAGCGTTTAAATGCAGGCAACGAAACTTTCAGTCTTATTGGATCGAACACTACCTTTAATATTACCTCAGCCGGAAGTGAATTTGCAGTGGGAACAATTCCTATTGCCCGT
>JBILVQ010000039.1:0-19075 GCA_044370375.1 Bacteroidia bacterium
ATGGTATTGAGAACCCTATCTTTTTTATGCCTGCTTTTTCTCGGTGTTAATTTTGCGGCCTACGCACAAAAAACAGCTACCCTAAAAGGTAGAGTAACGGATGCAGAAAGCAATAAGCCCATTGAATCCATTAGTATTTCTTTGCGCGGAACTTCCACAGCTACTTACTCTGATTCAGCAGGATTTTACAGCCTAACCGTGCCCGCAGATAAAGAATTGATTATTGTGGTCAATGGAATTTCGTTTAAACCCAAAACCATCCGCAAAACCTTGGTGGAAGGTAGTATTGAAGTGTTAGATTTTCCACTCGAGAGCAATAGCAAATATCTTAAAGGCGTTGATATTGAAGACCGACAAACGAGAGCCAGCACCCTTACCCGACTTAACCCCAAACTGGTGGCCACTTTGCCTACCTCGGGTGGTGTTGAATCTTTGTTAAAGACCTTACCCGGTGTTAGCTCCAACAACGAAATGTCATCCCAATACAATGTGAGGGGCGGCAACTATGATGAAAACCTTATTTATGTTAATGATGTAGAAATCTACAGACCCTTTCTCGTTCGTTCGGGTCAACAGGAAGGATTGAGTTTTATCAACCCGGACTTGGTTTCTTCTATCCTGTTTTCTGCCGGTGGATTTGATGCCAAATACGGTGATAAAATGTCATCGGTTCTTGATATACAATACAGAAGACCAAGAGAGTTTACCAGTACCATCACAGGTTCTTTATTAGGAGGTGCCATTCATTTAGAAGGCAAAAGCAAATCATCGCGCTTCACTTATTTATTGGGAATTAGGCAAAGAAGCAACCAATACTTGCTTAAATCGCTGGATACGCAAGGTGATTACAGACCCTTGTTTGCCGACGGACAAATTCTCTTGAATTACGATTTTACACCTGAATTCAGTTTACAATTTCTTGGTAATTATGCCCGCAATAAATACAATGTTATTCCTACCACCCGCGAAACAACTTTTGGAACGGTTAACCAGGCCTTGCGCTTAACTGTTTACTTTGACGGACAAGAAATCAATGATTTTGAAACCATGTTGGGAGCTTTTACCGGTATTTATAAACCCAACGAAGACCTTACGCTCAAATTCATTACCTCAGGCTTTCGCTCTTATGAATTTGAAACCTTCGATGTGCAGGGTCAATATTATATTGATGAATTAGAAACTGATTTTTCGAAAGATAATTTTGGTGATGTAAAATTCAACCGCGGTATTGGTACTTTTCTGAATCACGCAAGAAACTATTTAACAGCTACCGTAATCAATGCTGAGCATAAAGGTTATTACAAAAACTGGTTGTGGGGCTTGAAGTTGCAAGGCGAAATGATTGAGGACAAATTAAGCGAGTGGCAGAACATTGACAGTGCAGGTTACTCAATACCTCAATCGAATCCGGAATTGCTGGAACTGAGTGTAGTCACCAAACAAAAAATTAATCTTAACTCAAACAGAATTACCAATTATCTTCAATACAACACCACCTGGGGAGAAAAAGTCTCTTATACATTAACCGCGGGTGTTCGTTCTAATTACTGGACCTTAAACAAACAATTGGTGGTAAGTCCGCGAACCACCTTCTCTATTCAACCCGATTGGAAAAAAGATTGGTTGTTTCGGTTTTCAGCCGGAATGTACTATCAGCCTCCGTTTTATCGCGAATTACGCGACTTTCAAGGTAACATCAACAGCAATTTGAAGGCTCAACAATCGATTCACTTTGTTGCCGGAGCAGATCACAATTTCTTTATTTGGAAGCGTCCCTTCAAAATCACCACTGAAATTTACTACAAGCAACTCAACAACCTGGTTCCCTACGAAATCGATAACGTTCGTATCCGTTACTACGCTCAAAATTTGGCTACGGGTTATGCCACCGGCATTGATACGCGCATCTATGGTGAATTCGTTAATGGCATTGAATCATGGTTTAGCTTATCGGTAATGAAGACAGCAGAAAACCTGCGCAACGATTCTTATACTTTGTATTACAACAGTGATGGTGATATCATCTATCCAGGCTATACCGCCAATTCTGTGAAAACAGATAGCGCCACTTTTCAACCCGGTTTTATTCCAAGGCCCTCCGATCAACGCGTAAATTTTGGTATTTTCTTCCAAGATTATATACCACGTTTTCCAATGTTTAAAATGAATCTTTCTTTATTACTGGGAACGGGTATGCCTTTTGGTCCTCCTAGTTTTGAACGCTACAAAGACACGTTAAGAATGCCGCCTTATCGCAGGGTCGATATCGGTTTTTCTTACCAGCTGGTATCGGAAGAAAAAACAAAAGAAAAAGGGAAAACATGGAATTTCCTTCGCTCAGCTTGGTTAAGCGTTGAGGTATTTAATTTACTTCAGGTCAACAATACCATTTCTTATTTGTGGTTAAAGGATGTTACCAACCGGCAATATGCCATTCCAAACTATTTAACCAACCGGCAATTGAATGTTAAATTGATTATTAAAATGTAGAGCGGCTTTTTCTAAAATCAAAGAAAGGTGCTAATCTCAGTTTTCCTGACTTGTTAGCATTTAGAAAGCCTTTTTTTTCCTAAAAATTTCTTTTTAATCAAAAACTTTCCTCTAAGGTTATGCTACTGCCAAAAACCACACAAATCAGCTTTTTATTGACCTAATTGTTGCCAATTAAAAAAAAATAAATAATTTTGATTAGTATTTCGACCATTAAAAACTTAAACCACAAATTATTAATTATGGAAAATTCAATCAAAATCAATCGGCAAAAAGTGCACTTTTTAACCTCAAAATTTGTAACTTTAGTGTTCCATGCCGGACACTACGACACTACGACACTACGACACTACGACACTACGACACTACGACACTACGACACTACAAACGTTTAGGCGTTTTATCCGTTTAAATCCAAGAATTTTTCTTCTCCTTTTTCTGTTCTTTTCTCACCCTATCTCTGCACAGTCGCAGCAGGGTACAGACTGCTCAAACCCACTTTCTTTTGGAATCATGAATGGCAATTTTATCCGGCAACAAAACCAAGCATTTTGGGCAAGTTTTAACCACTCAATGGACAGCTTGATTATCGGGCTTAATATTACTGGTGCCAACCGGCCTGATTCAATTCGCTTGTTTTCCGGACAATGCGGAAATCTCTCCCATCAAACCACCATGGTTATTCCGGTGCAAGGCAATAACGACACTGTTTTTGCATTTAATTTACCGGCTGGAAGTTACTTTCTATCCATTTACAAGGATACACTTTGCGCTACATGTAACGATACCCTTCGTTACGAACTTTTTGTAAAAAGCATGGGAGGCGGTGGTTCTGCCAGTCCTTGTCCTCCAAATACCTGTCCCTTTACCAACCTTTCTTGCGAAGAAGTGTGCAATCCCGGTTTTGAATATTTCTTTTCAGCTCCTAATGAACCTGCACAAATCCACCTTGCATGCCCTTGGGTAAATACCGGAACTGCAACAACTCCTGATTATTTCCATTCCAGTTTTACCACTCCCGCCTCCGGAAGTTATGAAATACTCGATGTGCCTCAAAATTCTTTTGGCAACATGATTTCCCTTAATCAGGGAGGAATGTTTTCTACCACACCCGGCAGTGGTTATTCAGGCATTCTTGCCGCCGGAACAACTGCTGGAGGTGGTTTCGGCTATTATGAATACCTATCCAATTCTTTAAATAATCCCCTTATCATTGGAGAAACATATCAAGTAAGTTTTAATATTAGTTTGGCTTGTGTTTCAGAGGTGATGCTCGATAAAATAAGTATCTTATTTTTTACTCAAACTCCAGGAAATGCGGTTAGCATACAAACCGGCCTCGGCTTTTCAACACTTACTCCCACCCTAACTTTTAATGGACTACCTACCGCCCCTGGTTCATGGGTTCAACTCTCTGCTAATTTTGTTGCCACAGCGGCCTGGAACTCCCTTGCCATAGGACTATTTGAACAAGCCGATTATAATACAAATGCTTCTAGTATTTCTAATTTAGGTTGCAATGCAATTCAACATGGGGGACAATACATTTCCAATATCAATGGTTCCGATTGGGCCTACTATTTTATTGATGAGGTACATTTAAAAAAGGCGGCTCCTGATTTGCACATTGTACCCTATGTTTATTGTTCTGAAATTTGCGAAGAAACCACTTCCCTTTGCAATTCACCCAATAATGCCCAATGGAGTTTTACTACTGCTTCTAATACTCCGCAATCCTTTCCATCAGGAACCATATTTAATTGGCTGGTTTCACCAAATGCTTTAATTAATCCAGCTTCAACCAGCGCCCTCGGTGAGCATATCAGCACTACTTTTCAATCAAACAATGTTGGTGGAACCGTTTATGTACAGGCAGTAATTCCTCCTAACAATTGCTCTTATGAATACTCACTGGTAGTTGAACCTTGTTGTTTGGCTGAGGCGCCTGTTGGAATGAATGCGGTATTTGATATTAATGCAGGAAACCCTGCTGGAAGTACGGATGCCAGTCAAATTTTTACCGGAACAGGACCTTTTTCCCCAACTAATCCTAATACCCAATGTTTAATTATTAATGGTGAATTAATTGTTAACCAAAACTTAAACCTTAGTGGTTGGAATCACATCATTTTAGGTGAAGATGCTAAAATTTTTGTAGAGTCGGGACGAACCTTAACAATCACCAACTCCCATTTATACTCAGGATGCAAAAAAATGTGGCATAAAATTGAGGTTGAAGCAGGAGGCATTATCCTTCTTTCTGAAAACACCATTGAAGATGCAAAACTTGCTGTTTTTTTACCCGGCTGCCCACCACCGCAATCAGGCTTATTTTATGCTGCTTTTGCTAATAACCTATTCAACAATAATTTCAGAAATATCTATGCAAAAGGTTGTGATGATGCAGGACTTGCGGGACTAATTATTAAAGGAAATACATTTACCTGTACCCCCGGTTTGTTAAAGGGCCCTTATGACGGACCGCAAAGCAGAAGCCAATCCGGGGTAGATTTATTAAACATGGGTCCTTTGTTTGGCAATCCTAACCAAAGTCTGAATGCAGCCTACACCATTGGAAAATTTACCGCCAACGATTTAGGTAATACCTTTAACAATTTATTTTATGGCATCAGAACCAATAACTCAAGGGTAAACATTTGGGGCAATACCTTTACCAATATTTATGCACCGCCAACATTATTGAGTCCTGCAGGATTTAACCCTTACCCCAATATCGTTTGTCAGGCAATTCAGCCACTTCCATTTCCTACAGCCTTTCAGGGTTATGCTATTTATTCCAGCAACCCAACCAGTTCACCGGTTTTATTTCCAAACCAAATTGAGTTATTTGTAGGTGGGCCATCTGCTTTCCAAGCCAACACCATGACCAATTGCGCCAACGGAATTTATCAATATGGCTCTGCAGGCATACAAATTGAAGCCAACAACATGCAGGTGAGCAATTCAACCAATGCGGGAAATGGATCTGCCATTGTGATTAAATCTGCCCAGGATATTCTTCATCCGCTGAATCACCACAAAATAAAAATTCACAACAATAACCTAAACAGATTCAGAAACGGCATTACCATCAACTCAAGTGGTAAGGCTTTTACTGCAATTACCGGCAATATCATTCAGCCAACAGGTGCCATGGCCTCTTCAGGAATCAATATTCAAGACCCGGTTTCTCCCGGTGCAACAGGTGGAAAAACAGAAATTTTCGATAACAACCAAATCAACAATTGCCAAACAGGAATCAACATTAACAATGTACTCAACGTACTAATAAAAGAAAACACTATTTATGTACCGAATTTAAATGCCTTTAGTCCCTTAACCCCTGCAGCAAGCGGCATTAAACTGAGTAATATATCGGGAACTATTTCATGGGGTTGGTCAAATACCGGACAAGGTTACCAAATTTACTCCGGACCCAGGGTTTACAGCAATTTAATTGAGAAAACAGGTGCTAATCCTTTACCCAATCAAACCAATAAAGTTTTTGGCATTTACATCGACAAGATTACAGGTTTTGATATTTTGGATAATACCATCAATAAGGTGGGCACCTCTGTTTATACCCGCAACAATTGCATCAAAGGTTATTACCGATGTAATCATTTGAGCAATGGTTATAAAGGCTTTGATTTTTACAATGCCACCATTATTTCTCAAAATGGCAATCGACCTACCGGGAATGAATGGTTAACACCATTTCAAAGCAGATTATCAGGAAACCTCATTCCAACAGGAGTTACAAAATGGTTTCATCGCCCAAGTATTCCTTTCGAAAACGCCACTCCGAGTGGATTAACAACTTTATTTGGTGGTAGTCCAACAAGCAGCTTGCTTTCTACCTATTGTGCCCCCTTCAGCAACTCAGGTTTTACCAACGGTGGGCCGAATGTAAATTCAACCAGCAGCATCACTTCCACCGAGAGAGAGGAATTATTTGGCCTGGTGGTACGCAGCGCTGATATTTATCCTGCCTATCAGGAAATGAACCAATTGCAATCCCGATGGGATTTGTTTGAATTGCTGCACAAGGAACCCTCGGTTAAAATTATGAATGTACCTGAAGATTCATTGTATCTGCAATTCTACGACTCGGCAAAAATTGCCAGTGCAGGAGATGCCGCTGCCATGTTGGATTATTTGGTTTATGGAGATACGGCCCAAGCAAGATTGGCTTTAGAGGAAATAATTGTCAACAATGGATTCGATGAATCTTTGAAAGCGGTGTATAAGATTTACCTGGGACAAATAATTAGCGGAAATCAAGAAATTGGAGAAGAAAATCTCTTGTTGCTTTACGATGTTTTTAGAGAAGATCCAAACGCCAAAGGAGAAGCCGTACACATTGCCAGGGCCTTGTTGGATAGCATTGTTTATGACCAGGAGGTTCAATTGGCGGAAAGAATTGGAAGAAATGAAGATTGGATCCAACTTGATGAAAATCCTCAAAAAAACGAGTTAAAACTATGGCCTAATCCTACTTCAGAAAACGTCTTAATATCATATAAATCAACCACCCCTGCATCAACAATTAGAATTAGCGATGCCTTAGGGCAAATTTTGGAAAGCATTAAAATGGAGAACCAAGATGGTTCCGTTCGAATAAACACCCAATCGCTTAAACCCGGTGTTTACTTTGTTTCAATGTGGTTCGGAAAAGAAATGTTATGCAATGAAAAATTGTTCATTCATTAAATTTTTTAAAGCGAGGGCAAAAATATTTTTGCTCTCGCTTTTATTTTCAAGCAGCGGTTTTGCTCAGGTCAATTTAATTCCAAATGGGGATTTTGAAGACCTAAAAAGAAATACTCTTGATACACTATTCTCTGGAATATATGCCTATATGCCTCCTTGGAATGGCACAAACTGTATGAATTACATGGGTGCAGAGGCCTATTCAGAAAGATTTACTCATTCGCTAATGTATCCATGGCGAGTTCCAATTAATCACTGGGGCTACCAATATGCCCAATCTGGGAATTCTTATGCCGGAATCCTTCTTTATCGTAACGATTCAAACGGAGTTGCTCCGAATTACAACCCCGCCTGGAATTTTTTGGGTAATAAATTAAGAGGACCTCTTAAACCAGGGTTGCCTTATTATTTTTCTTTTTACTTCAATTTGGCTGATAATAGCGGCTTAGCAATTAACAAAATTAGTGTTCACTTTACAAAAGATAGTACACTTTGCAAAATGGATTCGGCCAGCTACTTATTTTATTCCCCATTTGAGCCTTTGATTAGGGTGGATACGACCATCATTCACACTGATTCATTGAACTGGACACATTATGAAAAAGTTTTTATGTCTGATAGTTCAGTTCAAATCATGTATTTGGGTTGTCTGGATAAATACTATCAGGTAAAATTTGACACTGTAAATTCAACCTTTGATCCTATTACTGCCTACTACTACTTCGATAATTTTGAACTTTATGAATTACATCCCTATTTAGGCAATGATACTTCTTTATGCCCCAATGATTCAGGCTATTTGATAAGCGCCCACCAAGGCTTTGATAGCTACCTCTGGAGTACAGGAGACACCGGCAGAAGCTTGCGTGTTTATAACAGCGGGCAATATTGGGTAAAAGCAAGCTGGAAGAATTATACTTTGTATGATACCATTCAGGTTACCTTTTTTCCTGTACCTGAGCCACAAATTCTTGCCAACAGTTTTATTGTTGCCCCGGGCATTATGCAATTGCAAAGTGTGGGCGGCTATCAAAGTTATTTATGGAGCAATGGTGCCACCACAGCTTTCACCAACACCAACGCAACCGGTTCGTTTTGGTTGCAAGCAACCACCGCTGAAGGCTGTGTGGTTACAGATACCCTTGAAATAAAATCACAAAATCTTGCCTTAATCATTCCCAGTTTGGTGGCAAGCAATGAAGCATTCAACATAAAAAATCTACCGCCCAATTGTCGCTTGTCTATCTTCAATGAGGCCGGGCAAGTTGTCTATTATAGCGAAAACTTCCAAAATTGCTGTATTCCAAAATTGGCCGCAGGAATGTATTTTGTAGATTTGTTATTGAATGATGAGAACAGAATAAAAGCAAAGGTGATTTTTCATTGAAAAGAATGCTTATTTTAGATATCGAAAACCAAAAAGGTTCTGTGAATGTTAACACCCAAAACCTAAAACCGGGCATTTATTTCGTGTCAATTTGGTTTGGAAAAGAAATGTTGTGCAATGAAAAATTATTTATTCAATAATTTCTTTAAAAAAGGAGCGAGTTTATTCTTGCTCCTTTTTTTGTTAACCCGAATCACTCTTGCACAAGTGAATTTAATTCCCAACGGGGATTTTGAAGATTTGATTAGAACAACCGTAAATCCATTTTATTTTGGGATTAGCGCCTACATGCCTCCTTGGAGGGAAGGACTACTTCCCCAATGGGAAGATCGAAATGAAGGTTTTTCTGCAAGGTTTGATTCAAGCCTAACTTGGAGAGGTGTGCCAAATAATTATTGGGGCAAACAACTAGCTCAGTCAGGTGATTCTTATGCCGGATTTATTGTCTATCGTAACGATACAAGCGGTTTAGGAGCGCTTCCCGGCTACAATCCGTCATGGGTATTTCAAAGTAATAAACTCAATCGTCCCTTACATATCAATTTACCCTATTACTTCTCCTTTTATTTTAGTCTGGCCGAAAAATCAGGTTTGGCCATTAATAAAATAAGTGTGCATTTTACTAAAGACAGTACCCTTCACGATGGTATTTTTGCACTCTGTTGTCCATTTCCACCTTTCGAACCCATGGTAAGGGCAGACACCAACACCATTTATAGCGATACTTTGGAATGGACCCATGCTGAATCTGTATTTACCAGCGATAGTGCGGCACTTTGGATGGTGGTGGGTTGTTTGAATAAATACAATCAGGTTAAATTTGATACAGTAAATCCAACCTTTGATCCGGGTTTGGCCTACTACTACTTCGATAACTTTGAACTGTATGAACTACAGCCCTATTTAGGCAATGATACTTCTTTATGCCCCAATGATTCAGGCTATTTGATAAACGCCCACCAAGGCTTTGATAGCTACCTCTGGAGTACAGGAGACACCGGCAGAACCTTGCGTGTTTATAACAGCGGGCAATATTGGGTAAAAGCAAGTTGGAACAACTATACATTGTATGATACCATTCAGGTTACTTTTTTTCCTGTACCTGAGCCACAAATTCTTGCCAACAGTTTTATTGTTGCCCCGGGCATTATGCAATTGCAAAGTGTGGGCGGCTATCAAAGTTATTTATGGAGCAATGGTGCCACCACAGCTTTCACCAACACCAACGCAACCGGTTCGTTTTGGTTGCAAGCAACCACCGCTGAAGGCTGTGTGGTTACAGATACCCTTGAAATAAAATCACAAAATCTTGCCTTAATCATTCCCAGTTTGGTGGCAAGCAATGAAGCATTCAACATAAAAAATCTACCGCCCAATTGTCGCTTGTCTATCTTCAATGAGGCCGGGCAAGTTGTCTATTATAGCGAAAACTTCCAAAATTGCTGTATTCCAAAATTGGCCGCAGGAATGTATTTTGTAGATTTGTTATTGAATGATGAGAACAGAATAAAAGCAAAGGTGATTTTTCATTGAAAAGAATGCTTATTTTAGATTTAGGAAAATGTTAGGACAAAACTTTTTAGGTGTACACCCTATCAGAATCAAATCTAGCTATTGATTAACTTAGTTACCAATGGCCAAATTGGGGCAATACCTAAATGGTAAAACCCAACTACCCTAACAAAGCATCAAAAATAGCGGCTACTTTTTGTGCAGAATACTTCGCTTTATGCGATTCAATATAGGCAGTATCGGGTTTAAAGATATCCTTCAAAACCCGCTTGTTACTAACCAGAAATGCCAATTGGTCGGCAATGGCATTGGCTTCGCGCGGGGCCGCAATGCAGGCTAGGCCGGAGCGCTCTAGTATTTCGCGACAATCGCTTGGTCCGGTTAATGCCAACACCGGTTTGTGGTGCTGTATATATTCATACACTTTGCCGGGAATAAATAAGGGTTGCTGACCATTCAATTCCGATTCCAAAGGCATGTACATCACATCACATTCATTCATCCGCTCAATACTCTTTTCTTTGGAAATATATCCTTCTATCAAAACACAATCTTCTAAGCCCATTTTTTTCACCTGTTGAACATTCAAGGCAACGATTTTGCCCCACAGGTAAACCTTTAAGGAGGGATATAATTCTGGATAATTCTCTTTAAACGCAACAATGCCCTTTAGTAAAAAATATCCTGTACGCGTAGTAAAATCAACTGATTCGGCATTGTATGTCCAAATCCATTTCTTTAAACCGGAAAGCAATCCTTTCGACTGCTGCTGATCAGGGTCGAAAGCACCCAGCGTTCCGGCATATCCTATCACCAATTGCTCTTTTTCCATATCCATTAATAACCGTTACCGATAGCAGAAATCTTTGCAGGTTCATGTACCGAACGTGCTTCCATGAGTCGCTTTACCGTTGGCGTATTTACAATCAAATGATCGCATTGCGATAAATATTTCTTTTCGAAAAATCTGGCCAGTAGCCAATGAAACTTTGAAGGAAAATCCCATTGATAACCATCGGTAAAAGGATCTCGCAAATCGGCCACCCATTTCAGCCCCAACGAATGCTTCAGCTTCAATCCAAGCAATGCAGCAGAAAAAGGACCGGAAGATGTGTACACGAGTTGAATGTTGTGCTTCTTTACAATTTCACTCGCTGCGATTAAAGTTTTTGCAGGCCATCGGGCCGGTCTTTCCCATAACAAAGGATAAAAGAAAAACCAAAACAAACGAAACAATTTAAATTTTGTAGCCTTTTGGATAAAGCCCAAGGGCTCATGAGATGGTACTCGATAAATAGAAAGATTTTCCGGCAAGCCTTTCAACAAGGATTCGTCCCAATCATATCCCCCTGCTTTGATATCTTCCTCACGGATGGTCAAAACGATAGGTTCATATCCATAACTACGCAAATGCTTAACTAAATTGATGCTGCGATGCACTCCCGGTCCGCCTCGAGGAGGAAACTGGTAAGCAACAAATAAAATCGGTGTCAGCTTATTTTCCATGCATTAATTCAGGGTAATCCAGATAACGGTAACCTTTCAGACCATTATTTGCAAAAAATTCATCAGTGCTAAATTGCAAAGACTCCTCAATTTTAATCACCAGGGATGCACCGGTTTTACAAACAATCTTATCAACGGCTGTTCCTTCAAACAAGTCGATGGTTAGACCAATGGGTGCATACAAGGTTTTATAGCCACAAAACAAACGCTCCATATTGCTACTCGAAACAGAAGCAAGGGCCAAATCAACAGTATGAAACAATTCATAACTACTCTTGTCGGCAGGAGGTAAACTCACCTTACAACCATCAAAATAGCTGCGGTAATATGCATTCGCTTTGGCGTATAGTTCAGGCGTTTTTCTTTCAATAGGATGGGTAAAAATCCACAAAGTTACATCCGTATGCTTCAACAAATATTCCTTCAATGCATTCATGGCTTCGTATTCTGCCACATCTTCTCCTACGCCTAAAAAAGAATCGCCTCGCTCTTTCCGCAACCACATCCCGCGCGACAAAAATCCAATGGTATTTCGTGCCGGTGCATGAAAGTTAGCCGCAATAAAGGGCATTAAGCGGGTGAAATTAAAGATGGGCCATAACACCGTTTTCTCAACAAACCAGTTCTTTTGCAAATGAAGGTATTCTTCTTGCTGAAAGGGTGCAGTAAATGAAAAAGCATCTGACACTACCTTTGCATAAAAATTCTTGATAGGATTGCTGGAAGGTACCTTGTGCAATTTT
The DNA here is from genome assembly GCA_044370375.1 of Bacteroidia bacterium. GTDB lineage: Bacteria > Bacteroidota > Bacteroidia > UBA4408 > UBA4408 > JBILVQ01. The sequence goes on from JBILVQ010000039.1 coordinate 12,352, forward strand.
ATGCCGGCTACTTGCAAAAATACAGCGGTTAAATTGGCATCATTCTCGAAACCACCGAAAAAATAAACGTACTCCACTCCTTGATTCTTCAGGATACAGGTCAGCATCAAATTCTCTACAAACTGCAACTGCATCAAAGCTGTGGCTCCTTTCTTCTTTGAGAAAAGAAAAAAGGGAAACAAGATAACAGAAAACGTAAGGAGCAATAAGGAGATAAGCAGTTTTGCAGGTAAATGGCCCTTAAGTCCCATCTCTTCCCGCAATAAAATACCTGAAATAGGACGATGAACTAATCGCTGCAAATAAGGCAGGTAATGATCGGTTTGCCATTGCTCCTGATAATAAGCAATTACACCGTTGCTTTCGATTCCATCCACAGGGTTAATCGACCTACCCTCCTTCCATATTTTTTTTATAGAACGCAACCAATAGCGAAAGAAGGCCAGCGGATCTTTGGCCGCATTCGAACCAATTATCCTGTAGGTATGACTTTGGGTCCAGGAGGTCCATGCGATGGCTAAAGCAGAATGACCTCCGCTCAAGGCAGTAAAAAAACTTTTCAGGAAAACCCAATAGAGCCTTAGAACTAAAAACATGCTAATGGTTCATCGATTCGCAAATCTTATCCACCAGCTCTTCCAAGCTATTGGATGAAGCAACAATGGTTTCGATAAATTCTCGGAAAGCCCCATCACCTCCTGCTTTTCGGGTAACAAACATGACCCTGCTTTTCACATAATCAGGGGCATTGGCAGGCGCACAAGAAATTCCAACTTTTGACAAGAGGGGTAAATCAATGATATCATCGCCAATATAAGCGCAATCGCTTAATTCAATGTTTAATTCCTTGCAAAGTTCGGTGGCTACTTTCAGTTTATTGTGCACCCCCTGACGAAGGTGTTCTATTTTCAATTTCCGAGCCCTTCGTGCAACAATCTCGGTATCCTCTCCGGTAAGGATGGCTACAGGAATGTTAAACTGACGCAGAAACAAAATTCCAGCACTGTCTGAAGTATTAAACTTTTTCCATTCATTGCCGGTTTGATCGTAGTACATACCGCCATCGGTCCATACGCCATCAATATCCGTTAATACTAATTTTGGTAATTTCATTTTCTTGGTAAAATTTTAGCCGGTGCACCAACGGCAATGCTGTTATCAGGTACATCAATAAAACAAACGGTATTGGCACCAATCAGTGTATTATTTCCAACAGTTATACCTCCCAATATACGGGCACCTGCATAAACAATTACATTGTTGCCTACCACCGGACGCTTGTTGTCTTTATCGCCAAAGGTTACTTGTTGGTGCAATAAAACATTGTTTCCCAACTTAACCCTTGCTCCTACTACCGTTCCCATGCCATGATTGAGTTTAAGACTATGGCCAATTTCTGCCGAATAATACAATTCAAAAGCAGACAAATAGCGCCCGAGCAATCCATACCAATCTGCATCGGCATCTCCGGCCAAAAAACATTCTCGGGCAATCCGGTACGTTAAGGTGCCTTGTAACTCGGCCCTTTTTAGGACATTGTCCAAATATAGCTCCTGACCCGGAAAATAGCGCTGATAATCGGTTTCGAAAATTTCCATCGCTTTTTTAAAAACGGTTTCATTCTTCAAATTGACTTTTGAAGCATCCACAATGGTTTTAGAAAACCAATGCCTTAAAACATCCGGCAGCAGCTGAGGGGTCAGTAACATTTATCCAATCATGGACGGGTAAATAATCTCATCAGCAGGCATGTCAGCCTTTAACTTCTTTCCAAGCACGGCATCCTTTTGTGCCCATTTAAATCCATCACCGGGCGAAAGCATGTGTAAATCACTTTCCTGAATTTCCTCACCGGCTTTCATGGCTCTTTTGGTTGCAATAGACCTTTCCAATTTAACTTTGGCGGCATCAACACCATCGGCAATAAAAATCTCTTCTCTGCCCAATTCCATTTCCATTACACGGATATCGCGCATCATGCGGTTGATACCGTCAATGCCCAAAGAACCGGCCTGATCGGTACCTTTCATGTTCCGGTCAAGGGTGATGTGTTTCTCAATGATTTCTGCTCCCATCGCCACGGCCGCCACCGGGGTTGCAATGCCAATGGTATGATCACTGTAACCAATCTTATGATTGGGATAATGCTTCTTCAAAAAATCCATCGTGCGCAAATTCACATTGGAGGGATGGGTTGGATATTGAGAAACACAATGCAAAATAGAAACATTGTTATGATACTTTGCTATCGTCTCAAGAGCATCATCCAATTCTTTCTTGCCGGCCATTCCGGTTGAAACAATCATCGGAATTTTTGTTTCGGCAAGGGCGGTCAGTAAGGGAAGATTGGTTAGATCACGACTGGCAACTTTCAGATAATCGGGTTGAAAGTATTTCATCATGCTCAGACAACCTACAGCACAAAGTGTTTCTACGAAATCTAATCCAAACGACTTCGCATATTGATAGACTTCAAAATGTTGTTCGTCATTCAACTCGAGTTTTTCCCGATGCTCACCATAGGTTTTACCGAAAGAATGCGGACTATCGTAAGGACGATCCATTTGCGATTTAGAAAGTTCTTCCTTTAAATCGCGCTTGGTTAATTTCACAGCATCCATGCCTTTTAGCTTTAAACCAAAAAGGTTCTCCTGCACCGGGCGGGCTGCGATTTCAACAATTAATTTGGCAAGATCAACAGAACCATTGTGGTTTTGTCCTATTTCACCAATCACATAAGTATGTGGAATCATTTTTTTTATTTTGAGTTAGCAATAATTTCTTTGTTCATGGCCAATAAAAGACCTTCTTGTTGTTGCAACACTTTAACCGTGTTTTCAGCATTAAATTCTAATCCTCCCTCCACAAATGCGCGATAAACTTTTCCGGCATTTTCAAAATCACCGGCCGTATCAATGGTCATTCGAATCTGAGGGTAAGGATTCAAAACAACAGGTGAGGGTAAAAATTGCAGTTGAAATTGCTCCGGATGATTGTACAAATAATTGGTAACATGTTCATGAAAAAAAGCTTCATGGTTTGATGCAATTACTTTCTCCAAGGCATCTGTTCTAACACACTCTGCAAACAATCCATAATGAGAACGAATGGTTGGTGTTCCATCGGGCAATTGATAAGAACAGTAGTCCGTTTTCCCTTCGCCCCAAGCATTGAGCAATTCTTTCAGCAAAGAGGGACTCAACATCGGGTTGTCGGCACAAATGCGTACAACATGACTCAAAGAAAAATGTTGGGCAGCATCAACAAAGCGTTGCAAAACATCTTCCTCACTTCCTCTAAAAGAAGCAACACCATTGCGTTCTGCGGCATCTACCATGGCCTGATCGCGCTCATTAACCGTAGTGGCCACAACAATGGGCAGAGCAGGAAAATGATCGGTTAAACGCTCCAAAAGGATATCCAATATGGTTTTCCCCTGAAAAAAATCCATGGTCATTTTGCCCGGAAGTCGGGTTGAACCTGTACGCGCCTGAAGGATAATGCCTGTTTTCAATTTACTTTCTAATCATTAATTTTTCTATGCGTTCTTTGGCAGCAACAGCATCAAAATTAGCATAAATATACTGTCTTTCAAGAAACTGATGTGAGGGCAATTCAGAAAAATATCTGCTGACAGGATTTTCCTTAATGCCAAGGGGTAAGGCAATCCCTTCCTGTACCATGTCGAAAGCATAATCAGAGGAAGGAGAATATTGTTGCAAAGAAAAATTCATGACGCCAAAACCGGCCGCATCGTAAAAAGTGGTAGAATAAATACTGATCTGAATTTTGCTTTGCAACAGCAGGGAATTCAAATCAGTTTCATTTCCAACCAGTCGGATATTCTTCAGCGATTTCAATCCATCATAAGCCGCAGGTTTTGCCTCATTGGGATGAAGCTTGACCCAAATTTCCCAATCAGGATTCTGTTGAAGGACAACACCGGCCATCTCCTGAAGGTAGGGAACATAATAATCGGCCATGTTCTTTTGTGCGCCTACAAAAATTCTGTTTGGTTTTTGTTGAATATCGGGAATACTTCCTGTTGGACTTGCCTTTGAATAAGTGTAATCACCTGCAATAAACAAATTGCCACCCTCATGCTCATAGCCACTCATCACCACCTTTTTCCAATAGCTGCCATATAAAAACAACTGATCGGGAAAAAAGGATTTGGCAGCGAAATCTTTTACAAAAGCCGGGTAAGCATAGTACAAATCATTGCGTGCAATTAGGCCATGTTGTAATTCTATTAACTTTACTCCATTGACCCTTGCAGCAGCCATTAAACCTTCATTGTGATAATGACAAATCATCATCATTACTTTGGGAGGATGATGCGCAAAAAGAGCATCAAATAACTTGAAATCCTCAAAAAATACATGAAAGGAAGAAGTCACATATTCCATTTCGATGGATGAGAATTTCTCTGATTGTTCCATTTGAACTGCTACCTTGTGCAAGGCTGCAAGCATTTTCTTTCCGCGCTGACTTATCGAACCATTATTGAATCGACTCCGAAGTTCTTGAACCGCAAAGTCGAAATCAGGTAAAATTTTTAAATTACTCCTTTGCAGTATATGGACTTTATCGCGACCGAACAATGCCTTCCACTTATGAAAATACATGGAAACAGCATGGTCTTGTTCATCGTATCTTTCACGCCCGAATTCATAAATCAAAATATCCCTGAAATCAATTTTAAAATTACGGGTTCCTTTTTTCAGCATGCTCATCAATTGGTGACGAAGCAAATGGGAAAAAAGTGATGAACGAAAATGGTTCTTCACCAACTTGTTCTTAAAACCACTGTCGGCATAAGACAAGGCATGTTGAACCAACTTAATGAAATTAAATCCATCGGCTTCAAACAAAGCCGGTTGTTTGGCAACCTCCTCGAAATGCTGATTTAAATTAGAAAATGATTGATACGCCAAAATGCACCTGTTTTCGGGCCGCAAAGATATAATTTTCCGGCTAAAAACCCCAGCGTGTAAAGGGAAAGCAAAAATCCCAAGCGCCAAACAAGTCCTTTATCCTGTCAAGATGAATAGTTTTCTTTTAAGCGCAGCACCACCTTTACAAGGGCGAGCAATACCGGAACCTCAACAAGAGGGCCCACCACACCTGCAAATGCCTGGCCAGATTGCACGCCAAAAATACCAATGGCAACAGCGATCGCCAATTCAAAATTATTGCCGGCTGCCGTAAACGAGGCTGCCACATTGCTTTTGTAATCGGCTCCCCTTCGCTTCATTAGCCAATAAGTAAAAAAGAACATGATGATAAAATACAAAGAAAGTGGCAGGGCGATTTTTAATACATCGAATGGGATATCGAGAATCATTTCGCCTTTAAGACTAAACATTACAAAAATGGTGAATAACAGCGCGAAAAGCGTTAATGGCGAAAATCTGGGCAAAAAATGATGCTTATACCAATCGGACCCTTTCCAGCTGCTAAGACCCTTCTGTATAAGGATTCCAAATAAAAAAGGAAGACCAAGATAAATGCCCACTGTTTTAGCAATTTCCAGTACCGATATTTCAACCAATAGCTTATCGGCACCAAAAAGTGGAAGCATTACCGCATGAAAAAACCATGCGTAAAAACTATACAAAAGCACCTGCAAAATACTATTAACACCTACCAAACCTGCCGCCAATTCTCGGTTTCCGCCTGCCAAATCAATCCACACAATCACCATGGCAATGCAAGGCGCAATGCCAATAAGAATGAGTCCGCTCAAATATTCAGGCTGATGACCAACGAAAATTAATCCAAGAAAAAACAACAGGAAAGGACCCAAAATCCAAATAATAGCAAAGAGAGGCAAGATTCGTTTACTATCGTTTAACAGTCCGGGCACCAATGAATAATCAACTTTTGCCAAGGGTGGAATCATCATCAAAATCAAACCAAACGCCAAAGCAATGTTGGTGGTACCGTAGGTAAATTTTCCGATGAGCTCAGGAAGAAACGGAAGAAATTTACCGGCAGCCAACCCCGCTGCCATGGCCAAAAAAATCCAAAGCGTTAAATAACGATCAAGAAAGGAAAGACGCTTATTCATAGGTTTAATTAGTTACAGCAAGAACTTTCGGGACCGCAGCACTTGGGTTTTCTTGCAAAAACAGTGATGCTATTGATAGGCGATGGATTACGCTTAAACGCAGCCAATTCTTCTTCGCTCAACAAGTACATTTTCAAAATATCATCAGGAATAACAATGGGTTTTGACTTTTGAATGGTAATGTGTTCAAAGCCTAAATCCTGAATAATTTTCAAATACTCATTTCTTTGCATGGCCCCGGAAACACAGCCGGCATACATCTCTGCTGCAGTTCTTATTTTTTCCGGAATGCTTCCATCCAACACAATATCTGAAATACTGAAATGTCCGCCTGCTTTTAGTACCCTAAAAATCTCTGCAAAAGCTTTTGTTTTATCGGGTACCAAATTCAGCACACAATTGCTTACCACCACGTCAGCCATTTTGGCGCTCAGCGGCAGACTTTCAATATCGCCCAAACGAAACTCCACATTCGAAAAGCCTAATTTCTCGGCATTATGTTTTGCCTTTTCGATCATGGCAGGCGTAAAATCAATGCCGATGACCCTGCCATCTGCTCCTGTTTCATGTCTTGCCACAAAACAATCGTTTCCTGCACCGGATCCAAGGTCAACCACAACATCCCCCGGCTTGATGGAGGCAAACTCCGTT
>JBILVQ010000040.1:0-19029 GCA_044370375.1 Bacteroidia bacterium
CCAGTACCAAGGCCTTTACCGCCCAAGTAACCGTTCTAACTTTAATCGCCTTATCAATTGCCCAGAATAAGGGAACATTAAAGAAATCCAGATTTCAGCAATTAATCAATGAACTTTCTTCTATCCCTGAATTGGTAGAAAGGGTATTGAAAACCAACGATAAGGTGTATCAAATTGCCGAAATGTTTAAGGATGCTAAGAACTTCCTTTACCTTGGAAGAGGTTATTCTTTTCCTGTTGCCCTTGAAGGTGCTTTGAAGTTAAAAGAGATTTCTTACATTCATGCAGAAGGTTATCCGGCTGCCGAAATGAAACATGGCCCAATTGCCCTTATTGATGAGGAAATGCCGGTTGTGGTAATTGCTACCAAAGGTGCCTCTTATGAGAAAGTGGTTAGTAATATCCAAGAGGTGAAGGCAAGAAAAGGAACCATTATTGCAGTGGTTACTGAAGGTGATGAACAAGTAAAAGGATTGGCAGATTATGTAATTGAGGTACCTGAAGTAGATGATACTTTAATTCCTTTAATTTCTGTAATTCCACTTCAGTTATTGTCTTATCATATTGCTGTAATGAGGGGATGCAATGTTGATCAACCACGTAACTTGGCTAAAAGTGTAACCGTTGAATAAAATTTGACTGAACCAAAATAAAAAAGGCGGACATTGTCCGCCTTTTTTTATTGAATTACCTCAAGCAAATTATTTTGTAACAATAATCTTTCCATTCGCAATATTTTTTTCTTGACCAAAAAATTGATAGTGGTAAATACCGGCAGAAATCCCTTGCATAGAGAGGATATTTACGCCTTTTCTTAGATTGGTTTGTAATGCAACCTTTCCACTTACATCAACGAATACTAACTGACCAACCTCATCGCTGTTAAACTGAAGTGTTTCATTTTGATTAACAGGGTTAGGGAAAATTTGTAGAGATGTGTTTCCCTTTTCCTCCAGGTTGTTGATCAGATAAGATTGATAATAGCTGGCTCGGATGATATCACCACTGGCAGGATCTTCGTCCATCGTAGCTACCAACATCCATGGTCCATCTTTTAAAAACTGGTAAGTAATCGTGGTATCATAGGGGCCATTATCGCTGGAAAGAATGTATCCGTTTCCATCATTAGAGTCAATAAAGGTGGAATCGAAGGAAGTAGTAAAAGTCTTCATTCTTAAAACCGCCGGATAGTTCCAAAGGGGAGTTGTAAGGGAGCCTGCTCCTTCACCATAAAATTCTTGCTTAAGTGTGAAAGAAAACAAAACCGGATAGCCACTAATGGTATCATGCAAAATGTATCTTGCGTTATGAACCAAGGTGTCTCCATACTGAAATGGTGCCGGGAAAAACATAAAATCCGGCTGATAGTCAAAGTAATTCAATCCATTTGGAGATAGAGAATCATCATTGCTGGCAATACCATCAAGAAAAAATCCGCTTACCGTATTTTTGAAAAACAAACAAGTTGAATCAGTATCCTGCAGAAAAAAGGAATAATGTGCCCCTGGAAAATATTGGTCCCAATTGTTTGGAACAGCACTTGGCGCATTAAACAAAAATCCGCCGGTATCATTCACATTATACAAGGTGGAGAAATCCCATACCTGACCAAAGCCCGAGGGTGATACACTAAATCCGGAAGGAAGGTTGTCAATGTATTCAACCCAAATATCTCCTAAAAAAGGGAAGTCAGATTGCGTAATTACCTGGGCCTTTCCTGGTTGGAGTCCAAAGGCAATTAAAATAATAAGTAGTAGTTTTTTCATGAAGTAGTTTTTGAACAAAGATATAAATACTAAACTACTTTTTTTACCAGCCTCTATTGGTTGAATTCTTTTTCCATCAATTCGTTTTTTGGGGTGTTGCCAATTGGGCGGGTATTTCAACAGATGTTTTTGTCTCCCAATCCACACAATAATTTTATTATGACCAATTTTTAGAATTCTTTTGCTTATTCCTTAAATATTGGCGAAAATTGCATCATGTGCAAAGCAAAATTATTTTTTAAGTTCTTCCTCTGTGGTCTGTCCATCCTCACCCTCATCCACAGTACTGTTTTAGCCCAGGTTGCGGAATCTTCCCACTTGGTAAATATTCGCCAATTAACTTTTGGTGGCGACAATGCAGAAGGCTATTTTTCATTCAATGGAAAAGAAATTGCTTTTCAAAGTAACAATCCAGCCTGGGGACTTAAATGCGACCAGATTTTTTGGATGAACATTGAGGAGGCTGCCAAAGATTCAACCTATAAACCCCATGCATTAAGTAACGGTAAAGGACGAACCACCTGTGCTTATTATTTGCCCGGTGATCAGGAAATCTTGTATGCATCTACACACATAAGCGGAGACCCGTGCCCACCTCCTCCGGCACCTCGGGATGACAAAAAATACCTGTGGCAGGTTTTTGATTCCTACGACATTTTTATAGCGGATAAAAATGGAAAAATAAAAAGACAACTAACCAATCAACCCGGATATGATGCTGAAGCAACCGTATCGCCGGATGGTAAAAAAATTGTTTTCACGAGTACTCGTTCAGGAGATTTAGAACTGTGGACCATGGACATTGATGGAAAAAATCTCAAACAATTAACTTTTGATTTGGGCTATGATGGTGGTGCTTTTTTTTCCCCTGATAGCAAACAAATTATTTTCAGAGCATCAAGACCTGCCAATGAAACGGAGAAAAATGAATATATTAGTTTGTTGAAAGAGGGTCTGGTGGCTCCAACTGCCATGGACTTATACGTAATAAATGCAGATGGTACCGGACTGAAAAAATTAACACATTTGGGCAAAGCAAGTTGGGCACCATTTTTTCACCCCTCAGGAAAGAAAATTATTTTTTCATCTAATCATCATTCATCAAGGGGCTATGACTTTCAATTGTATATGATCAATTTGGACGGTAGTGGATTGGAACAAATTACCACCCAAAGTAACTTTAATTCTTTTCCTATGTTCTCTCCCGACGGTAAATACATTGTGTTTGGAAGCAACAGAAATAACCACGGAACAAGGGATACAAATTTGTTTATTGCTGAATGGAAAGATTAATGATGATGAAAAAACTAAACATTTCCCTATTTCTTTTTTTGTTGTGGGGGACCATTCTAAATGCTCAAAATTTTAGTCAGGCCCTGTTGAAAAAACATATTTCATTTCTTGCATCCGATGCGCTCGAAGGCCGCGGAACAGGAACGAAAGGAGCAGAGGTAGCCGCTGAATATATTTTTCAGGAATTGAAGTTTTTAGGTTTGTCTCCATACCGCCAGAATTTTTCCTTTAAGTTCTCCCCTGATCCACATGGAGGTTCTGACTCTTCCAAAATCTCCCTTCAAGGAATTAACGTGGCAGCTTTTCTAGACAATGGAAAAAAGGAAACCATTGTCATAGGTGCACATTATGACCATTTAGGCTTAGGGCATGATGGTAACAGCATGGACCCTGAGGCCAAGGGACAAATCCATAACGGAGCCGATGATAATGCCTCAGGTGTCGCGGCCATGCTTGAATTGGCTAGATATTATTCCCAAAATAATTTGATGGAGGAGGTAAACTTCTATTTCGTGGCCTTCTCAGGTGAGGAAAATGGCTTGTTTGGTTCAAAAGCCTTTGCTGATTTTTTACTTAATGATCAACCCTCAATAAATAAAATTGAAAGAAAATTCAACCGACCGGAGGAATGCAAAATAATGTTGAACATGGACATGGTTGGCAGGGTAAACCCTTCAGAAAAAAAACTGATGATTTACGGCATTGGTACCGCTGTTGGATTGCCTGAAATGGTTCAGGCCGTTGATTTAAAAAACTATAAAGTGGTTTATGATAGCTCAGGGGTTGGACCTTCCGATCATGCATCTTTTTATTTTAAAAATATCCCTGTACTTCACTTTTTTTCCGGACAACACCCAGAATACCATAAACCTACGGATGATGAAGCTTTGATCAACTATGAAGGAATGATCGAAATTCTCGATTTTATGCGCGTTTTATGCAACAACATTCAAACAAAGCCACTTACCTTCCAAGCTACCAGAAATAATCAAATTCAATCCAGAAATTTCAAAGTTACCCTTGGGGTAATGCCTGATTATACTTTCGAAGGCCCGGGTTTGCGCCTGGATGGCGTCTCGGAAGGAAAACCGGCCAAGAAGGCAGGTTTGATGCGTGGCGACATTATCCTTAAAATGGACCAAACGGAAATCCTGAACATGAAAACCTACATGGGGATGCTTTCCAAATACAATAAAGGCGAAAAGGTTCAATTGGAGGTAAAGAGGGGAGAAACCCGAATTATTGTAAGCGCAACATTCTGATTTTCAGTTTTTAGGTTTTTTTTTGAGGCTCCTAAACAAAAAAAATGATTTTTTGTTCTGGACGGATTTAGGATTTTAACAAAATCTGACTACTTTTAGGCCAACAAAATGAAACCTTACACTTTTCTATCATGAAACAAATCAACCCAATCAATCGGTTTTTGACCGGCCTGGGGATGTTGGTATTCCTTCTGGGAATATTTTGCATTCTTCCTTCCCAAACCATGGCTCAGTCGAAAAATGCAAGCGGAAAAACAGACAAGAAGGAAGTTTCCCAAAGAGGGGTTCAACCCAAAAAAAGTAAGCAACAGTCGCTTAGCAACAAACAAGCTCCAGCTAAAAAAGTGCAACCTGCCAATGCCTCGAAGCAACCCACAGCAGTCAATAGCTCTCGCTCGGGAAACAATGCTAACAAGAATTTGTCTTCAACTGCTGATAATAAAGAAAAAGATAGAAAGGAAGCCCGTACACCAAAAAACAATCAGTCAAACAATAAAGCCCCAAAAGGGAGTCAGGTTTCATTATCCAACAAGGCTCCTGAATCAACTTCAACCAACCCTACATCAGCTTCGAAATCTAATGCAATGAGCTACGCAGAAATGGTGAAAGCTGATTGGGTCATCAAAAGAGAAAAAACAAAAAATCATCTGTTAAGCCAAGGATTATCCAAGGAAGAAGTGGAGAAAAAACTTCAGGAAATGGATAAGAACGTTGAGGCATTGACTAAATAACCCCCTAAAAAAAGAAATGATGAAAAATTTATTCAACAGGTATTTGCTCGCTTTTTTGATGGTGTTATCCATTGGAAGCAGTAATTCTTTTGCGCAGTATTGTGCTGCAGGTTCTGATCAATGTGACGAATTTGTTTCGGATGTTCAAATCGGAAACTTCTCAAACCCTAGCGGTTGTGGAGCTGGTGGGTATACTAATTACACCGCCCTTTCCATCGATATGATGCAACAAACAGATTATCCGTTTACCATTCTAAATGGTCCACCTTCCTATTTCCAAGATAAATGCGGGGTTTGGGTTGACTGGAATCAGGATGGAGATTTCGATGATGCTGATGAAACCATTCCTGTTTTAACAAACCCAAGTGCCGGACCCTTTACTGGGGTTATCCAACCTCCTTCCTCTTCGCTACTTGGCCAAACACGCATGAGAATAAGAATCATGTGGACAGGGAATCTCTCTGCCTGCGGAAATGCAACTTACGGTGAGGTAGAAGATTATACCGTTAATGTTCAGCCAGCTCCAAGTTGTTTGTTGGCAACCGGCTTGAATGCCCTGAATGTAACTTCTTCTAATGCTTTGTTAGATTGGGACGATATTTCAACCGCTACCGGTGGATATTTGGTTCGTTATAAGTTGGTATCTGACCCTACTACGGTTTCAACTTGGGCCAACCCAATAAGCACCACATTATCTGAGCTTCCAATAAATACATTAGCACCTACTTCTCTTTATGAGTGGCAGGTAGATGCTGATTGTTCAGGAAGTTTATCAGGTTTTACTTTTTCCGCACAATTCTTTACTGGGTGTGTTGCTACTGATTGCCCTGTAGGAGCTATTACAGAAAATGAAACTTGTGGGACAGATAACAATGGTGGTTGCAACATGCCTACACCTGCTTATGTGCCTTTGGCTTGTGGTGAAACTTTTTGCGGAACTTCTTGGGCAACCGGAGGAACAAGAGATACAGATTGGTTTGAATTTACTTTAACCCAACCTAGTACCGTTACTTGGACAGTAGATGCAGAGTTTACTTCTTTAATTGGTTTTGTTAATGCTTCCCAAGGCTGCACCAATCCTGTTTTCTTTAACCTATCCCAGTCCTTAACGGAGTGTGGACAAGCTGTAACTACCGATAATTTACCTGCCGGTACCTGGTGGGTATTTGTTTCTCCAAATGTGTTTACAGGATACGCTTGTGGCACCGGAAAAAACCGATATGTAGCTACTTTGCAGTGTACCCCGCTAGCGGTGGCAGCTAATGACGAATGCGCGAATGCCATTGCCCTTACCCAAAACACAACTTGTGTAACTACTGCTGCTAACGTTGATAACGCAACCATCTCTTTGAATGGTTGTGTTGGAACTGCCAATGATGATGTTTGGTTTTCTTTTGTTGCCACTACTGCCAATGTTTCGGTAGATGTTACCGGATCAGCCTCCTTTGATGCAGTGGTGGAAGTTTTTGATGCTTGTGGTGGAAATAGTTTGGGTTGTACAGATTTCACTTTAGCAGGTGAAACAGAATCTGCTTACCTGCCTGGCCTTACTATCGGAAATACTTATTATGTAAGAGTTTACGATTTTGGTTTGGGTATTCCTGCAACCACAGGTTTCGATATTTGTGTTTACAATGCTCTTGTATGCCCCGCCGGTGCTATTACTTGCGATGAGTATATTGCTGATGTAGCTTTAAATACCTTAACAAATCCTACGGGATGTGGCCTTTCAGGAGGTTATTCTGATTATATGGCCCTTTCAACCGATCTGGCCCAAGGACAGTTTTATCCAATCACCGTAACCAATGGTACACTCGATTGGCCGGATGACCAGTGTGGTGTTTGGGTTGACTGGAACCAAGATGGTGATTTCGATGATCTTGGTGAAACCGTAACCATTATCAATACGCCTAGTGTTGGTCCTTATTCAGGATTGGTGGATGTTCCTGCAACTGCACTCTTGGGTGCAACACGCATGAGGATTAGAATTGCCTACACCGGCGATTTGCTTCCATGCGGAATTGCAGACTTTGGTGAGGTTGAAGATTATACAATAAACGTTATTCCTCCACCGGCATGTGCTTATCCTGGAGGCATTCTTATTACGAACACTACAGATACCGGTGCGGATATCGATTGGAGTGACGTTGCTACAGCTTCTTCTTATAATGTTCGTTATAAGTTGGTAACTGACCCAACCACGGTTCCAACCTGGACTGCTCCAATCAACACCTTGGTAAGTAATGTTTCTTTCTCTGGCTTGTTGCCAGATTCTCAATATGAAGTTCAAATTGAAACCGAATGTGGTGCTGGATCAACCAGTGGATTTTCCCCTTCAATTTTATTTACTACATTACCTGTTCCTTGTCCAAATACAACTTGCCCGGTTGGTGCCTTAACCGAAAACGAGGCTTGCGGTGCTGACGCCAATGGTGGTTGTAACATGTCAACTCCTGCTTATGTGCCCTTGGCTTGTGGTGAAACTGTTTGTGGAACTTCTTGGGCAAGCGGAGGAACAAGGGATACAGATTGGTTTGAGTTTACTTTAACCCAACCTAGTACTGTTACCTGGACCGTTGATGCTGATTTCCCTGCATTAATTGGATTTGTTGATGCCTCTCAAGGTTGTGGAACCCCTCAGTTTTTTAATTTAACCCAAACCTTCACGGAGTGTGGACAGGCCATCACTGTTGATAACCTAGCTCCGGGCACTTGGTGGGTTTTTGTTTCACCCGACGTGTTTAACGGATACCCTTGCGGAAGCGGAAGAAATAATTACGTGGCTAATTTAAGTTGTGTTACTTTGGTTGTGGCCGATAATGATGAATGTGCTACCGCCATGTCTTTAACCCAAAACGCAACCTGCATAAACGTTACTGATTCTGTTGCCAATGCTACTCAGTCCCTTAACGGCTGTCAAGGTACTGCCAACGATGATGTTTGGTTTTCTTTCGTAGCAACCTCCGTAAACCCTGTAATTGATGTTCAGGGTGCAGGAGTTTTTGATGCAGTAATCGAAACATTTGATGCTTGTGGTGGAAACTCTTTAGGCTGCGTAGATGCAACAGCCACAGGAGGACTTGAGTCTGCTCTTCTCACAGGTTTAACCATTGGTAATACTTATTTCTTCCGTGTTTATGACTGGGATTTAGGTATTCCTGCAGATAACTCCTTTACCGTTTGTGTTCATGATTTACCTCTTCCTCCTGTTAATGATGATTGCGCCAATGCAATTATGCTTACTCAGACTTTAGATTGTAATCCTACACTGGGTTCTAATTTCCTTGCTACACAATCACAAGCAGGTTGTACTGGAACAGCGAATGATGATGTTTGGTACTCTTTCGTAGCCACCACCACCAATCCTGTTGTTGAACTGCAGGGAATTGATATTTACGATGGCGTTCTTCAAGTTTTCGATGCTTGCGGTGGAACTTCCCTGGCTTGTGTTGATGTAACTTTTGGTGGAGGTCTTGAAATTGCTTTCCTAAACGGTCTTGTGGTTGGAAATACTTATTACTTCAGAGTTTACCACTGGTTTGCCACTTCAGGTAATTTGTCTTTTAACGTTTGTGTTCACGACCTGCCTCCACCACCTGCAAACGATGATTGCGCTAATGCAATTCCTATTACCTGTACCACTGGAACCATTACCGGTTCTACGCTACAAGCAACTGCTGATCCGGCTGCCGGATTATGTGTTACCGCTGTTACGGCCCCCGGTATCTGGTATTCATTTGTTGGAAATGGGGAAGATGTTGTTGCCAGCCTTTGTGCAGGTACCAACTACGATAGTAAAATAAATATTTACTCAGGCGATTGCAATAACCTTGTGTGTGAAAACGGTAATGATGATTTCTGTGCTGGTGCTTCTCAGACCAGTGTAACAACGGTTGCCGGAGTGAATTACTACATCCTGGTTCAAGGCTTTGGCGGTGCTGTTGGGGACTTTACCCTCGATTTAACCTTTACTCCGGTTGTGCCTATTATTACTGCTTCTGGACCTGTTGCCTTCTGTCAGGGTGACTCTGTAATGCTAATGAGCGATGTTTCTGGCGTTACTTGGAGCAATGGCGTTACAGCAGACATTATTACAGTATTAACAGGTGGTGATTTCTCAATCGCATACACCGATGCTTCCGGTTGTTCTTCTTTGAGCGATACAACCAACGTTATGACTTATGCTTTACCTGCTGTGCCGGTAATCGTTGCTGCTGGTCCTACAACTTTCTGCGCTGGAGGTTCTGTAGCTCTTTCGGTGACAAGCAATGATACCATTTTGTGGATGCCGGGAATGGAAACAACCCCTTCCATCATTGCCAATGCATCAGGTAGTTACCAGGTGATGGTAACCGATTCAAATGGTTGTTCTTCATCTTCTGCTCCTACAGCGGTAGTGGTTAATACAAATCCTGTTGCACCAATTATCACCGCAAATGCATCAACCAGTATTTGTGAGGGTGGATCCATTTCCATTACTTCTGATGTTGCTGGTGACCTTTTCTGGTCTAATGGTGAAAATACACAAACCATTACCGTAGGTTCATCCGCTGCTTGCTATGATGTGGTATTTACAGATGTAAATTCTTGTACTGCTGTTTCAAATCAGATTTGCGTAACAGAGCTTCCTGCTCCTGTACCTGTAATATCTCCTGCCGGAAATGTAAATATTTGTGGCGGAGGTTCTCTTAACTTGGATGTAACGACTGCAGATACTTATATGTGGTCAACAGCAGAAACAACACAAACCATTACTGCAACCACTGCCGGAAGTTATTCTTGTATGGTAACCTATGCCAATGGTTGTTCTGTTTACTCTGACACAACTGTGGTTAACTTCTTCCCTGCGCCTGCTACTCCGGTAATTACGCCATCCGGTGCAACAACTTTCTGTCAAGGAGGTTCAGTTACACTATCGTCTTCAACTGCCAATGGTTACTCCTGGAGCTCAACTGAAACCACACAATCTATTGATGTTTTGGTTTCAGGCTCATATGTTGTAACCACAGTGGACGCCAACGGGTGCTCTGCAACTTCACAGCCGGTTACCGTTGTTGTAAATGCGCTGCCTGTTGTTAACATTTCTACCAATGGAGCAACTCAATTTTGTCAGGGTGGTTCCGTAACCATTACTTCTTCTATTGCTACCGGAAATGTTTGGAGCAACGGTGAAACAACATCCGCCATTGTGGTTAACGCAAGTGGTAATTACTCAACCGTTGTTACAGATGCAAACAATTGTTCAGCAACTTCCAGCGTAATTGCAATAACCGTTGACACTGTTTCAACTCCATCTATTTCTTCCAGCGGTCCGCTTTCTATTTGTAATGGTAGCACGGTTGATTTAACTGCAAACCCCGGTGCTGCCGGTTTTGCATGGTCAAATGGTGCCACTACCCAAACCATCACAGTTAGTGCTCCAGGTGTTTATTTTGTAACCATCACCGGTACCAACGGATGTTCTGCAACTTCTCCTTCTGTAACGATTACAGCGGGTTCTGCAAGCACACCTTTCATTATTGTTGGAGGTCCAACCATTATCTGTGAAGGTGAGTCTGTAACCCTGTTGTCTAGCAGTATTTCAGGTAATACTTGGAACACGGGAGAAACTACAGAATCTATTGAGGTGACTACCACCGGTAATTATTTTGTGACAGTTTCTGACGCTAATGGCTGTACAGCAACTTCTTCATTGGTTCCTGTAATTGTTAATCCTTTGCCAACAGCCTCCTTTACCTTTAACGCTAACGTTGGCGGTGTGGTAACCTTTACAAACACCTCTACCGACTATGTTTCATCTCAATGGAATTTCGGAGATAACACGGCTTGGAGCAACAACACCAACCCTACACATACTTATTTGGAAGATGGTGTTTATACTGTAACCTTAACTGTTTTCAACGATTGTGGTTCAATTACCATTAATCAGGTAGTAACTGTTCTGGGTACAGGTGTTGAAGAATTGCCTGAAGGTCAAAGCTTAAGCATTGCTCCAAATCCAAGCAATGGTCAGTTTGCCCTTACTTTCAGCAGTACTACCAACCAAAATGTAAACATTTCCCTATTGAATGTTAATGGTCAGGTTATTGCTGAAGATTACCTCGGAAATGTTTCAGGTTCTGTAAAACGTGCTTATGACTATTCTCAGCTGTCAAAAGGCGTTTACATGATCAGAATTGTTACCAATGAAAATGTAATCACCAGAAGAATCATTCTGGAATAATTAGTAATTCATTTAATTGAAAAGAACGGGGTTTAAAAGGCCCCGTTCTTTTTTTTTGCCTTATTTTTGCAACTCAATTTTTTTCAAATGGACAAGATTAATTTTTCTCAAAAGAAGGTTTTGGTACGGGTGGATTTTAATGTGCCCCTCAATGATCAGTTTGATATTACCGATGATACACGCATCAGAGCCGCCATACCTACGATTCATAAAATTATTGACAATGGTGGAAGTGCAATTCTTATGTCTCACCTTGGAAGACCCAAGAATGGTCCTGACAAAAAAAATTCTTTGGTCCATATTGTTAACCATTTATCAGATTTATTAAAATTGAAGGTTCAATTTGCAGATGATTGCATTGGACAGTCTGCTATTTCGCTTGCTTCATCCTTGAAACCGGGCGAGGTTTTGTTGTTGGAAAATCTTCGTTTCTACAAAGAGGAAGAAGGCGGGGATTTGGGTTTTGCCAAAAAACTAGCTTCCCTTGGAAATTATTATATCAATGATGCTTTTGGAACCGCTCACCGTGCTCATGCTTCTACCGCGGTAATTGCAGGAGAGTTCAAAGGTGCCTGTGGTTTCGGGTTTGTAATGAATGGTGAATTATCGAGCATTGACAAAGTGTTAAATAGTGCAGAAAAACCCTTTTGCGCCATCATGGGTGGCTCGAAAGTGTCAGGAAAAATTTTAATCATCAAACAATTGATGGATAAAATCGATCACCTCATCATTGGAGGCGGAATGATGTACACTTTTGCAAAAGCCATGGGTGGGAAAATTGGAAAATCCCTCGTTGAAGAAGACAAAATGGATTTGGTGCATGAAATAATTGAAATGGCGAAGCAAAAAAATGTAAAGTTGCATTTGCCTGTGGATACCGTGATTGCCGATAATTTTTCAAATGATGCGGCAACAGCAATAACAGCCGTTGGTGAAATTCCTGATGGATGGATGGGAATGGACATAGGACCTGCATCAGCAGAAGCTTTCCGAAAAGTTATTTTAGGGGCCAATACAATCCTCTGGAACGGACCCATGGGTGTTTTTGAAATGCCCTCGTTCGAAATGGGCACCAAACAAATGGCACTGGCCATTGCTGAAGCAACAAAAAATGGAAGCTATTCTTTAATTGGTGGAGGCGATTCTGTGGCTGCTATTAATCAATACCATTTGGCTGACCAGGTTAGTTATGTTTCAACCGGTGGAGGTGCACTATTGGAATACATTGAGTCTGGTTCACTTCCGGGGGTTGAAGCAGTTAAAAACAATCAGTAAGAAGAAGTTATGGACCCCGATTTTGAGGCACAATGGAACAAGGTTTTAGACGAAATTTCTCAACCTTTTGGAGAAAGACTTGAAATAGATGCTGTGCTTTTTTTAATTGGTGTGCAGGAGTTGGGTTTGGGATTCAGGCGGTTTTCAAAGGATCAAAAACTAGACGTCCTGCACATTGCCATTTGCACCTTGCTCGAACCTTATGGCTACTATGAATTTATTGGCCGTGATGAAGACCAATGGCCCCATTGGAAACCAACCGAAAAATTACCATACATTAAAGCAATGCAGCAAAACCTGTTGATGAGACAGGCCATTGTCCATTATTTTCAGAAGGATGGTTTTGGCGAAAAAAACTTGGCTTAGTTTTTATCCATTATTACAGTCAGTTGGGCCGTTTCATCCGGAATAATGTGGATGTTCTCGTTGGGAGCCGTATAGCCAATCTTTTCAACTTTCACTTTTAAAATCATTTCAAGTTCAAACTCATGGTAGGTGTTACCATTAACATCAGTTGTTTGAAGATCAGAAACATCTCCCGGAGGCTGATTGTCTTTTGAGGTTAATTCTACTTTAGCATTTGAAATAGGCTGCTTGAGAGAATCTAATACCGTAATAACGGCTTTTCCCGGCCCCGGGTCTTTACAACCTGTAAGTGGTGAAAATAATATTGAAAACACCATCGCTCCAATGGAAAGAAGCAGTATTTTTGAAATCGATTTTAGGCGCATTGATTTTTTTTGCAGGTCCCTGTTGCCGTAAAATTATAAAAAAGTTCTGATATGAAGAAAAAAAGCAGTTTTTTGGGTGGTAAACCCTTTAATTTTTGCAGTGTTAGGCAGTTTTTTCCTTTGTTTTTATTGGCTTTTCTCTTGTTTTCCCAAACCGGCTGGGCAGCAAAAGACACTTTGGTGGTAATTAAAACGGACTTTGGAACCATGAAAGTGAAGCTTTACAAAGAAACACCCAATCATCGGCATAACTTCATCAAACTAGCATCAACAGGATTTTATGATAGCTTGCTTTTTCACAGGGTTATAAAAAATTTTATGATCCAAGGCGGGGATCCTAATTCTAAAAGAGCCAATGACTCCCAGCCCCTTGGAAATGGCGAGATTGGTTATACGCTTCCTCCGGAATTCAATCCCTCTTTATTTCACAAAAAAGGAGCCCTTTCTGCGGCGCGATTGGGTGATGATGTAAACCCTGAAAAAAATTCTTCCGGCTGTCAGTTTTATATTGTTCAAGGTAGGACTTTTACCGAACAGGATTTGATTAGTCAAGAATCAAGAATAAATATGCAAAACCGCCAGTCTTTATTCATGAAACTAATTATGCTGCCCGAGAACCAAAATCTAAAAAGTAGATTCGTGGCAGCACAAACTTCGCAAAACAAAGATAGCCTGATTGCACTTTCTCAAATTGCCGAGGCCATGGTGGCTAAACAGGCAGCGGGTATTCCGCCATTTAAGTTTTCTGCTGCACAAATTGAAGCCTATAAATTTTTGGGAGGTGCTCCGCATCTCGATGGCGGATACACTGTTTTTGGTGAGGTTATAGAAGGTCTTGATGTAATTGACAGAATTGCGGAAGTTGAAAAAAAAGGTGAACGACCGGCTTCAAATGTCAGAATGTACGTTACCATTGAAATTGTGGAGGAAAAGTAAAATGAAAGAGCAAATAGAAAAATATACACAAGAAATTGAATCCATCCAAATTGATTCCCCTGCCTCCCTTGAGGAGTTCAGGTTGAAATTTCTTTCCAAAAAAGGAATTCTGGCCAATCTTTTTGATGCCTTCAAAACGGTTGATCCCGCCGCAAGAAAAGATATGGGGCAGGCCTTGAATCAACTCAAAAATTTAGCACAGGACAAACTTAATATTGCCCAAAATAATTTTTTGAATATCGGGGATGCTGAAAACAAGGATGACTTAACCAAACCTGGCAATCATTTTCCTTTAGGAGCAAAGCACCCGCTAAACATTACCCGCAAAAGAATCAATGATATTTTTCTGAAGATTGGTTATGTAATAACCGAAGGCCCTGAAATTGAAGATGATTGGCATAATTTTTCCGCACTGAACTTTCCTCCTGAGCACCCTGCCCGCGATATGCAGGATACTTTTTTTATTGATACCCAATTCGCACTCCGAACCCACACCTCTTCGGTGCAGGTTAGAGTTATGGAGTCTTCTAAACCACCCATCAGAACCATTGCTCCTGGTAGGGTTTTTAGAAACGAAGCCATTTCTGCTCGGGCCCATTGCCAATTTCATCAGGTGGAAGTTTTATACATTGATAAAGGGGTTTCTTTCGCAGAATTAAAACAAACCCTTTTGTATTTTGCCAGAGAACTTTTCGGACCTCAAACCCAAATAAGATTAAGACCATCCTATTTCCCTTTTACGGAGCCAAGTGCAGAAATGGATGTTTCTTGCCCTTTTTGTACGAATGGCTGTAATATTTGTAAAGGAACCCAATGGGTTGAAATATTAGGTTGCGGAATGGTTGATCCCAATGTATTGCAAAATTGCGGCATTGACCCAGAGGAGTTTTCAGGCTTTGCTTTCGGTATGGGAATCGAAAGAATTGCAATGCTTTTATATGGGGTTAATGATTTGCGTTTGTTTTTTGAAAACGATGTTAAATTTTTAGAGCAGTTTTCTGGAGCCGAATAGCATGAAAAATCCTTCTTTGGAAAGAATTGCTCTGTTGGAAGATTTATTGGCAAAGGATCCTACTGATCCGTTCCCGGCTTATGCGCTTGCCATTGAGTACCGCGCGTCAGGCGACCTCCGAAAAGCAATGCAATTATGGAGAAAAGGAATTCAACAGTTTCCGGATTATTTGCCCGCTTATTACCCGCTGATTGCTACTTTGATTGAAGAAAATCATTTGAAGGAGGCCGCTGATTTGGCCCGAATCGGAGTTGAGCTTGCACTTCAACAAAGAAATCTCAAAACCGCTTCAGAAATTAAATCTTTATTGGAGCAGGAGATGGAAGGGGAGCTTTGATCTATTGTTTTACCGCCTCTTTGAACCGCTAATCTCTTTTTTCCAAAGCAGCTTTGTAAACTTTTAAAACCCTTTCTCTTGCCCACTTGTGGTCAACAATTGGCTTTGTGTAAGTTAGCTCATCATACGCGGGAATCCATTGTCTGATGTACTTTAACCCAGGATCAAATTTTTTGGTTTGCTCCCAAGGATTAAAAATCCTGAAGTAAGGAGCGGCATCACAACCGGAACTGGCCGACCACTGCCAACCACCATTGTTGGAGGATAATTCAAAATCAAGAAGTTTTTTTGCAAAATAGGCCTCGCCCCAACGCCAATCAATCAACAAGTGCTTGGTCAAAAAACTTGCAGTTATCATTCTTACCCTATTATGCATAAATCCGGTGGCATTAAGTTCTCGCATCCCTGCATCTACAATCGGATAACCCGTCTCGCCCATACACCACTTTCGAAAATGCTCTTCGTTATCAGACCATTTTATTTTATCATAATCGGGTTTAAAGGCCTTGGAGGTAACGTGAGGAAAATGATACAATATCATCATGTAAAATTCTCTCCAAATTAATTCATTGAGCCAGGTTTCATTTAGCTTTTTAGCACATTGTACTAATTTACGAATGCTGATGGTGCCAAATCTGAGGTGAACGCTAAGTCGGCTGGTGCCCGAGATACCTGGAAAATCTCTGTTGGCAGTGTATTCTGAAATAATTTTTTCAGGAATTATGGCTGGAGGGATGGAGATTTCCGATGGCTCAAAACCCATTGCATCCAATGAGGGCATTTCACCGCGCAATCCCAATGAAAGATTTTTCTGGTATTGCTCAACAGGATATTTTTTTAAGTAAAAGTCCGATAGTTTCGATTTCCATTTTTTCATGTATGGAGTATAAACCGTGTATGGTTTACCATCGTCTTTTGTAACTTCACTTTTTTCGAAAATAACCTGATCCTTATAAGAGGCAAATTTTATTTTTTTCGATTCCAGGAGATTTTTGATTTTTAAATCCCTTGCAATGGCCTCAGGCTCATAATCGTGATTACAATATACCGCAGTCAAAGAATATTGATCCATTAATTGACCGAAGATTTTTTCAGGCCATCCATATAAAACCAAAAGGTCACTGCCAGCTTTCTTAAACTCATTTTTCAATTCGCTAATCCTTTCATGGATAAAGCAAACCCTGGCATCTTTTTTTGATGGCAATACATCCAGAATTCCCCTGTCGAAAATAAAAATAGGCAATACATTTTTTTGCTCTTTTAAAGCATAGAAAAGACCCGCATTGTCATCTAAACGCAAGTCCCTTCTAAACCAAAATAAGCTAAGACTTTCTTTCAAGGTATGCTAAAGTTAAGCAAATATTCCTTTTAATGGAGTACCGGTGTGCCTGAAAAATTGTTCTTTAATTTTATCATCAATGAATTTGCCGTGGAAACTACTTGTTATGGTTGAACTATTGGTGTCTCCTATTCCCCTTGATGATACACACATGTGATATGCATCAATGATAACGGCAACATCTTCAGTTTGCATGGCTTCTTTCAGTTCTTCTGCAATTTGAATGGTTAGTCTTTCTTGTACCTGTGGTCTTTTGGCGTAATACTCAACAATTCTGTTAA
This sequence comes from Bacteroidia bacterium, assembly GCA_044370375.1. Lineage (GTDB taxonomy): Bacteria > Bacteroidota > Bacteroidia > UBA4408 > UBA4408 > JBILVQ01. The sequence continues at coordinate 17,187 of JBILVQ010000040.1, forward strand.
TCTTCGAAAGGCCGATAACTTTTCCGGAGCTAAAATAAGCAACGTGTGCCTTACCAAAGATAGGGACAAAGTGGTGTTCGCAATGCGAAAATATACTGATGTCTTTTTCTACCAGCATCTCTTTGTACTGAAACTTATTGTCGAATAATTTTACTGCTGGTTTATTCCCTGGGTTTAATCCCCGGAATGCTTCTTTTACATACATTTTAGCCACCCTCAATGGGGTTCCCTTTAAACTGTCATCGTTCAAATCTAAACCTAGAATATGCATGATTTCACCAAACTTTTTTTCTATGAGTTCTATCTTTAAATCATCGTCCATTATGAATGCATCTTCTCTCATAGGGGTTTGGGAAGAACCTCCCAAATGAAATTCGCTGTAGTCATCGTCCAAAATTGCTGCAAGTGCCTTCATTTTTTTTATTTAATGTTGGTGTGAGAAGATTAAACAAAAAATGATACAAAGTGTTTTTTTCTAACAATTGTTCTTAATTAATTGTTTGATATCCTTTGACTTAAAGAAAATTTAAGGTTAATTCGCAACTTAAAATTAATACCTTGGAAAATTCAGAATACAACGGCTTTGGAACCCGCGCCATCCATGCAGGCCAGGAACCCGACCCAACCACAGGGGCCATCATGACCCCTATTTTTCAAACTTCAACTTACGTTCAGGAATCGCCCGGTAATCATAAGGGTTACGCCTATGCGCGTGGTAAAAACCCAACCCGTAGTGCTCTTGAAAAGTGCATTGCTAACCTCGAGAATGCAGATTTTGGCCTTTGCTTTTCTAGCGGAATGGGAGCCATAGACGCGGTTATCCGTTTGCTTAAACCCGGAGATGAGGTGATTACTGGAGACGACCTTTATGGAGGTACCTACAGAATTTTTACTAAAATATTCGAACCCATTGGCATTAAGTTTCACTTTGTCAATTTGTTTGATGCTTCCACCATCAACAATTATGTAAATGCCAATACTAAAATGATCTGGATTGAGACTCCAACCAATCCAACCATGAATATTGTTGATATTGAAGCTTGTGGTGCCATTGCCAAAAAGAACAATCTGATTTTTGCGGTTGATAACACTTTTGCATCCCCATACCTCCAAAATCCAATTTCTTTGGGTGCCGATATCGTTATGCATTCTGTAACCAAATACTTAAGCGGACATAGCGATGTGGTTATGGGAGCCTTGGTTACTTCTAACAAATCTCTTTACGACCAATTGGCTTTTATCCATAATTCTTGCGGGGCCACTCCCGGTCCGATGGATAGTTTTTTGGTGCTAAGAGGGATAAAAACCCTTCATGTACGCATGGACCGACATTGTTTAAACGGGGTAGAAGTGGCCCATTTTCTGCTCAATCACCCCAAAGTAGATAAAGTTTACTGGCCCGGTTTCGAATCTCATCCCAACCATGACATTGCCAAAAAACAAATGCGGAATTTCGGTGGAATGATGTCTTTTTCCTTAAAGGGAAACAAGTTGGAGGATGCCTTTAAAGTGGCTTCTTCAACCAAGGTTTTTTCTTTGGCTGAATCATTGGGTGGCGTAGAATCACTGATCGGACATCCTGCCACCATGACCCACGCATCCATTCCCAAACCCGAACGCGAAAAGGCAGGAGTTGTAGATTCCCTTTTAAGGCTAAGCGTAGGAATCGAAGATGTTAAAGATTTATTAAACGACCTAAAGAATGCCTTGGGTTAGTCTTAAACTTTTTGACCGTTTATTTGTATTTTTAACATCCCAACCAAAAACCAAAATAATCAACCAATGAAAACAAAGCTTTCCCTTTCGAAAGTTTTCCTGTTAATGGGCTTACTAATTGTTCAAA
>JBILVQ010000195.1:0-5590 GCA_044370375.1 Bacteroidia bacterium
GGCCTTGCTGAGAGAATCAATTCTTGCATTGACAAGATTAGCCTCTTCCAATTGACGGACACCGGGTGTTTTGTTTAAACCTTCGTTGCCGGCAACACTTGCTGGTTGTTCAGCAAGCACCGGATTTTCTACCGTTGTATTATTCTTATTTTCAACCGGAGCAATAGCTACCGTTGTTTCAGTCTTTGATTCCGATGAATTTTGTGCGGAAATTTCCTCCTTGCCCTGTTCTTTTTTCTCCTCTGCTATGGCAACCTGCTTTTCCTGGGCATTGTTCGTCTTTGCAACCGCTTGCTCCTTGTTTTCAGTGGCATTGTTACCTTGTGTCTTTTCTACAGCCGTTGAATTAGCCGCCATGGTTTCGGTTGGCAAAGTGCTAACCAAGTTGTTCGTCTTTTCTGCAATCTTTGCTTTGTCGGAGGCAGTAATGCTGGCCACCGGAGCAGCCTCTATTTGCTCATTCAATTGCTTGGCCAATCGTTCATCAGCAATGGCCTGATCGATTTCATTCTGGTAGCTTACAACCTTTTCGTTGTTTTGTGCAATACTTTTTTGCTTGCCCTTTATTTGCGCCTCAATTTCTTTTAACTCTTGCTGAACGGCTGCCTTTTGCTGCTCATCGCTTACCGTCTTTAGGGATTCACTTAAATTAACCTGATCCTGTTCCAACTCATCAATTTCCTTTTCTGTTTTTTGGTTGGAGGCTTTCATTTTTGATATCAACAATTCGCGGTTGCTGATATCGTTGGAGGCTGTGCTGCTTTCCTTTTCAGGTGCATTGTTCTCTTCTTGAATTTTGGCTGCTTGCTCCGACAAGGCTTTCAGCGCATCCTTTGAATCACTCTGAATGGCCTTGGCCAAATCATCCTCATACTTCTTTGCCTGATCCAATTCCGTAGAGGCCTCTCTGGTTTGGCCTTCTAACTGGCGGGCAATAGACATGGCCACCCTGGCCTCATTGGTAAGTTGTTTCGCCTCTTTTTCTGCACTCAAGGCAGCTGCTTGTTTTTCTTCTTTAAGTGGACCTGCTGCTATTTTGTCTGCTTCACTTTCATACTGCTTGGCCTGTGCATTTTTCTCCTCTGCTTGTTTGTTCTTTTGATCAGCCAGTGCATAGGCTTTTTCGGTTTTTTCTTCTAATTGATCAAGGTCTTTTTGTGCCTCTGTAACATCATCTTTGGCAATTTTCAGCAACTGATTATTGTCCAGTTTAAGTTTCGAAAAATCTGCTTCCACGTAGGCGTTTCTGTCGGGACCCAAATCCTTTTTTTGTGCTACCGGGGAACCAGAACCTTCGGTTAAAACCTGGTCTGCATTAACATCAAGCATGGCTTTGTCCTTCAACCATTCGGCCCTTGCCAAGGCAGAAGCATCATCTTGTGCGGTATCGGCAAAGAAGGTCATGATTTGCACCTGATCTTCGCCATTTACCTTTTTGAGTTGAATTTCCTGACGCAAAGGTCGTTGTTCGGTCATGGTAGGAATTTCCACCACCTGGGTGATGGGTGCATATCCGGGGCTTTCAACGGTATATTCATACTTGTTACCATTGTTTAGATTCACCCTGTAAACGCCAGTTTTCTCGTTGGTACCAATGGTTCCTACAAATTTTCCGTTCTCGAGGTTTTTGATAGAAATTCTTGCTTTGAACTGAGGTGGTTTAAAATCACAATTGAACTGTCCGCGGATGGCAGAAATGGTAGGCGGAATTCTTTCTGTTCTGATTTTATAAACCGTAATTTTCCCTTCCGGAACACTTCGTTTGGAAGAGAAAAAGCCGTATGCAGAATTGGGATCCGTAACATATTGTACATCATCATCGGGTGTGTTGATGGCAAAATCGAGGTTAACAGGCTTCGACCAGGTTTTGCTTTGCTCATCCCATTCCGATTTAAAAACATCATAACCGCCCATGCTGTTATGGCCTTTAGAACTGAAATACAGGGTTTTTCCATCTGGGGTAATGTAGGGATAATCCTCATCAAAAGGCGTATTGATAACGCTTCCAAGATTTTCCTCCTTCGACCATTGAAAATTGGGCAATCGGGTAATTTTATAAATATCGCGACCGGATTTACCATCGGGTCCGTAGCTGGAGTAATAAATTTCCTGAGAAGTTTGGCGCACCACCACGGTAGATTTTTCCTTCTTCTTTTTATCGTAGGAGCTGGCCAAATCATCGGGTTTCACCACCAGTTTAGCATCGAGGCCACCCAGATCATAGGCCCTGAAATACTCAGAAGCATTCATCTCCTTTCTTTCCATCACCACCAAATCGGTTACATTGCGCAAGAGAGATTTCCCGTTATTGCACATGGCTATTTGCCGGTCGACATCTAATTTTGCTGCTGCTTTACCACCGGCTTTGGTTTTGTATAAAGAATATTGAACAATGGCTTCATCAAAGCGATAGTTCAGATGGAATGCCCTTCCCAGGTGGTAATAAGCCTCATCCTCTACACCCTCTTTACCAACTCCGAAAATAAGATAACTCAATGGTTTCTCTTTGTTTTCGGTAGCATAAAGGAGACAGACACCAAACTTGTAATTATAGTTTGGATCGCTGGGATAAAGACTCAGCAATTGCGAATAGAGGGAAAGCGCGGAGGCATAATCATCGTCTTTAAAAAATTTTTCGGCCTGACTTTTCAATTCTTTTTCTGAGCCAAAGGAATCTTGGGCCTGGAGGGGAAGAGAAGAAAAAAGAGGGAAGAGAAAAAAAGACAGGGCAGCAAGTAGCGACAGCAGACGCTTTGGGGGTCGTGAAATCTGTTGGAGAGAAAAAAGGGTGATGCTTGGTGAAGGTTTACCCGTTGGCAATGGCATATTTAATTTTTTCGGCCGCGATCGGGTTGAATCTCCCCCAATCCGTTGGTGCCCGGCTTTTTAAATTTCACCCGTGATTCTTTTTTACTAAACAACCTTTCAATATTTTTTTGGTGGGTGATGACCACGATGAGACTAATGAGCAGTGAAAAAATCACCATTTCCGGTGTTGAGGATTTGATGATTAACATTACGCCAACCGGAAAAGCGAGGGAAGCAATCATGGAACTGAGGGAAACGTAACGGGTAAGCATTAAGACCAGCAGGAAGACGGCCATGGAAAGCAATGCCGCTTGAAGATTAAGGGCAATGATGATGCCCAACAGGGTAGCAACGCCTTTTCCACCCCTAAATCCGGCCCAAATAGGAAAGATATGACCAATGAGGGCGGCAGCACCTAAACGCAACTGCAAATGGAACAATTCATCACTGTTTTGTCCGGGTTCGGTAAAAACATAAACCAGCATAACGGCCAGCCAGCCTTTGAGAACATCGATCAACAGAACGGGGATGCCGGCTTTTTTGCCAAGGACTCTGAAAGTATTGGTAGCTCCGGCATTGCCGCTGCCATAATCGCGAACATCAATTTTGTAAAAATGTTTGCCTACCCAAACAGCGGTTGGTATGGAACCAAGCAAATAGGCCACAATAATGGCCAAAACAGTAACGGGGGTGATTAACATTCCTTTTTTAAAACAGTGCTAATAAACACAAATTTAAGAATTAATTAAAGAAAGGGCTGCATGCCTGACGTGTTCTTTCAACACAAAGATGTTAAAAAATTGAAATTCAGGGAAATATGAATTTTTCAGAAAGAGCCCCTAAAGGCGAAGCGCGGGAATGTAGCTGTTAAAAAAAGGTAGGTGACCGGGGGATGAAAAAAACAAAGGTCAGCTAACGGACTTTTGATAATTTATGGTAGAAGGAAACAAGGGTTCCATGTAAAGGGAATAAATTTGAATCGCAAATTTAGTATTGTTCGATGGATTTGATTGTAGGGTGCTTTCAAAATCTTTCCCTTCTGTCAGAAAAACCAATTTAAAAACTTAACAAAAACAACATGGCAAAAAACTTGCAGGAATTGAAAATTGTTGTAACTTCGTTTTATATTTTAATAATTGGTATTATGGAACAAATCGCAAAACGGAAATCGATAAATAATAATTGGAATGGAATTTTTGGATGCGGGGTGGATGTAAATTTATTGCTACGCAATAAATTGGGGGCGCGAAATTTCGCGTACCATTTAAACAATTTATTGCTGCGCAATAAATTGGAGACGCGAGGCATCGCGTCTCTACGGGTAATATTGTTTATGGTAATGGTTGGCAATTTATCGTATGCGCAGGGGAATCTTGGCATTGAACTGCGTCCCAAAACCTATGTGGGTAATTATAACCTTTCTTGTAATGGTGGTAACAACGGTGAAATTGATGTTTTGATTACCGGCGGAACTGCACCCTATACTTTGGTTTGGAATAACAATTCAACGGCCAATCCGCTGTTAAATCTCACTGCAGGCACCTACTCGGTTACCGTAACCGATGCCGCTAATGCAACGGCACAGGCAAGTGCTACCTTAATTCAACCACCGGCCTTGGGCTATAATTTAGAGGTGTCGCAATTTGGCGAATACAACCTGCAATATTTTGGCAGCACCTTAGGCACAATAAAAATAAACAGCAGCGGTGGTACTCCCTCCTATCAGGTAGTATGGGGCGATAATAATACCGAGTTAATAAGGGATAGTCTTGCAGCAGGAACTTACTCCTTCGTATTAACCGATGCCAACGGATGTAGCCTTAGTGGCAGCAAAACATCATGAATTTGCAGGCAAAAATTGGTATCATAGGTAGAGACGCGATGCATCGCGTCTTTAACTCAGCCCATTTTGTTTACGCTGACAATGGCAGTTTTTCGGCAACTCCTGAAGATTTAAGAGCAGGAGTTCACGAGGTACACATTACCGATGATGCAGACAATACCTTAACGCTTCAAGTCACCATTACGGAACCAACAGCCATAGACGTACAAATAAGCAAATCAAATTACCCGAACAACTTTAATGTAAGCTGTTACAATTGTTTTAACGGAACAATAGATGCAGTTGCTAGTGGAGGGACCGCACCCTATACCTTTGAATGGATATGGCAGGAAAACAGCATTGGCACTACAACCAACCTTAGTAACTTAGGCGGTGGTGATTATAATTTGATTATTAACGACCAAAACAACTGTCGCTACCGTGGCGAAGTAAATTTAAAAGAACCTGAAAGACAAGACTGGGGCATGAGCGGGAATGCAGGCACCGACCCGGCCACACAGTTTATTGGAACAACGGATAGTGTGGATGTGGTTTTTAGGAGTAATAATAGCGAACAATTAAGGCTCAGCAATAATTACACAAAGATAAGTTCAGGAAATTTATTGATTGGCGATAGTTTGGGCATCAATGGTTTTACCGATTCTTCGGGAACCAAAGTGCTTCATTTTGGTGAACGAAGTATGATTGAGTCTGGACCATTTCAAATTCCTTCAGCAATTTATTGTGGTCAAAGCAATAATACAATCAATCTTTTTGATGCGTCAATTTTTATCAGGCCTTCTGCAAGCTCCATTGACCAACCACATCTGTCTTTAAAAGCAGACGGAAACAACGCATCCATTGAAGTAACCGATGGAAACCCAATTACACCGAATCATCAACCAACTCTACTCATTAATAATAACTGTGGCAGAAATGTTTGGATAGGAAATGAAAATT
>JBILVQ010000196.1:0-5566 GCA_044370375.1 Bacteroidia bacterium
GGCAAAAAAGGAGGAATGGTTTCTACCATCGTGGAACACCAACCTGCCTTATTCGTTTCTATTAAACACTACGGTGTTCTGGATGGAGATAACGAAATAACCAGCGGTGAACAAGTCGAAAAATGGACCGGCGGACACGAAAATTATTCCTTCCGCGAAAACAACGGATCAACAACCCTCATGGTCGAAATAGATACCATTGAGGAATATCAGGACTATTTTAATGACACCTACCCCCTTGCCTTGGATAAGTTAAAAGAAATTTCAGAGCAATAAGACTTCCTTACATCCCTCCATCAACAAGCAAGTTTTTTCTTGCTACCATTCTTTTTTTGTCTTGGTTCGCAATCAAAAAATTTACACCTTGAGCCCAACACCTTCGCATTCCTTGATGCATTAAAAAAAATAAATCTTCAATGCATAGGACAGACGAAAACGATCATCTAATGAGTCTGGGCAAACAAAAAGCTTCAACGGTTGGTTGCAAGTTTCATCAATGAAAAAAGCAAAAAAGGAGCTCGAAAGCTCCTTCCCTTTAAAAATCTAATTTGGTTTGCATATCCATCTCGTCTAAATCATCCTTGATGGCCTTGATGCGCTCCAGCCGTTCACGGTCTATCGAAAAATCAGGCGGTGGCAAAGGCAATTCAGGGGTACGACTAACAGGCTTCTCTTTTACTTCCTGCACCGGTGGCTGCATGGGTGGCTCTTCTGAAAGCAAATTAATCTCCTTTACTTTCTCAACCGCTAATCGCTTGCCCTTGGCCTTCCAGCCCATCACATTCACATACTCATTCAAATCTACCGTTTCATCATCAAAATCCTTCCCCTTCAATTTGGCATATTTAATTTCTATGACCGGTTTTTTATGTCCGGTCACCAACTCGGCCCTTGAGCCTTCTACTTCGGTTACAAACAAATTCTTCTTGTCGGAGAATTCCGGAGTAAATCGTTTTACAAAATACTCTTTGCGTTCTCCATCCAAATAAACTGCCGAATAAACCTTTTTGGGGTCATATTTCTCCAACAAAATCATGTCATCATCAAAATGGGTCGTCAGGTCAAATCCATAAAAACGGTAATAGCCGGATTGATTGAAACCGATTAATTTATCGTCATTGATAAACTCACCCAAATATTGTCCACGACCATCTGCATTCAAGCGCTGTACGGTATCATCAAACCATATTGAACGTGCACCCAAGGTAGAAAAACCTCTCTCCTTTTGCACAATTTTCTTCACCGGAAACTTGGTGACTGTAATACCTACCGCGCTTCTTCCTTTGATTTCAATTTCTCCGAAATCTATATCAAAGGTTAATTTCCGCAAATTGGGCAATGGCTTTAAATTTACAGTCACAATCTCTGATTCACCATTGAGATTGGCCGTAAAATACAAAAGCTTGCTTCCCTTGTTTCCTCGGGTTAAATCATAAACCTTATCACGGGTTACACCACTTACCGGAAAGCGCTTTACAAAGACTTTTCCGCGAGGCCCATCCTGATAAATCATGTTGTATATGGTGCGATCATCTCCTTTTCGGAAAACCGCAATATGAATGATGCCCTTGCCTACAAAAGCCTTGTCGCTTACCTTCGATACCTGCATGGTTCCGTCTTCGCGGAAAACAATGATATCGTCTATATCCGAACAATCGGCCACATACTCATCTTTCTTCAATCCATAACCGGCAAAACCCTCTTCCCTGTTTACATACAACTTTTCGTTGGCCATTACCACGTTGGTCGCCACAATGGTATCAAAGGTTCTGATTTCTGTTTTGCGTTCCTTGCCCTTACCGTATTTCTTTTTCAGATTTTTAAAGTACTCAATGGTGTATTCAACAATATTTTTAATGTTGCTCTTCACCTGCTTCAATTCATTTTCAAGCGCTTTGATTTGATCATCGGCTTTAAAGGAATCAAACTTTGAAATACGCTTGATTCGAATCTCCGTTAACTTAACAATATCATCCGTGGTGATGGCACGGTTAAACTGCCCTGCGTAAGGTTTTAAGCCCTTATCAATCGCAGCCAAAACCTCCTCCCAGGTTTCGCACTCCTCAATTTTACGGTAGATTCTCTTCTCAATAAATATTTTTTCCAGCGAGGCAAAATGCCAGGCTTCTTCAATTTCACTTTTGCGGATTTCCAACTCATGCTTCAACAAACCCAAGGTATGCATGGTTGAAATTTTCAACATCTCACTTACCCCTACAAATCGTGGCTTGTCATTCTCAATAACCGCAGCATTGGGCGAAATAGAAATTTCACAATCGGTAAAGGCATACAAGGCATCAATGGTTTTATCGGGCGAAATTCCCGGCACCAAATGAATTACTATCTCAGCAAACTCGGCCGTGTTATCTTCTATCTTCTTTACTTTAATTTTTTCCTTATCGTTAGCGGCAATAATCGAATCAATCAAGGCCGATGTTGTTGTTCCGAAAGGAATCTCGGTAATGACAAGCGTCTTTTTGTCTAGTTGTGATATCTTGGCCCTTACCCTTATTTTTCCGCCCCTTAAACCATCATTATAATTGCTGAAATCAGCCATTCCTGCGGTCGGAAAATCAGGATAAATCGTTACCCTTTTGCCACGCAAAATATCAATGCTGCCATCAATCAATTCATTAAAATTGTGGGGCATAATTTTACAGGCCATGCCCACAGCAATCCCTTCAACCCCCTGTGCCAACAACAAAGGAAACTTAACCGGCAATGCAACAGGTTCTTTGTTTCGTCCATCATAAGACGACTGCCAAACGGTAGTCTTCGGATTAAAAACTACTTCCAGTCCAAACTTTGATAACCTTGCCTCAATATAACGCGGTGCGGCCGCTGAATCTCCTGTCAATATATTCCCCCAGTTTCCCTGACAGTCGATCAACAAATCTTTTTGTCCCAATTGTACCATGGCATCACCAATAGAGGCATCTCCATGGGGATGATACTTCATGCAATGCCCAATAACATTGGCTGCTTTGTTGTAGCGTCCATCTTCCAATTCCCATAAGGAATGAAGAATCCTGCGTTGCACAGGTTTCAAACCATCATCAAGGGCAGGAACAGCCCGCTCAAGAATTACGTAAGAGGCGTAATCCAGAAACCAGTTCTGATACATCCCGTCAAGATGCAGCACGTTCTGTAATTCGCCTCCGTTCTCTGAATTTTTGTTCTTGTCTTCACTCATAGTTCCCTACTTTTAAACCTCCTCTTCTACCAGATCTTTTTCAATCTTTAAATTGCGGATAATGAAATCCTGACGATCAGGCGTGTTCTTGCCCATGTAAAACGACATCAATTGATCAATGGCCGTTTTGCCAATGATAACAGGTTCAAGGCGAATATCCTTACCAATGAAATGTTTGAACTCATCAGGCGAAATTTCTCCCAAACCTTTAAACCTTGTTATTTCAGGTTTAGCTCCTAATTTAGCAATGGCCTTTCTGCGCTCATCTTCAGAATAACAATAAATTGTTTCCTTCTTGTTACGAACCCTGAACAAGGGAGTTTGTAAAATGTACAAATGGCCGTTCTTAATTAAATCAGGAAAAAATTGCAAAAAGAAAGTAATCAAAAGCAAGCGGATGTGCATACCGTCAACATCGGCATCAGTTGCCAATACAATGTTGTTGTAACGCAAATCATCCATGCCATCTTCAATGTTCAATGCCGATTGCAATAAATTAAATTCCTCATTCTCATAAACCACTTTCTTGGTCAACCCGTAGCAGTTCAAAGGCTTTCCTTTTAAACTGAATACTGCCTGGGTTCCTACATCTCTTGACTTGGTAATGGAGCCACTGGCCGAGTCACCCTCGGTTATAAACAAAGTAGTATCTAGTTTACGCTCATCGTTAGAGTTAAAATGGATTCTACAGTCGCGCAATTTTCTGTTATGCAAACTCGCTTTCTTGGCGCGCTCTCTGGCCAATTTTCTAATGCCCGATAATTCTTTACGCTCCTTCTCCGACTGAACAATTTTCTGCAATAACAATTCTGCCGTTTCCGGATTCTTATGCAAAAAATTATCAAGCTTTTCTTTGATGAAATCGCCCATCCACGAGCGCAAGGCCGGACCATTGGGTGCAATGTTTTGTGAACCCAATTTGGTTTTGGTCTGCGATTCAAAAACAGGCTCCATTACTTTTACACTAACGGCTGCCACAATACTGGTGCGAACATCTACCGCCTCAAAATCTTTCTTGTAAAATTCACGAACCGTTTTTACTACCGATTCTCGAAAGGCCGATTGATGGGTACCTCCTTGCGTGGTGTGCTGTCCGTTGACAAAGGAATAATACTCTTCTCCGTAATGACTGCCATGGGTAAAGGCTAGTTCAATGTCTTCGCCTTTTAAATGAATGATGGGATAAAGAATTTCTCCGCTAAGATTTTGGTTCAACAAATCAAACAATCCGCGCTCAGAAACAAATTTATTACCATTGAAATAGATGGTTAAACCGGTGTTGAGGTAAGCGTAATTCCACAACATCTTTTCAATGTACTCATTCAGAAAATGAAAATTTCCGAATATTTTTTCATCGGGAATAAAACTCACCAGGGTACCGCTTTTCTCGGCAGATGCTTTTATGTTCTCATCTTTCTTGATACTGCCCTGGTTAAATTCAACCGCCTTTACTTTGCCTTCGCGAAACGATGAAACCTTAAAGTAAGAACTCAAAGCATTCACTGCCTTGGTACCTACCCCATTTAGACCGACAGATTTCTTAAATGCTTCTGAATCATATTTGGCTCCGGTATTAATTTTAGAAACACAGTCAATCACCTTTCCAAGCGGAATACCGCGCCCATAATCGCGAATGTTGACCATGCGATTATTAATGGAGATATCGATCATCTTTCCGTTGCCCATCACAAACTCATCAATGGAGTTATCGATGACTTCCTTGATAAGAATATAAATACCATCATCCTGTGAGGAACCATCCCCCAGCTTACCAATGTACATACCGGGCCTGAGCCTGATGTGTTCCTTCCAGTCGAGCGACCGGATACTGTCTTCGTTATACTTTGGTTCTGCCATTTTTCATTTAAACATTAAAGCGGAAATGCATGATATCACCATCTTTTACAATGTACTCCTTGCCTTCCACGGCCAGTTTCCCGGCATCGCGGCATCCGGCTTCGGAGCCATACTTTAAAAAATCGTCATATTTAATTACTTCCGCACGAATAAATCCTTTTTCAAAATCGGTGTGAATAACGCCTGCAGCTTGAGGGGCTGTCATGCCTTTGGTAATGGTCCAAGCACGCACCTCTTTTACACCTGCGGTAAAATAGGTTTGCAAATTCAGCAATTGATAGGCTGACTTTACCACCTTGTTTACACCGGGTTCGCTCAGTCCAATTTCCGACAAGAAGGCCACCCGGTCGTCATAGCTTTCCAAGGCGGCAATTTCTGCCTCCATGGCGGCTGTAATAATCACAATTTCTGCCTGCTCATCCTTTACTGCCTCACGAACGGCCTCGGTATATTTGTTTCCTTGCAACACCGAACCTTCATCCACATTGCAAACATACATTACCGGTTTAAGGGTCA
>JBILVQ010000197.1:0-5549 GCA_044370375.1 Bacteroidia bacterium
GTTCAGATACCGCAGGCAACCATTTATCCTCCTGCCGATACTGTTGTTTGCAGTGCCGATAATTATCAACTTTATGGAACCACAGGAACGGGCAATACCTATGTTTGGAACACAGGATCAACCAATTCTATCCTGCCCATTACCATGAGTGGTGATTATTTCGTTACCATTACCAATGCAAGCGGATGTTCTGCAACTTCCGATACCGTGAATGTTACCGTGAATGCCTCGCCTTTGTTTCCGGTAATTACCATGAACGGACAAGGGCAATTGGTTTGTAATGTCATTAATCAGGTGCAATGGTTTCTGGATGGCAACAACACCGGACAAACCACGCCTGTTATTACACCAACCCAAAATGGTGTTTATACGGTTGTGGTGACCGGAGTAGCGGGTTGTACATTAACCAGTGTACCCTATAATTTAACCAATTTGGGTCTGTCGGATCAAGGTCGCGAAACTTTGTTTTCCATTAGACCCAACGTTTCTGAAGGATTGTTTTATTTGGATTTTGTTGGCAGCGCAAGCAATCCGATGCTTTTTGTCAGAGACATTTCGGGCAAAGAATTGCTTCGCCTAGAGCGCATGAATGCGGATTCTGTATTGGATTTGAGCAGTTTTGAGAAAGGGATTTATTTTGTTGAATTGATGAGTGAAGGAAGAAGAGACTGTAAAAAAATAATCGTGCAGTAGCGATAGACCACTGCATAGAAAAAGCCCTTGCAATTTACTTTGCAAGGGCTTTTTCTTTAAACAATGATGTTGTTATTTGGCAATCATCATTTTATTTCTTTGCGATTTCCCTGTATTGGTTTTTACCTCCACAAAGTAAACACCTGCTTCAAAACTTTCAACCGGAAAGTTGAAGCTGGTTGAACTTTGATTCGGGAAATTCGCTACTACTCTGCCATTCAAATCAATCACCTGAACGTTGTAAGATTCGTTGGCTTCCAAATCGTAGAGGTAAAGCGTTGCATTATCGCGGGCCGGTTGCGGGAAGATAGCGGTTTGCAAATCCATGATGGCCGTTTCAATTTCAAGCGGAGCAGCTTCATTTTCATCCAACAGTTCGGCATTGCCATCATCGTCAGAAAGAATATAGCGATTGCCACTCAGGATGGTAATGTTGGTGAAAGGACTGTAAGCACCAATGTGGTCGTTACAAACCCATGCACGCACTCTTACTTGGTATGTATTACCGGGGATGAGGGCAGGACTAACAGCACTCAAGGGACAACGATTGGTGTTTGAAACATAAGTTGCATGGGTAGAACCGTTGAAATCGAAATCGAAATCATTGCGGGTGATGGCTGCCCATCTGTTTTGCGATATGGTTGGGGTGTTGGTAAAGAGGGTTCCGCTGATAGGCAGTGAGCTGTTTTGTTGGTTGCCCTGTATGCTCACATTAGGAACACCTGGGTTTCCGGGATCAGGAGCCACAAGAATGTTACACACAGCACCATAAGGTCCGGCAACGCTACCGCGGTAAGCGCGCACTCTTACCTGATAGGACTGTGTCCAAACCAATTGCGGGAACAAGCCCCAAACAGCCAATTGGTTGGTGGTTTGTAGTTTGGTGGCATAGATACCGCCATTGTCGGAAATTTCAAATTCGTATTTGGTGGCACAAGATACCGGGTCGGCCAATAGGAATCCGCATTTCAGCACGGTTGAGTTGCAATCCGCATTGCGTAATTTGGTTGGTGGAGGAGCGAGGGTATTGGGATCAGAAATCAGTGCAATGGTGCAAGGAGCTCCAAAGCTACCAAAGTCGCCGGCTACCTGGGCCCTAACCAGTACAATGTAGGAAGCACCGTAAACAGGGGTAGGACTCACATTGCCCAACACAAGGGTGCGGCTGGTTTGAATTTTGCTGGCGAAAAATGAATTATCGCCTGCGTTGCGTAATTCGAACTCATACTGGGTGGCACCAACTACTGCGTCAGCAACCAATCCGTAGGTTAAATTGGCACAAGTGTTTCCGCAATCTGCAGTCCGGAGTTTGGTGGGAGCGGCCATGGCTGAAAGGCTCATTCCAAGTAGTGCCAATACAAGGCCCAGTGCCGTTGTTCTTAAATTGTAGAAAAATTTCATGGTGAAGAATTAGTTGTTTTGCCTACTCTTTTATTGCTTTTCGGCTTCCGCGATACAAAGGTGCGGAGTACCGGAAGCAAAAGATATGATTACAAACATTCGGAAAGATGATTCTTATCAGTTTCCTGGGAGCCTTAATTACGTATAGTATCAAAATATAGCAATATGAAAAGCCAAAAAAAGCCAAATAAGCATGCTCAATCACCCGTTAATACTGATGGAGTCGATTTTTTTCAAAAAAAAAACAATGTCCTAATGGATGTTTTTCAGATTTAAGAATTTGTCCGTTCACAATGAAAAATCTTTCGTTCAGCCAAAACGCTTGAAATTTTATTGCGCGTTGAATCTAGTAAGTATCTTATTTTTCTGGAATACGGACGGTCAATAGTACAATGTACTATTGTTAGCAGAAGAAGGTCCGCATGCTTTGATTTACCTTGTTGGCTTCATTCCATAGTTGTTTCTTCCTGATGCCTCAGGTTCATGACAACAGAAAACGCAGCAGCATTATTTCTTTAAAAAAGAGCGGCTATAGGTTTTTCCATCGGCCGTAAGCACAATGCGGTAATAGCCTGCAGCGAGCGACCGTACATCAAGCTTATATTGGTCGTAAGCGTTCATCACCCTGATGTCCATTGCTCGTCCGGTATAATCCAGTACCTGAACATTGAAATTGGCGGATGTCGGTTTTACAATGCTGAGTTCTTCTTCCGCAGGATTGGGATAAATGCTGAGTGTACTTTGGGCGGTTGCGTTCATGGAGGTAAGACAAACCCCGGGAAGATTTTGATCGAGCCAGGCAATGCGGTTTGATAGCCAATTGCGCAAACGAATCACCTCTGCTGCATGTGAGGTATCATAAGGGGTTGGATTGGGCCAAACATAAGTACCAAGGATAGGCCATGTTTCGAAGTTGCGCGCCTGTGCCGAGGCCAGCAGGTTGACCAAAGAATCGGTGAACACAAAAATAGAATCGTTACGAATAAGATTTTGTCGCAAGGAAGTCCAGCGACATTTTAGCTGTGTAGTGTATTGTGGGTCTTGCAAAAAGCGTTGCCACCAAGCAGGTATTTGCATGCCATCGCCCGGACAAACATTACCGAATTCATGGGCCCAACCGGTAAAACTTTCTCCATCGCAATAGTCGGCATTGCGAAAGGCAATGTCGTAGTCCCAAACCGGCCCGGCAAAAATTTTCCCTCCTTGCGTGTTTTTCTTTTTGTAGAGATAGGTGCTAATGCGATAACCATCAACATTTTTACTTAATTCATTGATGAGAAACAAATCGATGAAAGACGGTACATCAATGTATTTTCTGTAACCGATGAGCGTATCGCTGAAGTAAGGCGCAAACAATGCTGTTTCGAAAGAATCAACATAAGCTTCAATGTAATTGGCTTGTGCCGGAGTGATATCATCCGCATCGGGATAATCAAACAAAAAATTTATTTCTTGACCGTTGCCGTTGGCCACCGGCGGGAAATTGCTGACCCAGCCACCGGCACTTGATCCTGTGGTTTTATCTACTTTAATGATGTAACCTCCTGTTACGGCATTGCCTGTGTTATCGGTGCTGTCCAGCTTACTGATATCAACGCGGTCATTGTCTCTTTTGATTTTTTCCATGAAGATATACACCCCGTTGTACACGCCATTGATGATTAATTCGCAATACTTGAAACGCACTGCATAATGACCCATCTTACGAGAAAGATGATAGGCGAGGGTATTACGCATTAAAGTTTTATCGGTGTAGTTGGCGTTCAAAATCCAATCGCTTTCCGATGGCATGCCCATGATGGCGGTATCCATTTCTATATCATTGGCATCGGCTGTTTCTAATCCATAAGATTTCTTCGGAAACTGCTGCGAGCTGCTTCCTCTAATTTCTATGCCTGCTCTTCCGTTATAATGATTGGGCGGATCGTTTACATGATTGATGTTGCCGGGTCCATTGTCAATGATCAACATATCCACCGGAATTTTTGGTTCATCTTGAATGGTTTGGCCGTTGGTGTTGATTTTTATGATAGGAAGATTGCTTGAAGTAAAGAGGGTAATGGGGGCTGGGTTATTGCCAAAAGTGATGTTCCAACTCAAGAGGCTACCATCATCTTGTGCATAATTATCGGTAGCAATGAGCGTCCAGGTGCCATTCCCAATTTGTCCGTTATTGGCCAAACTCAGGTTGGTCATGGGTTTAAAGTTTCCTGAAAAGGGCGGATTTTGTGTAACAATGCTTTGTGTTGCATTGCTGTTTAAGCAGGTTCCGAGAAAATTATTGCCATTACCGCCCAATGCAGAAATCAACAGCATTTGTGTTCCATCGGGAGCCACTAAAATAAAGTCAAGGTCGGATACCCATGTATGCAAGGCATTGATACAAATTTGTTCAATACCGAAAGTGGAATCAATAACCGCAGGATTCAACCCGCTTACGTTGCAGGTAAAAGTAGAAGTAGCATTGTCCTGCAAAGCACCTGTACTTCCCGTAAAGGTTTGTGCAAAAATTTGGGACGAGAGTAGCAGTATAAATAGTAAAATTTTTTTCAAGGCTGCGGATGTGGGTTTCAACAAATATCGGATAATATTTCGTGAAAACGAATTTTTGCAATCTTCAAAGGTGTTGTGGCTATTGAGCAAGGATAAAAATAGAAAAGCCTGTCGTTTGGTCGACAGGCTCTTCAGGGCTACAGACGAAACTATTTTGCTATCAGCAATTTGTTTTTCTGTTGCTTACCTTTATTGGTTTTTACTTCTACCAAATACATTCCTGCATCCAGTGATGCAATGGGTAATTCAAAGTTGTTTTGGTTTAGGTTTTCATAGAAACTAATGATTCTTCCGTTCAGGTCGGTTACAGCAACACTGTAGGATTCGTTTTCTTCTAGATCTGGAACCAGTAAGGTTGCGCGATCGGTTGCCGGCTGCGGATAAATGGCAGTTTGCAGGATAGCGGTTTCTGGGCTGCTGGTGATTGCATAATTTTCGATAGGGTTACCGTTTTCATCAATGATCATGTCTTCATTTTCGTTGCCATTGGAAACGATGTAACGATTGGCACTGAGTATGGTAATGTTGCATGGCGCACCGTACAATCCGGTATGGTCTTGACAAATCCATGGGCGCACTCTTACTTGATAGGTGTTGCCAACAACCAAAGCGGGCATTACTAAATTCAGCGGACAACGGTTGGTGGTTGATAAGTAGGTGCCTGCGGTTACACCGTTCAGGTCAAAGTCGAAACCACAGCGGGTGATGGGAGAGGTTCTGTCCTGATACATGGTTTTCATGGTAGAATAAATGGTCGCGTTGATAGGAAAAGTACCACCACAATCTTCGTTACGAACTTGAATTAAAGGATAACCATTTACTCCCGGATCCGGTGCTGTTGAGATGGTACAAGTAGCGCCATAAGGACCGGCAACGGTACCACGGTAAGCTCTTACTTTTAC
>JBILVQ010000198.1:0-5546 GCA_044370375.1 Bacteroidia bacterium
TAATCCATTTGCCCATAACTGGCAAAATGGCAACATAGCAGGAAGACAATGGTTAGCGAACAGGTTATGAAATTAGTGCATGTTTTCATACAAGGAACTTATTTTTAAATTCGGTTTTTGGCCCGGGTTGGTTTTGTTTTTCAAAAGAATTGATTTCTCCTCGAAAGGAAGAAGATGAAAAAAATCTTCACTGCATTGCGTTTCTTCTTCTGTTCCTAAGCTCACCCAAAAGCAAGGGACTTCTGAACGAAGGGTCAACTTCCAACCCTCTGGCGTAGCCTTTAATTCCTGCTTTATTGCCATTTCCTGCAACAACAATTGTTTGGGCCGGCAAAAGAAAAAGCAATCGGATGAATATTCTTTATCATCGAGAAAAAGGCGCGCAACCAAAAAAGTTTTCATGGAATCGAATGGACTTTTTAAGAAATAATTTTCATCAAAAGTTTTCAATAATTGGTTTTGCCCAGCTTCGGTTTTCAGGAGAATAACTTGATCGTTTTCAACCCGACCATTAAGGTTATACTGGGTGAGGCGAAGTTTTCCTTCAACAATTTGCAAAGAATCGGATACAAGCCATAAATTTATTTTCCCGTCTTTTTTTTCCAGAACAGGCAGTACATTGATGTATTTTTTTTGAACGCTGTATTGCGCTGCTTTTTTATGCTGAAAATAATCGGTTGCCGCCCATGAAATTACCGGCCAGCAATCATTTAACTGCCAATAGAGTGTGCCCATGCAAATGGGCTTTGCTTTGCGATGAGCCTTGATGGCTGTTTCTAGTCCGTAGGCCTGCAACACCTGACTTAAATAAATGCTTTTTTCGAATTGGTGATGGCTTCGAAAATAGGTTTGTAAATATTGATCAATGGTTTCAAAACCTCTGGGGTGTTTTTGGTGGGCCTTCAAAATGGATGATTTCCAGTTGGTGGCAGAAGGTTTACCGAATTTTTTCACGGAAGTCATCGAGGGCAATCCCTGAAAACCATATTCACTTACAAACCTTCCTGTTTTTTCATGATAGGATTCAAAGGGGGCCATTCCCCACCATACACCCCAATAATGAACATCGCCCCGAACATAAGCCAATGGCCGTCCCCATCCGTTTTCAGGGGAAGAACTCAGGTAGGGCTTTCCGGGGTCTAAGCGATTGACCTGAGTTGGTATCACCAGGTTAAATAGCTCAAGGTATTGTCCGAAAATTTTCGCAGAATCGGTGGCACTTATTCCATATTGTTTTTGCCATCCCCAGTTGGTCCAACCTTCATAATTTTCATTGTTGCCACACCACAAAACCAGCGAAGGATGATTGCGGTAACGCAAAACAGTTTGGTTAATTTCTTCTTCTATATTTTTTTTGTATTCGCCATCAAAGGGATACATGGCACAGGCAAACATAAAATCCTGCCAAACCATTAACCCTAAACTATCACATAAATGGTAAAAAATATCCGGAGGATAAACGCCACCTCCCCATACCCTGATCATGTTCATGTGGTTGGAAGTAGCGAGGAGCAAGAGATCCCTGATTTGTTTTTCGCTTCCTTCCGGATGAAGGGCATCGGGTGGAATATAATTGGCCCCTTTACAGAAAATTTCTTTCCCGTTTAAGAGAATAACAAAGCGGTTACCTTTTCCTTCGGGCGGAGTGGATAATTGTATGCTTCTGATGCCTGTTTTGAAGTTGTATTTTTTACTCTCTGTATCGTTTTGCACAAGCAGGTCAAGTTCATATAGATAGGCTTTGCCTGCTTCATTGCACCACCAAAGCTTCGGATTCCGGATGCTTATTTTGTATTGATAAACATTTTTCCCTTTCTTGATTTTGATTAAATCGACTTCCTTGTAATTGATTTGTTTTAGGCTATATTGCAAAGATGCATTCATTTCAGCGGTAGAATAAAAATCGGCAGTGATTTGTATTTCTGCAAGACTATCATTGATGCGTAGCGGCTTTATGTGGAATTGCATTTCGGGGAGCCTGCTTTTCTTTTTGAGGTAAACTTTTTTCCAAATGCCGCAATTGACAAGGCGCGGACCCCAATCCCAACCAAATTGAAATTGCGCCTTTCTTGCATAAATTCTTTCATCACCGGGGTAGGGGTAGGGTGATTTTTTTTGCAATTCTTTTGCCACATTTACCGCAGGTTCAAATTCCACCCGCAATTGATGTATGCCGGCTTGTAAATGATTTTTAAGCGGGATGCTGTAAGTCAAAAACATGTTGTTGGTTTTGAGCCATAGAGAATCATCTACGTAAATGGATGCATAGGTATCTAAACCTTCAAAAATCAAATCATAAGCGGCTTTATCACCTCCTTCAATCGTAAAATTAGCCTTGTAAACCCATGATTTTTCTTCTGTCCATCTGGCCTTTTGTTCATTGAGTCCCTTATAGGGATCCGCAATCATTCCATGCGATAAAAGGTCGCTGAGCAGAGAGCCCGGAACTTTGGCTGCTTTGAATTTTTTGGAGCCTTTTTCGGCAAATTCCCATTGGCTGATTTCAATAGGAGTTTGCGCCAATACTGATTGAAAAGACAGGAGGAAAAATAACCCGAGGGCAATTAAATTTCTACCAGCCATGAAAAAAGCAGGGAAGGAAACATCAAACATTCCGAATGTGCGCAATGAGTTGTTCTATTTTTTGATTGATGGTAAAGAATAGCCGACTTCTTTGTTTTTCGGCACTGCCGCTGATAAGAATGGATTTTTTAATCAATACCGAAATCCATCCCTCAATTTCCCGAACAAAAGAAGGTTGAAGGGTGGTGATGGAATTGAAGGTATTGTAAGAAAGATATACGGCTTTGTTTTCACCCATTTTTACAAAAATGGTATTGTTGCCAATCATTAAATCACATTGGTACATGGCATAATTTCCCGTGTTTCGGTTGCCCGGATTTTTCCTGTCGTATTTGATGGTTCTCTCGGCTGATTTACGGATATCTTCTATCATCATTTTTAATTCTTCCAAAACATTGATAGCCGTTTCTTTTTCTTTGAACTGATTGGTCTCCCAGAAGTATTCAATTTGTTTTATCACCGACACAACTGTTTCTTCGCTCCAAATTTCAATGGAGTTGGTTTTCAGATACAGTTGATAAATGGCTTGTGCATCTTCCATGAGTTTTGCATCCACCAATGATTCATCAAACTTTGATTCCTGAAACTCTTCAACATTTAATATGGCTTTGGTCCAGTAAAATAGCTTAAAGCCTGTTAACAAGGGATAATTAAAATAATGCCAGATGGGAATGTCTTCCGCTGTGAAGATGATTTGATTGTCTTCAAATTTGAGAATTTGCGACATATCTTTCCGTATGCCTGCCAAATAGCCGTCAAAATTGATTTTTTCATTGCCTAGGTGCTTGTAGTGAAAATTTACGATGCCATCCTTTTCTTGTCCGCTATTGACCAAATCCGGAGAAATTTTAAAGGCTTTACAAAGCGTAAAAAATTCATCCACGGTTAAACCGGTTTCGCCCCTTAATCGCCTGTAAGCACCGTCAACACTAATGTTTAATAGTTCTGCCATGTTGTTGGCCAGCGAGATATTAGGCGGAACCGAGGCTTTCAGTTTTTCAAGAAAGGCCATTTGTCCGCTCACTTTTGTTTTATCCATTTTTGGCAATTCTTCTTTTTGGGGACGAATATTATTTGCGAAAAATACAAAACCTTCTTTAATCATTTGCATTTTTTGCAAAAACAAGGATTAGATTTTCCCTGCCTCCTGTTTTGTAAGGTTTTTCGCGGAGCACTCTTTTTCGTGGCCCGAAAATCCGTTTTCAGCCCCTAGGGATGCGCTGTAGGTTTGCATCGTCAAAAACAGACAAACCAAACAAAAAATAAACAAACCAAAAAAAATCAAAAAAAATGAAAAAGTTAATTTTCTCTCTCGCCCTGCTTCTTTCCTTAACTGCTTTTGTAAAAGCACAGGACATTATCACCTTTAAAAATGGTAGTCAAATTAAGGTGAAGGTTATCCGAAAGGATGCCAAAACGGTTCACTACTTTTATTACGATAGGCCTCAAGGTCCGGAGTATTTCATTAATGCAGATGAAATCGCAACAATTCAAATGGAAAACAGCCAGGCCGAAACCATTAACTCGGTTCAGTCTAAAATTGACGGAAGTACCGAGCGCATCAGGAGGTATTATAACGGACCGCGCGTAGGTTTTACTCACCTTTCAGAAGGATCGGTGTCGCGAGGATTGGAATCAATTGGCTTAAAACCAAATTTCACCATGCTGGGATGGCAGTTCGAAAGTCGTTTTTTTCATAACCCCAACGGCAGCCATTTAATGTTTGAATTTGTTCCCATGGTAGCCGGTATTGAGCAAGGAATGTTTTTGCCAAGCGCCAGCTTACTTCTGGGGTATAGAAATTCCTCCGGTTTTGAATTCGGCCTTGGTCCAAACCTTTCTCCCAGCGGACCTGCCATGGTTTTCAGTATTGGTAAATCCTTTGAATCTCACGGAATGGTTTATCCTGTTAACCTCGTTTTTGTTCCGGGTTATCAATTGCAGGAGGCCAATGAGTTTGTGCCTGCCGGGTTTTTAGGAAACAGGATCAGTCTGATTTTTGGTTTCAACACCCGCAAATAACATTTAGTTTATGCAGTAGTAGATTTTAGTTGTTGATACTATTGGAGAGCACGGAGAGGAAGCAATTTCTCTCCGTTTTTTTATGTTTTTTTTAATAGTGTTTTAATTTTCACTGGTCAGGGTTATTAACTTTTTGTAATTTTATTGGAAATATGCCCTGTTTTCGCTAAAAAAGAGGAAATTTGCACCTGATGAAAATAAAACAATTTTCTTTCGTTTTCTTGGTCATTTTTCTTTTGTCCTTTGCTTATGGTGCCAAGGCTCAAACGCCTACCGCTTGTTTTGAAATTGAAAGCATTTTGGTGGATGCTTGCGGTAATCCTGAATGGGATAATGAAATGGTTCGTTTTATTGTAGGTCCGAACGATTTAAATACCGCCAATTTCAATGTAACTTTTCCCTCTGCTTTTTATTTAGGACTTTGTCAAAATGCAACCACGGCCGCAAAGGTAGCCGCTTTGAATGCTTCCATTCTTTCCTGTGGATTTATCAAGGAACCTGTTGGTGGTGTGTTGCCCGCCGGGAAAAGAGTGTTTTTTGTTACAGGCGTTAACATGGATCCGGCGGCCAATTCTTTTGCCAACTTAACGGATACTGTTTACATGATTTTTCAATGTGGTGGTAACACTGCCGGCCATTTTAAAAATTACCAGGCCGGTGCAGGTCCAAGGACTCTTGAAATAGATTTTGGTGCCGGATGTAATGATATTGTTACCTATATTGTTGATTCTCTTGTGGATGTTAATGGCAATGTTGGAACTGGAAGTGGAGCATTGGTTGATTTTGATTTTGCAGGGAATGATGATTACGGCAACAACGGTTGTACGGCCCCTATCATTTTACCTTTGGCAGATATTGTGCCCGGCATCCCTTCAGGAACCTGTCAGGGTGATTCAGTAAGTCTTTCAGGGCAGGTAAACAACGCTTCGGCCATTTCCTAC
>JBILVQ010000199.1:0-5540 GCA_044370375.1 Bacteroidia bacterium
CAAACAAAGTATCACCCTCAATGGTAGCAGTGATGTTTAAACCATTGGCTCCTGCAACATCGGTCCAGGAGATTCCATCGTTCGAGCTAATCCATTGGAAGGTTTGACCGCTTAAATTGTTAATGCCTGTGAGGCTGTAATTTACAATTTCACCGGCACAAACGGTATCTTGATCAGCAAGGGCAGTTCCCGCAACCGGTGGTGTTGTACAAACAGGAGCAGCCACAATATTGATGATATAATCTTCGGTTTCACCTGATCCGAAAGTAGCGCAAGCTTGCGTAGCATCGTTCAATCCATTGGTAGCACGGGTTCTTACACGCATACCGGTCAATCCTAAAGAAGCATTCAACGGAATGTTTAGTGTTGAATTAACATCTGCACCGGCTGTTGCGGTGGTGGTAACCAAGGTCCATTCTGTGGTTTCGAAAACACCGTTTTGGTTGTAATCAATCCAGATAGAAGAACGAACCGGACCATTGTACCGGCTAATCACATCATAGGTTTGACCTTGCATTAAATCGGCCGTTGTATTGCCAGCATTGGGATAGGCTGTGTAAAATGTTGGGGCACATCCGGTAGGTCCGTTGGCCAAGGTAGTTGTAATAATGGCCAAAGAATCAAGGGCTGTTGTTGCACAATCACCGCCTAAATTCAATTTACAGTAACAATCAAGAAACGAATTGAGGGTAACGGATACAGGCAGTGTTGTATCGCTCACACCCGAACATGTAACTACACAAGCGAAATAGGAATTTGCATTGATGATTGGATTATAAAAGGGTAGATCAGCACCTAGCACATCGATGAAAGAAATACCATCGCTTGAACTCAGCCACTGAAAACTAATGCCGGCACCGGTAGTGTTACCCAGTAAAGATAGATTCACTTGTTCACCAGAACAAACAGAATCATTGGATGCAATAACATTCCCGGCTGTTGGAGGTGCAACACAAGCGGAAGCTGATAAAATATCAATCAAATAATCTTCCGTTTCACCTGTTCCGAAATTGGCACAAGCTGTGGTAGAATCATTGACGCCTGCAGCAGCTCTTGAACGGATACGCATACCGGTGGTTCCTGTTAAGGCGGTGAAAGGAACGACAAAGGATGCAGTAACATCGGCACCTGCCACGCTGGTGGTACAAACCTGTGTCCATTCGGCCGGTTCGAATACTCCATTTTGGTTGTAATCAATCCATAGAGAGGTTCTTGTATCACCGGTAAATCTTGTCACCAGGTTGTAAGCTAAACCTTGGGTTAACGATGCAGTAGTATTGCCTGTTTGTGGATAAGAGGAATAGGACAATGTACAAGCTGTTGGTCCGTTAGCAAGTGTTGTTGTGGAAATAGCTACCGAATCGATGGCTGAAGTACAATTTCCGCCAATATTGGCCGTGCAATAGCATTCATAAAAAGTGTTCAGGTAGATAAAAGAGACAGAAGAAGTATCCGACAAACCTGAGCAAGTAATTTCGCAGGCGTAATAAGCCGCGGTGGAAATGGTTTGGATTAGGTTGGGGTTGATTTCACCATTGATGATGCTCCATGAAACTCCATCAGCGGAAGTAAGCCACTGATAAGAAATACCGGAACCTATGCTTGATCCGGACAAAGAAAAAATGACAGTCTCGCCACTACAGATAGAATCATCCGAAGCAATTGTTATTCCGGCAGAGGGTGGTGCAGGACAAGGCGGCAGGGAAGAAATTTCGAATTGAATGTTTGGACGGTTCAGGTTCAAAGTGCCATTTCCGGTTGGGATGGCTCCACTGCCTGTTGCGCTTTGCCAATATTGAAAGGCATTTCCTGTGGTTGCAAAATAACGGAATCCTTTAGAAATGGTATTGATATCCGATCCTGCGGTACCGCCAGAATTGGTTTCAACAATTACCATGAGGTTGTTATTGGTGGCGTGGGCAAAAACGGTGCTTAACTGAATGGTAATCCATGCGCTGTCCTGAAAAGCAGATGCAGGAATGGTATCATCAAACACCAGTGTAGCTCCGGTTTCAACGGCAGCAACAGTGGTTGGGGTCATGGTGCTATCAGGCACTTCTTTCAAAAAAATACGGGTAATGGCATCGCCCGGTGCGTTGAGTGAATCAACAAAAAAGCCCAAAGCGGAAATAATGCCTTGCTGTCCAAGTTCGCTGTGTTTATATATCATAGCCGATCGCTCGTAAGCACGGTTGGTGCCCAGTGGTTTTCGGGCGGCACTGGCAATGCTGCCTGTTCCGGCAGGATTGGCCGATGGAATGGTTACAGTAGTTTGTGCACTTAAATGTGAACATACCAAGGTAAAACTGAGCATAATTACTTTACTCCAATTCGTAGTTTTTTTCATGAAGGTTTTGGATTTTAAAATTCGGGACTAAAAATAGGGTTTAAATAATGGGTTCCGACAAGAAATGGAAAATTCTCTGTTAGGGTTTCAAAGATTTCTAATAAGCCTTAAAATTCTATTGAAACAGACCATCAAATGGGTATAAGCTGAAGAAATCCGGCATTTTTTGTATTTTGGGGCGCTTTTGACCCGGTAGACCCCAACAAAATCAATGGTAGAAAAACGATTCCATGTTATTTAACTCTGCGAATTTCGCCTTATTTCTTCCTGTTGTTTTTTTTCTTTATTGGTTTGTGACCCATAAAAAACTCAGTCTGCAGAATCTATTGCTGTTGGTTTCGAGTTACTTTTTTTATGCTTGCTGGGATTGGCGCTTTCTTTTTCTATTAATCTTTTCCACTTGTCTTGATTACTTTTCTGCCCTAAAAATTGCTGACGCAGAAAAAAAATCTGCAAAGAAATTTTGGTTTTGGACCAGTATTCTCATCAATCTTGGATTTCTGGGTGTATTTAAATACTATAATTTTTTTGCGCAATCATTGGCTGAAAGTCTTTCCGGTATTGGCTTTCACATTAATCCCGGTAGTCTCGACATCATTTTACCCGTAGGTATTTCCTTCTATACCTTTCACGGACTTTCTTATGTGATTGATGTTTATAAAGAGAGAATTGAACCCGAGAAAAACTTTGTAACTTATTCCGTTTTTGTAAGTTACTTCCCACTGCTGGTAGCCGGTCCGATTGAAAGAGCCACCCATCTATTGCCGCAAATTAAGGTAAATAGAAATTTTGATTATTCAAAAGCGGTGGACGGTTTGCGACAAATATTGTGGGGATTGTTTAAAAAGGTGGTGATAGCAGACCAATGCGCTGAATATGCGAACCTGGCCTTTAATAACACCGCAGATTACAGCGGAAGTACCTTGTTGTTGGGCGCCTTGTTTTTTACCATTCAGATTTATGGAGATTTTTCGGGCTATTCTGATATTGCTCTGGGTGTATCCCGATTGTTTGGCATTGAGTTGCTAAGAAATTTTGCTTACCCATATTTCTCGAGAGACATTGCTGAGTTTTGGCGCAGATGGCACATTTCACTTTCGTCATGGTTCAGGGATTATCTTTACTTTCCACTAGGAGGAAGCAAGGGTGGCTCTTGGAGCAGGATCAAAAACACCTTCATCATTTTTTTGGTGAGTGGCTTTTGGCATGGCGCCAACTGGACTTTCATTGTTTGGGGTTTGTTAAATGCGCTTTATATCATGCCTTCCATTGTAATGGCTACCAACCGGAACAACCTTGAAATTGTTGCCAAAGGAAAAGTATTTCCGCAGTTCAAAGAAATTTTGGCCATGTTCATCACCTTTGGTTTAACGGTTTTGGCTTGGATATTTTTTCGAGCAGAAAGTGTTGGACATGCCTTTGCGTATCTGGGTGGAATTTTCAGCATAGATTTCTTTACCGTCCCTGCTTTTGCAGCGCTGCGTACATTTATCACCATTGGGTTTACCCTTTTAATGTTTTTGATTGAATGGTCGGGCCGTGAAGAACAATTCGGTTTAGCAAAAACAGGATTGAGCTGGCCGCGTTTTCTACGCTGGGCTTTTTATTTGTACTTGGTGATATTGATTGTGTTGAACAGTGGAAAAGAACAGGAATTTATTTATTTTCAGTTTTGATGATGATGAAAAAATTTCTGCTTAAACTTTTTCTTTTCTCTCTGGTGTTGCTCGGCTTGCTTTTGTTGGGCATCCTTCTCCCCTGCACACCGCGCTCTTCCGAGTCTTTATTGTTTGCACAAATAGAAAAAGATAAACTGTTGCGCAACACGCCCGGCAAAAGAATCATCCTTGTTGGAGGATCCAATTTAAGTTTTGGCATCAACAGCAAAATGCTATCTGATCAATTAAAAATGCCGGTGATCAATGCAGGTGTTCATGCCAAAATAGGCTTGCAATACATGATGGATCATAGCCTTCCTTTTATTCATGCAGGAGATGTTGTTGTGTTGGTGCCTGAATACAATCAGTTTTTTGGCAACTTTGCTTATGGCGGAGAAGAATTGCTAAGAACGTTGCTTGATGTGGATGCAAGTCAGCTGGGGCTTTTGAATTTTCAACAAATCAAAAACCTTTTGCCTTTGCTGCCGGAATACGCTTTTTCTAAATTCAGGCAGCGTGAATATTTTTATCATTTCGACAAGGACAATGTTTACTTGAAGACTGCCTTTAACGCTTATGGTGATGTTTACAAGCATTGGACCCAAGTTCCGGAAAAAGTATTGCCCGATAAAGTCTTAGAGGGAGCCTTTAACCAACAAATCATTGAGGCGATGAAAGATTACCAGCAAAAAATTGAAGCGCTCGGAGGCCGTTTATTGCTTGGATTTCCATCTTATCAGGCAAGCTCCTTCGATGTTAATCGAAAAGGTATTGCAGAAGTTGAAAAACAATGCCAAGCAGGAGGCTTTCAATTTTTAGGAAACGCCATTAAATTCAGAATGGCAGATACCTTGTTCTTTAATACCACCTATCATTTGAACAAGCAGGGTGTTGAACTAAGAACCCAGAACCTGGCTGCAGAGATAAAGCAAAGCTTGAAGTAACTAGGCCGAGATTTTTTCCTTTCGGAAACGATTTGATATCTTTGAAAAACCTATTGAAAAAGCAATGAAAACTAAATTCTGCAACAACAGTATTGGAATCTTAATTTATCGTTTAGGGTTTCTTTTGATCTTCTTCTTTCAAAAGACCCATTCTCAGGCACAAACTTATGTCCCTTTTCCTTAAGATAGTGCGATATGGAATGTGGTTGAATATGGCTATGGAACAATACCGCCGGAAACCGGAACCTGGCATTATGGATTAAAAGGCGATACCATCATCAGCAATATTCTTTACCATCAATTGCGTGTTAATGGCGGTTCGCTTGGGTCCATTAATCCTGAAATCGACTTTAATCCTGCTACATCTCTTTATTTTGGGGGCATTCGTGAAGATTCACTCAAAAGGATCTATTTTAGAAAAGCAACGGATACAACCGAAATAGTGCTCTATGATTTTGGTTTGGCTGTTGGTGACACCTTTTGCTTCAGGTCTCAGCCTTGCGGGACCAATTGCCATCCTGTTGTAGCCATTGACAGCATTCAGGTGGGCAATAGTTATAGAAAACAATTTCATTTTAGTTTTAACGGACA
>JBILVQ010000200.1:0-5530 GCA_044370375.1 Bacteroidia bacterium
GGTGAAAAAATCAATGGCGCGGTGCATCAGGATTCCTCGTTGTATTTGCTGCGGATAATTTTCGTGTTGTTTTCCCTTTACAGCATCTGCAATAAAGTTACCAATCATTAATTCAGGCGAATGTTGCGAAAGAAAGAGGTGGCCGAGATAATTCAATCTTATTTGGATAAAATGACGAATTCGGTTCGCCTGTTTTTCGCTTTGCCTTCAGGTGTGGTGTTGGGAGCAATGGGTTTGGTATCACCATAACCTTTAAAGGACAGGCGTGATTTCGGGACTCCTTTTTGCATGAGAAAATCCATCACGGTAAATGCTCTGTCGCTGGATAAAGCAAGGTTGGCCGATGAGCTACCAACATTATCTGTGTGACCTCTGATTTCAATTTTTAAATCTTCGTTTTCGAGTAAATACTCCGCAAAGCCTTCCAAAATACTTTTGCTTTCTTCGGCAAGATTGGCCGAGTTGCTACCATAATTGATATCTTTAATCGAGTAAGCACCTCCGGTTACCACTTCCTGAATTTGTTCGTTAATTTTAATGGGCTTTCCAATGTTTTCATCATTGCCTTTGATGATTTGCGAATTAAAGGCATAACCTTTTTTCTTTACGGTAAGCACAGCATCTTCATTGGCTTTAATGGCCACAACAGCTGCGTATTCACCGCTGCTGCTATCGACTTCAATTTTGGTGATATTGCCCGATTGGGTTGTTTTTATTTCCAAACTTGTTTGCCCGATAGATTCACCGGATTTATTTTCGATGACCCCTTTCACGAAAATTATTTTCTCTGGCCTTGCTTCTTTATACAATTCAAAGCTGAAAATATCCCATCCACCTGCTCCTTTGCCTTTCATGCTGGAGGAGGCAAAATAACCAAGGTTACCATCGGTACTTACAAAGAATCCAACCTCATCATTGTCGGAGTTAATGGGATAGCCGATGTTTTTGGGTGTGCTCCATTTTTTGTCTTCACCCATCCGTGTAAAAAAGATGTCGTAGCTTCCTAAACCCGGCCATCCATCGGAGGTAAAATATAATGTTTGACTATCTGAATGGATAAAGGGCGATTTTTCGTTTTTATCGGTATTGATTTCCGGACCGAGATTAACAGCTTGACCCCAGGTTCCGTCACTTTGTTTTTCTGACTTATAGATATCCATCAGTTTACTATCGGTTCGGGCAGAAGCAAAGTAAAGTGTTTTACCGTCGGAGGACAAAGATGGCTGCGCTTCCCATCCATCCTCGGTGTTAACATTGGGTCCCAGATTTTCCAATTCACTCCATTCACTTCCATTCCACGTAGACGTGAAAATATCGCAATTCATATAGCCTTTTTTGTTGGGCTTGCAGGAGGTAATGTACAAACGTTTGTTATCAAGGGTAAAGGTTACACCGCCATAATTATCGCCTCGGTTGAAGGGCTTTTCCATAGGAAGCGGTTTGCTGAATTCTGTTCCTGCTTTTTTTGAAATGCTCAGTTCTTCGATTTGTTTGGGTGTTAAACTTTCCTTTCCTTGTTTCATGTAACGGTGCGTGAAAAGCAGAATCTCGTTATCTGGTGAAAGCATGGGCAAGAATTCATCTTCGTAGGTACAAATACTTTTCAGTAGTTTGGGTTCAAAGGCCACTTTGTTTTTGTAAATCTGTTCAAAGAATTTTGCCTTCTTTAAGACTTCTTCTGCTTTTTTATAATCTTCTTCTTTGAGTTTATCGCCCGGATTTTTAAGAAACTGATCCATGTATTTGGCAGCATTTTCAAAATCGTCACCACCAAAAGCAATCAGGCCCAAATAATAATACGCCACAGGATATTGTCCCGGACAAGCGTCTACGGCTTTTTTCAAATATTTTTCGGAAGGCTTAAAAGTTGTTTGGTTTCCCTTGGCCAGAGAGACTTGCATCATGCCCATTTCATAATTGGCTTCAGCATATTCAGCATCCTCTTCCAACGCATTGCGAAGAAATTTTAACCTTTCTTCAAATTCATACTTCTTTTTCTCTTTGGCTTTTTCAACCAGCGATTTTGCTTTCTTGCTTTCGGTTTCACCGCAATTGCCTGCTGGTTCATCCTGTGCGAGAGCTGTTTTGAAAATGAAAAAACCAAGGAGAAGAAGAACTGTTTTTTTTAACATCATGAATTATTTTCCAAGAATACCCTTCAATTTTTTCTTTGCTTCGTTCTTCGCTTTTTCTTCGGCTTCCTTTTTTTTCTTTTCGGCTTCCGCCTTGAGTTTGTCGGCCTCCGCTTTGGCTTTTTCTTCGGCTTCTTTTTTCTTTTTCTCTGCCTCAGCTTTTACCTTTTCTCCTTCCGCTCTGGCTTTTGCTTCCGCTTCTGCTTTGGCTTTATCCGCTTCAGCCCTTGCTTTGTTTTCGAGTTCTTCTTTCTTTTTATTGATTTCTTCTTTGGCTTTATCTTTCAAATCATCCATCATTTTTGTGCCGGTTTCCTTGAGGGCTGTTTCAACTTTAGGGTTGGTAACAGTACCGGTTAATTTGGCATTCAGTGGAATTCTGTCGCCCAAGGTAAATTTAGCCCCCTTGCTGTTGGCTTGGCTCACCAATGAATTCATGGCGTTGTTGGCAGGTCCGCCTAAATCAGCGCGGGCAATGTCCATTTTTAAATCGTAATTAATGCTTTGGTCGAAACCACTGCTACCGACAATGGTCATTTTGTTGTTGCCCTGTTTGATATCAAAAGGTTCAACGTTTACTCTACCATCTTTAAACTTGAAAGAGATGTTCACATCTTTCAAATCCATTTTTTTGTATTGGTCCATTTTAACGGCATCGGCAAGCTTCACCATCGCAGGCAGACCATTGATGGTAACTGCTTTGGTCTTTAAGTTTCCTGCTCCTTGCAAGGATGTCATCACAGGATCCATGTTCTCATCCATTTTGGCGGCAAAGGTTAAATTAGAACTAAAGGAACCCTTTGCATACTTCGCTACGGGTGCCATTTTCTTAACCGTATTAAAGGCGGCATAAGCAGCAGGTATATCCATTTCTGTAATCGCCAATGAAAAATCAACATCCGGTTGTTTCGGATTTTTTGTTCCGTATTTACCATTCATGTTAACACTGCCTCCCAATAAATTCATCATCAGGTTATCCATGGTGGCTGTGCTGTTGTTGACCAATATTTTTCCTTTTACATCAGCGATATCGAGATTGTCGTACAGTAATTTTGCAATGGATGCAGTGAAAACGATGTCGAGGTTTGAAGGTACTTCAACAACCCCGGTGCTGGCTGTATCTGCACTTGCTGTTGTTTCTTCCTCACCACTCATAAATTGATTGAGGTTAATAGATTTACTGTTTAAATTCATCCTTCCGGTCAAGGCATCGTTGCGGAGATACCAACCGAGGTAATTGGAGATGTTTCCGCTTAAATCGAAGTCTGATTCTCCCACCATGCAAGTGAATTTTTTCAAATCGAGTTGACGCGGAGAAAAGTCGAGGCGTGCTGCTGCAATTTTAACAGGGTATCCAACCGATTTGCTATTGTAATCCATGTTGGTGATTTCCATCCATCCGTTGGCATCAAAATCCTCGTATTGTTCCTTGTCGATACTCGACATTTTTCCCTTTAAATTAACATCCGCTCCAATGATTCCTGTTAGCACTTCGTCTTTTTCCAATGGGATGGCATCTCTTACGCTGGCAAGGTTTAAATTGGCTTTAATCCATCCATCAATGTTCGGATCTGTTTCTGGTGTCAGGATCAGCATTTTCATGTCGATAGGATTTCCGGCAATTTCCATGTGGAATTTTTTTATGTCGGTAACCATGTTGTTCGGCACACCATCAGCACAGGCAATTTTTAAATCAATATTGATGTTGTCAACCGATTTGGGTAAAGAGGGATATTGGAATTTTCCATTTTTTACATCAAGGGTTAAGCCAAAAGCAGGGATGGTTTTTTCAGACAATTTGCCTTTTGCAAAACCATTGAAAGAAAGTTGTCCTGAAGTTTTTACATCAGCAAAATCTGCTGTATAAACGCCCGGTACAAGCGATAAAAATTCTTTGAAAGATGCTTGTTTGGCTAGGAATTTTAAATCCATGTCGATGTCTTCTTTTGGCATGGCAACAAATCCATCCAAACCAAAAACCAGCGCATTGATGCGGAATTCATTATCTTTAAAGGTGTATTTTGATTGCAGCATATCAATCTCAAGGGCTGCATCAATGGCCAATTTTGCCTTTTTTAAATAGGGCATGCCGGCATCTTTGTAAGTAAGGTTTTCCATAGAAGTTTTGGTATCCATGGTAAACAAATCTTGGGTAAAATCTCCGCTTAATTCATGGTTCAAATGATCGAGCGATGCAAACATTTTACCCTGTTGATCATCATAAACCAAGTAACCTTCTACAATCTCGAACTTCTTGAGTTGCATTTTAAATTTAGAAGGCTCTGAGGCGGTGGCAGTGGTATCAGCAGAGGGTTTGGTAATATCCCAGTTCGCTTTTCCATCGGCCATTACAATGGCATGAATGCGTGGATGATCGAGCAGAATGCTGTGAATATCATAATGTTCTCCTTTGATCACGCTCATCAAATCGAGCTTAACCTGCAATGAACCTAATGACAAGAGTGTGTCACCTTCAAATTCTTTGATACCAACAATGCTTAGCTTATCAACCTGAACGCCTAGTTTGGGAAAGGTGCTCAAGAGGGTAATATCAAAAGCTCCGAAATCAACTTTTGCATTGAGATTTTTATTGGCTTCTTCTTTGGCCAGGGCAATAATTTTATCCTTGAATAAAAAAGGAATGGCAATGATTACGCCCAATAAAAGAACGATTACAATACCTGAAATTTTAAACAGTTTTTTCATGGATGATTTTTGTTTGTTGGTAGATTAAATTTCGAAATAGATGATCGGTGATGACCAGGTGTGCCATCGCTTCAACGATGGGGACAGCTCTGGGGACAACGCAAGGATCGTGCCTTCCTTCGGGTGAAATACGAATGGCTTCTCCCATTTGGTTCACGGTTTGTTGTTCTTTTTTAATGGTGCTTGCCGGTTTAAACGCCACACGAAACACAATGTTTTCGCCATTGCTGATGCCTCCTTGTACTCCGCCCGAATGGTTGCTAACACTGGATATCTTTCCATCTTTCAAAACCAGGGCATCATTCACTTCGCTGCCTTTTTTGCTTGCCATGGCGAAGCCAGAGCCTATTTCAAAACCCTTGGTAGCAGGCAAGCTTAGCATAGCCTTTGCAAGGTCGGCTTCCAAGCGGTCAAAAACGGGTTCACCTAAACCATGCGGAACGTTCTTAATAATGCATTCAATGATCCCGCCGGTTGAATCCCCTTCTTGTTTCAAGGACTCAATATACGATTCCATTTTTTTTGCTGTTTCCGGCTCCGGACAACGGACAAGGCTTTTTTCTATCTCTTCGCGATGATAGTTTTGTTTATCATCGGGGATCATCAAGGGACCAATGGCTTTGACCCAGGCAATTATTTCAATGCCTTCCTTTTGGTTGATTTGTGCGGCCACTGCACCACCTACCACCCGC
>JBILVQ010000201.1:0-5525 GCA_044370375.1 Bacteroidia bacterium
TTTCAGGGATTGAATATAAATAGGAATTTTTCCTAAGTAAATTTCCTTTTTATCTAATGCTAACATAATTTTGAGCTAAATTAATTTGGCCTCTATCGCTCCTTTTGTAATTGGCTCAATAATCAAAAAAAACAGGTGTATCGAGTAAATCGGAATATTCTTAATGTGTTTAAAATCTCTTAAGTTAACCTTCTTGTGTGCCTATCATAGAAAAAATTTCCATTTACTTTCCTTGAATAATTCTTTAGGTCCTCTATAGAAATTTTGTTTGTCTCAATATTTTTTAGGGGCAAAAGGAAAAGATTCTCCGGTTGGTTAGGTTCACCACCAAAACCAAGAGCAATATAAACGGGGATTTTCTTTTCATTTTGAAATTTCCTGTATCGTTCTAATTGATCTTTACCTGCTAAATCAACCATACCGCTGACAGCAGCTTGCCTAAATTTACATTCGATAGCCATCAATGCTACAGTATCATAATAAGTAAACTTGACCTCAAAATCTGGATGCATATTTGATTCGGGGTAAACACCTTTGGCTATTTTATCACTTCTCCAATTAAGTACCTTAAAGTATTTCTGGTCAAATTTTTCGGCAATAAATTGTTCAAACAAAAATCCTTTTTCTTTTGCTTTTTCTTGGACAGCTTTTTCATCGTAACTACTCTGTTTTTCTTGCTCCTCAATGCCTTCAAATTTAAGTAAGGGGTTGATATGAATTGTCTCCTCTTTGCCAGAATTCTTGCTGTCCTCTGAAATATATTTCCTCCGTCTATTTCGCCAAACCAAATATGTACCTCCCATTATCCCAATTACAATAATATACCAAAACAAATCTTCAATCATTGAATTTCTTGTTGGAGAAAGAATTTGGGGCTTAAAATCTTCCTTGATGATGCTGCCAATTTCCGGGCTGGCCTTTAATTTAAAATCAGTAATAGAATCACTCTCTCCAACAATTAAAAAATTACTATCCCCCATAGCCAATAATAAATAAGCTGGGTAGGTTTTTACATCCTTCTTATACCAAACCTTTTTGACAAAGTCAACCTTAACCAACCCATTCTCGTAAAAAGAAATTGAAATTGGTGAGTCGATTTCCTGATGAAATCCTGGTTGAGCAAGTAGTAATTTTTCCTTCTTTTTCCAACATTTAAATTTTGGAAGATTCTGTCCATAAAAATACAGATTACTACCGTATAGAGAGTCGAAAGTTCTAAAATTAGGGTTATTGTGCGCTGAATTCCACTTTCGAACAATCTCCTTTACATCTATTTTAATGTCTTCACCGGCAACAACACCAAAACTCCCAAGTATTACAAACAAAAAGGCACCTATGAATGGGAAGAGTATTCGGAAACTATTTCTTTTGAATATCATCATGAACTTTTTACCCTACTTGGAACATTTCACAACATCGAAAATTGCTGATATTTTTTTCTTATTCCGTAAATCCCATCTAACATTCTGTATGGTTACATCAGTCCCGAATTTCTTTTGAGCAACAACAAGCAAATTATACATTGTTAATTGTTCCTGAATAATAATGGTGTCTTTATCAATTGCATTCACACCAAGGGTTGCTATATAGGTGGGGCTTAAACACGCTGGGCCATAAAGATCTTCAACAACACCGCTCTTGTCGTAATACTCCCTTTGCAAAACGCTATAGGAATGACCACAGGAACATAATATGCAAACAACAAAGCCTAACATTAGTAATTCCCATTTTGAATTCATCGATAATTTATTTTTTTTCGAAATTAACATTTCTTTGGTGAAAATCTTGAATCAAAGATACAATTTGAAACAAATCTTGAAGTTTGCGCCAATTTTTTATTTCAACAATTGAAACAACAGGTTTCCTCGGAATTATCCTTTGAATCCACCAAAATGACCCACATCAAATACAAGTTGAAATTTCTTTCACTTCTGTAATTGAATTTCCTTGTGATAATAATTGAACTTTCCTATTCCAATCGCGGGAAATCTTGCCTTGATTGTTAAATTTATTAATAAAATCTGTTGAACTCCTCCTACAGTAAATGATTTTTCCTGCCCTTTCAATTGGACGCACTAAAATAATATTGCACTGCCCGGATATGGAATCTTTTTTTTCTAACACTAAATAGCGTATTTCACTTGACTTGTATTTTTCAAATCACCAACACTCAAGGATGATCCAGTTACAAGTGGATATTTATTTGACATAATTTGCTACAATTTTTGGAAAACGAAATTACAACTTTAATTACTCTTTGTAAAATAAAAATCGGGTGATTTTTTTTTCTATTAATTATTTCATAATATTGAAAAAAAAAACAAATGAAAAATTCAATTTATTTACTTGTCCTAAGTGTACTATTGTACTCTTGTTTTCCCAATAAAAAAATCACAATTACCGAAAGGGCAATCAATAGAAGCCTTGAAGTGAATGGAAGGAATTCAGGGGTATTGATAAAACCAATTCTTGCAGATATTGAAATAAGTAAGGATAGAAAAACCTCAGTTTTCTCCTATCGATCAGATACCCTTGGAAGTTACTCCGGCAACAGTGGAAAAAATTCGCAGTTTATTTTAAGCGGTGAATCAATGAAGGAAACTGCAAGAAAAATTGCCTTGTTTGACTACTTGAAGGCGAATAATTGCGATTACATTATTGACCCAATCTACACCATTAGAAGAATAAGAGAATCGAGATACAACTACGAGATAATTTCAGTTGAGTTAAATGGCTATCCCGCAAAAATTAAATCATTAACCCAGCCTGATAGCTTGCCTAAATCCATCATGCAATTAGACAAACTTTCCTCCCGTGAGATACCCTTTAATGTAACAACCAATGACTCTGAAACAGAAAAATTCAAACCCTATTTTGCAGTTGGTACAGGAGCGCATTATTCTATAGATGATGAACAATTCGGATTGCCTGATTTTCACTTTCGGGCAACACCAATTAAAGCACTTTCACTAAGTTATGACTTCATGAATTTCAGGGATGGATATCGCGAACACCTATTTGGTGGAACACTCAACGCCTACTCCAAATCATATTCCGGTATTCATATTGGTGGAGGCTTAAGTTTATCAGGAGAATCTGGAATAGGATTAAATTTTAATATTGGCGGGCAATTAGCAATTCAAAAAACCCTTGGAATCAGAGCTGATATAAGGTCCAGCACCCTTCATGGTCCATCTCTTCAGTTTGGAATTTGCTATTTTTTCCCAAAATAAACCCATAACAATTGCACCCATGCCCTGTTCAACCTTGCAAAACCATGGCAAAAAAATATTCATCATCCTTCTGTTAGTTTTCATTGTAAAAATTAATGCAGCGCAAACACTGAACCGTGCACAGTCTTTTTTATCGACCGGTAATAATGTACCCCATGCCATCCTTACCGATGCCCTAGGCAATAGCTATGTGGGTGGTTCCTTCACCGATAGTTGTGATTTCGATCCCGGACCCAATGAATTCATCTTGTTTGGAAACAGCGATGGATTTGTTTGCAAATTCAATCCTTCCGGTCAATTGCTTTGGACCATGCAAATCGGCAACAGCGGAGCAGACGTATGCAAAGCCATGGCATTGCATCCTGCAGGC
Source organism: Bacteroidia bacterium (assembly GCA_044370375.1). Lineage (GTDB taxonomy): Bacteria > Bacteroidota > Bacteroidia > UBA4408 > UBA4408 > JBILVQ01. The sequence goes on from JBILVQ010000201.1 coordinate 3,604, forward strand.
TTTCTGGTCGTATCCGGCACCTTCAGCGGAACTGTTGATTTCGATCCCTCCAACAATGGTTTCCTGCTAACTTCACAAGGAAGCAATGATGCCTTTGTTGCCTTGTATGATGATTCAGGTAACTTCATCAATGCCATTGCTTTTGGCGGAAATGAAATAGTTCAAATCAACGAATTATTGCTCACCAGCAATCAACATATTCTTTTGTGTGGTTCTTTCACAGGAAATGTTGATTTTGATCCGGGCCCCAACATCGTATTAAAATCTGCCCTTGGCGCAGGTGATGGATTTGTATTGTGTCTCAACCCCAGCGGAAATTTTACCTGGGTCAATCTCTTTGGTGGTAATGATCTTTTCGCAATGGATGAAGTTACCGGAATAGCTGAACTCCCCAATGGCAATATAGTAAGCTGCGGATATTTTTCAAGCACAATGGACCTAGATCCGGGGACTGGCAATGTTCCGGTGAATGCCAACGGAATGTTTGACTTATTCATAGCAAAAACAAACGCTGCAGGACAATACATGGATGGATTGACCCTTGGCGGTAGCGATGTGGATCTGGCCTATGCCATTGCCACTGCTCCGCAAGGAAACATTATTGTTTCCGGTAGCTTTACCTCAACGATGGATGCTGACCCACAAGCACCCATCACCCTTGTGACATCCAATGGAATGAGTGATGCCTTTTGGTTGTGTTTGGATGAACAGTTTAATTTTCAATGGTTCAATCAAATAGGAGGAACAGGGAATGATGTTGCCGGAAAAGTATGGTGTGATGGCCTTGCCAACGTTTACACTGGAGGGCATTTTTCGCAACAAGCCGACATGGATCCCGGACAGGGATTGAATATAAAAAACAGTCAGGGACAATTTGATTTCTTTGCCACCGTATTCGACCCTTTGGGCAATAGTTTAGGGGCTTATACCATGGGCGGCAGTCAGAATGATGTTTTTTATGATTTATCTGCAGGACCGAACAATTCATTTTTTTATTGCGGGACCTTCATCGATAGCCTTGATGCCGATGCGGGTGCAGGGCAAACGTGGCTTCAAACCCCCAATCAATCGATTAATACTTTTGTGCTTAAACTTGACAGGTGCCTGATGCCTGACTTAGCCTTGCTGAGTAGCAGTGCCAATGTTGTTTGTGCGGGCAGTGCTGTTCAGATTGAGGTGTTGAGTGGAGATTTAAATGATGCCACCGATTGGACCTGGTATGAAGACAATTGTGGAGGAAATGCATTTGCAACCGGACTATCGCAATTTATTTATCCCACACAAAGCATGAACATTTATATAAGAGGAGAAGGTGGTTGCGTGAGCACAGGTAATTGTAATTCCGTTTTTTTAGAAGTATTGCCGTCACCCCTTATTTCATTGGGAAATGATACCACTTTTTGTTACGGTGATTTTCTTTTCTTACAAGCCGATAGTTCTTATACTTCCTATTTATGGAGCACGGGAGACACCACTCATTCCATTCATTTACAGGCCATCAATTTTCCTTTGGGCATAAATGCGATTAGCCTTGCCGTTACAGATACATCGGGCTGCATGGGAATGGATGAAATACTTTTGGATGTTACCATCTGTAATGGCAGCAAAAAACTAAAACCTGGGGTTGATTCTTTTGTTTTTCCTAATCCTGCGCAACAAATGATTCAAATCAATCATTCAACAGGAGGCAAAAATCAAACCTGGAATATTTATGGTGTGGAAGGAAATTTGATTCAATCTTTTTACAAGACGAACCAGAACAATAACTATTCTCAATTTGATATTTCAATGCTTAGCAACGGCATGTATTTTATCAAAAATGAAAATGGTGATATGCTTCGATTCAGTGTTTTGAGATAGCAAAAACTAAATCAACTGATGATCTCTTAAATACTCTGCAATTTGCACTGCGTTGGTGGCGG
>JBILVQ010000202.1:0-5494 GCA_044370375.1 Bacteroidia bacterium
TCCTGAAATAAAGGAGCTTTTAATTATTCTTCATAATATTTCGGTAAAGTGCTTTTCATTATTGACTTCAGATGAACGTAAGAAGTTGTTGGGTGGTGAATTTACTAGAAGTTTTATTTCTCCCTATGGAACAATATCTACACAGTTCACCCGAATTAGAGAACTGAACTTGTGTGTGAAATTAAATTTTTTGCATTTTGAGAATGATAAAAAATTGATTGAAGCATTTCTCAAGTATGAAGTATTTTGTGAAACCAACCGAAACGAGTTTTTTTCTGCAAATCAAAATGACCTTAAAGGACTCTTTGACCTTTTTAATGAATTCGTTATAAAGGAGAAAATTGATTTATTGGGGTTACTAAGTACCTGGAATTCGCAAATAGATCGTCTTGTCAACTCCATCCATAGTTTAAGCCAAATAGTTTCCATTATTAACTCTTATGGAGTAAGTTACTCAATGAGTTATTCATATCTTGCAGATAATTATAAGAGACTTGGAGAATGGCTTTTGTATTATAATTTTTATAGGTTCATAGAGTTGTTTCTTAGAAGCAAAAATCAATTTCCCTCGACCCATTCCCAAGTTGAGAATAAAGCGGCTATTTTATTGGGCCGTCAAACACTTGAGATGCTTGACCCTGTTTCTCAGTTTCAAATAGCAATCAATAATTATTACAAAGCGATTCAGCTCCATCATGAAGGTTCTCCCTATAAGGCTCAATTGATAAATATGACATATCTTGAAGATGATTTTAGCGACAGCCTTTACCACTTTAACATAGCCCAGGAAAGACAGAGGATAAATTCTGGAAAAATTAGCAAGAGCATTATTTTGTTGAACAAAAGGATTATTTCTGCTCATTGTTTCCAATTTAGGAATTATTCTAATTGAAAGGAGATCTATTTCTGACAATGGTTTTTTCTTTTCGTATTTCAATTAATCAGGGTTCTTTTTCAACAAGAGGGTAAATTACCTGTTGAAAAGCTTGAATTGGTGTGTTGTTTAAATTACTGAATAGCAAGCCATTAAAGCCAATAATGGGATTAATTCCCACGGATTTGTAGGAACAATGCCCGGAATAATTCCCACAAAATTGAGGTAATGTTCCTATTGCATTCGGGACAAGAATGCTGTTGTTTTGCCTTCGAGTTGTTGATTGCTTTAGGTAGTTGCTCTTTTACATAACATAGTTGGAGCGGTGTATGTGACCCCGGATTAGTTTCGGAATAGAAAAGTTTCTCCTTTTCTGCGATTCTTTCGAAACGAGTCTTGGGTCAGATATGCCAGAGCAAATATCAGAAGTAATTTTAGTTCTTTTCATCATTTATTTTTAGTTTTAAATAGGAGCCTTATTTGATTTTTCTAGTAAGAATGTACTTATGACTCAAACACATTTTTCATAGTATGATTCCGCGTTTTTTATTTGTCGAAATTTTAAGTATTGTTCTGCTATCTAAAGCAATCAAACAATTCAGAAAGTTTAATTATTTATTTTTTAATTTTTATTTTATGTTTTACAAAAAAAATCTTTCTTTAGCAATGGCAGCCATGCTGCTAACAATTATGGGTTTTAGAGCAATGGCTCAGAATATCCAGGTTCAAATTCAAAGTAACAATCTTCCGGGTGGCTATCATGTACCTTGCAACGGAAATCAATCTGCAGCAGTGCAGGCGATTGCCAGTGGCGGACAAGAGCCCTACAGCTATTTGTGGAGTAATGGTTCAACCCAAGCATCGCTTAACGGATTAGGTGCGGGTAATTATCAGGTTACCGTTACAGATGCACTTGGTTCAAGTGTCACCACCGGGATACAATTGTTTGAGCCCAATGTGCTCACCTTCGAAAAAGTATTGAGTGATTACAATGGTTATCAGTTGCGTGGTGCCGGCAGGAGTGATGGCAGCATTTTGCTCATACCCTCAGGAGGAACTGCTCCCTACAGTGTTAGTTGGAGCAATGGAGACAACTCTTTTGGTTTAAGTAATCTTGCGGCAGGTAATTATTCCTTTACACTGACGGATGCTAACGGCTGTGTGACCACGGGTAGTACCATCCTTGAGCAGCCGGCTCCCATCACAGCAACATTGAATGTTTTGCAACCGGTTTCCTGCAATGGAGCAGGGGATGGAATTGCCGAGATACAGGCTTCCGGGGGTGTTCCTCCCTATCGAATATTTTGGTCGAATGGTTCGATGGAGGCACAGGCTGCAAGGCTTTCAGGAGGCGACAATCAGGTACAGGTAGAAGATGCCAACGGAATTATTTTTGAAACAGTGTTGCAGTTGTCGGAGCCTTCTCCACTTACAGCCAGTTTAACAAGCAGCAGTTACCCCAATGGATATGAAGTATCGTGTTACAATTGTTTTAATGGCAGCATTCAAACCAATGTGAGTGGTGGAACCGCTCCATACACGTTTGATTGGGGCAATACAGCCAACAGTAGTAATGGGAATTTAAACGGACTGGATGGAGGACTTTACAGTGTGAAAATTACCGATGCGCACGGATGCTTTGTGAAAGAAAACATTTCATTAAAGATGCCGGATCGAAATGACTGGACCATGAGTGGAAACCAAAATGTTGATCCACAAAATCAGTTTATTGGAACTCTTGATAACTCAGATGTAGTTTTTAAAACGAATGCCCAGGAGAGGCTTCGGGTTACAGGGGCAGGTGATGTTAAATTTAGCGGTAATATTTTTGCTGATAGTTTGGCGGCACACCCAAGTGGAACCAACGGATTATTTGAAGTGGTTACCGTTGATTCTACGGGCCGTTTAAAATCCTATCCATTGGAAGATGTTTTTTTAACCGCCTATTCAGGAGGACAAATACCCGGAGCCAACGGTTTCGACTGTAAAAAAGAATTGGGTTGGGGTAAGCCCTTAAACTCCTACAATGGTGTTATTTCTGTATCACAAAGTGATGATTTGGTGAAATGTCCTGCCGATGGAAACGTAGGTATTGGAACTTACGCACCTGAGCCCAGCAGTAAGTTAGATGTTATTGGTGATGTTGCATTTAGTGGATCAAGGTTACATGTTGGTTATGATGGTAAAGTAGGCGTAGGAACACACAATCCTTCAGAAAGATTTGAAGTGAGTGGAGGCGTAAAAGTTTGGGGAAACCTGAGTACACATGGAGACGTAAATAATTTTAATTCCACCTCCGGTGATCATTTGTGTACAAGCTTTGATGGCAGCAGTGTTTTGTTGGATTACAAACCACAGGCTGGAAATGCTGCAGGTCGTTTTTTGATCAACACGCAAAGCCGAAAAGACATCGTATTAGGAAGTCATACACAAGTGTGGGGACAGTTAAGTGCTTGCAAAGTTGTGGTTGAATCTGCCTCTTGGTGTGACTATGTTTTTGAAGAAAACTATGAACTGTATCCCTTGTTGGATTTGGAGAAATACCTGAAAGAAAACAAACATTTGCCCAACATACCGCCGGCATCAGAGATTGAAGAGCAGGGGATAGACATAGCGCAAATGACCCGTCTTCACATGCAGAAGATTGAGGAACTGACCCTTTACGTTATTGAACTACAAAAACAAATTGAAGAACTAAAAACGAAATAAACGAATGAAAACTTTTGTTTCAACATGGAAGAAGATGAACAAACCCGGGTTTGGTCCCGGGTTTTCAAAAACCTTGTTACTGCTATTTGTGATGGTAAGTCTGCTGAATGCCGGTTGCCGGAAAGACATACAGGAACCCAAACACAAGAACAAGGGGAAGAATGTTATCTACCTTAAAATTGATGAACAGGAGTTTTTAATCAAAGAAGGTTTCTCGTTGAATCGGAATGTGATTAGGGCGGATATAGTTGGGCAGGGTGTAAAAAGGAGCGAAAAGCCAATTTTTCAAGAGAATGAGTATTTTGGTAAAAAGTATATTTTTTTATCAATTAATCATGAAAAGAAAACCAATACCGATTATTTGGGACGTGCTTTTTGGGATATTTCCTTTTATGAAAATGGTGAATTGGGTACTGGAATACCAAATGGAATTATGTTAAACTTTTTTTCTGAAAAACATAAAAAATGGATAACTTTCAATACTAATGGCTATGGTTTGCCGGGTCAATTTTTTCCCCAAGTTACTATGCTGCATCATAGTCCACAAAATCAAACCCTCTCCGCAATTTACGAAACTCGATATTTTGATAGTTTGGATTCTAATTTAACAGGAAACCTATATATGTATTTTGATATTGAATATGAAAAACTTTAATAAATAATAATATGAAGTATTTTTTTCTTTTTTTAGTTTTGGCTTTATCCGAATTTGGTATTTGCCAAACCACGTCTCCATTTTCCTTTGGAAGTTATGTAGCCTATGATTTTGATCTAGATGTTTCTGGATATAATGTAGGTTATCAGAACTTTAATTATCGGGACAATATGCAAGAGTATTACGAAAGCCCTTCGGTTAGGATTTTTTGTTTTGCAAATAATAGGACTACAAAAAAACTCCATAAACCATTCGTTTTCGTTGAGGGAATCTCCTTTGACAAACCTTTTGCCGATGCCGGAAGGTATTATTTCGATGAGTATTTTTATCAATTGGGAAACAGAGTTAATGATATTTCTATCCACAATCAAGCGTTATTGGATTTAATGGTAACAACCCAAAATCCAGGAGGTAATCCATTTGTTGGGTATTCTACTTTTAATTGGGCCACATTGGTTTCTGGTATTGATGCAGAAGGAGTGGCCAATAATGATCCATTGAGAGTTGAGAAAACACCAGAATTATTGAATAAACTATATTGTGCCGGATATGATATAGTATTTGTTGATTTCGCAAATGGTGAACATTTTATCGAGAATAACGGGGAGGCCTTATTTAATGGATTAGCTGAAATAAAACAGCTTATGCTCGACAACGGCAGCACTGAGAAAATGGCGGTTTGTGGTGCCAGTATGGGTGGATTGGTGGCCAGATATGCCATGCGTAAGCATGAATTAGCTGGGCATACCGATTGGTTTAGTCATTTTATTTCTTTTGATTCACCTCAGCAAGGAGCCAATATTAACTTGGGATTACAATATACCTTGAAGCATTTGAGTGCCTTTCCTCTTTTCCCGGACATGGTTAAAGAATCTTATGCTAAGGTTACTTGTCCATCGGCAAGTCAGCTTGTCAGATATAGTTGCCTTAGCACTTCTACCCAGCCGCCCATTTTGTATACTACACCTTCCATGAGTTTAGAGCGTTGGGAATTGTTGTTGAATCCAAACATGTTAACCTGGCCAACATCTTGTAAATTGGTTTCAATTACCAACGGTTCCCGTTATGGAACGGTTCAAAATCCAAGTCCATATACCAATGGTTGTCAAACACTTGATGGAGAAGGAGCCATTGAAATTCAATTGTATAGTTTGCCCAATACAACAGCGGCTCCTCAACTAATTACTTCGGTGAATGTTTTGAATAATTGTCCTTTTCTTAGCACCTCCCTTTGGGGCAGTTTATCCAAGAAAGTA
>JBILVQ010000203.1:0-5485 GCA_044370375.1 Bacteroidia bacterium
TGAAATTTATGTTGTTGGTAGTTTTTGGGGGAATATCAATTTTTTTAGCCCCGATACTTTTACGCTTACAGGAAATGGTTTTTATGACACTTACATTTTAAAAATTGGTGAATCTGGAGTTTTACAACGGGCAAAATCTTTTGGTGGCGGGGCCTATGAATCGGTATCTGATATTCATTATAGCAATGATGGCAATTTATATCTTGCTGCTTCCTATGATTCGCCAAGCGTAGTTTTAGCCAATGATACAAATAGTATTATTATGACTGGTGATAGTGTTAATTATATTTCAGCACTGATTAAAATGAATGAGAATGGTAATTATGAGTGGGTCAGGTATTTGAAAAATTCAAACCTAAATGTAAGCTCGGTTAGCCCAGTTGCTGTTAAAACGGATAGCATAGGACAGGTTTATTTTATGAATGTTGGCCAGACAGGCACAAACTATACTAATTATGGAATTGATACTTCTGCTGTTTTTACTACAGGTGAATCATGTAGTTTTGTAAATAAATACACTGCCGATGGAACCTTTATTAGAAGCAGTGCTGCTATTGGAGACTACAGAATCATGGCCAAATCAATGGTAATGGATAAAAATGCCTCCATTGCTTTTACCGGAGAATTGATGTCGCAAACCTACATAGCCAATGACCCCAACCCAAATCCTATTGATGCAGATCCCGATACTTCTCGTTTTTCAATTTTCGATAGGGGTTCGGCAAGTATTTTTGTAATTAAATGGAATCAATGTAATGTGGCTACTACAATAATTGACACCACAGTTTGCAACACTTTTAGTTTAAATGGAAATAACTACACACAAAGCGGTACCTATAATTTTTACGAAACCACAGCCAACAGATGCGACAGTAATGCTGTTTTGAATTTAACAATTTTACAACCAAGTAACACTGCTCAAAACATTAGCTTATGTGCTGGCGATAGCATTCAAGTTGGTAATAATTTTTATGCTCAAACAGGAGTTTATCAGAATGTCTTAACAGCCATCAATGGTTGCGATAGCACTGTAACCACCACACTTTTTATTGACACACTTCAAGCACAAATTAGTAATTCAGGCCAAACATTAAGTGCAATTAGTTTTCCTGCAAATGCTACATTCCAATGGCTCAATTGTGATAATAGTTTTACTGAAATTTTAAATCAAACAGACTCTGTTTTTTATGTTATGAATGATGGAAATTATGCTTTGCTTGTAGCTCAAAATGGCTGTGTTGATACTTCTAGTTGTTATAATGTTTCAATCGTTAATAGTATTGAAGTAACAAATGATTTTTTGAAGGTTTTCCCTAACCCTGCCAAAGAAGAATTTTATATTTCAATTCCATTAATAAATAACCTTGTTTCATTAAGTATTGTTGATACAAAAGGTCAACTCATAAAAGAGCTTCCAGTAAAGCAGTCCAATATGATGATTGACGATTTGACTCCTGGTATTTATTTTATAAAATACCAAACCAAAAGCAATGTAGAGTATTGTAAAATAATGAAACTTTAGTTCAAAAAAGGATGAAAAAAATCTATTTGTTTATTCTTTCTTTTTTTACCATTACCTCTGTTTGGTCGCAGTGTTGCTCCAATGGTGTAAATCTTTTGGCCAATTACAACCCTGATTTTTCAGCCCCTTTTGTGAGCATTCCGCCAGGTTTCATTACTGACAATCCTTACACAACCATACCAACGCCAGGCACCTACATCATTGTTTCTGCGCGCAATTATGGTGCTTGCGGCAATTCGCCTCAATTCGACCATACCTCCGGTGATCCAATAAATGGTTCCTTTTTATGGTTTGATACCAGTCCTACTGCTTCTCTTGTTGATCCCGATATTGCCTGGCAACCATTCGATTCTACTCTTCCAGTGGGTTCTCAGAGTTTAATTTCAGTTGCACCAAATGCTACTTACGTTTTTTCTTGCTGGATTCGAGATTTAGCACGTGAACCTGATTGTATAAGTGGCGGTGCCCCATTAATGGGATTAAGAATTAACGGTCAACAATTGAGCATCGTTGATTTGGCTTTAGTTACAAGCCCATGTTGCCCCGAGTGGACTTATTTGTGTTCAGAGTGGAGTTCGGGAAGTGATACAACAGCCCTCATACAAATCGAGAGTCTTAGGGCCGATGGCTTTAATGATTTAGGAATTGATGATGTATATTTCGGAACAACGAGTCCCTTTGATTTCTCCCTTGGTGCAGATACCTCCCTTTGTTTAGGCGCTTCAATCGTTCTTTCTGATACCACAACAAACTCTTTAAATGTATGGAGTAATGGCAGTACAAGTAGTCAAATTCAAGTTACAACTCCAGGCGTTTATTGGCTTGAAGTAACAAAGAACAATTGTATTAAAAGAGATTCCATTAATGTTATTCAAGTATTTCCACCTTCAATAAATTTAGGAAGTGATACTACCATTTGCAATCAAACTCCTTTGACGATTTTGCCGGCCAATACCGGTGGAGATATTGTTAATTATTTGTGGCAGAATACTGTTGCTTCGAATAATTTTACCATTAATAGTAGTGGATTGTATTGGCTTGAGGCGAGCAATAGTTGTGGAAGTTCAACAGATTCCATTGTTGTTGATTTCTTTAATCCACCTGCATTAGGAAACGATACAAGCGCTTGTATAGGTAGTATTATTTCTTTGAATATTGATACTGCTGATTCATACCTATGGTCAACAGGTGAAACTAACCCTATTATTAATGTTAATACTTCAGGTGTTTATTGGGTAGAAACCATTGTTGGCGCTTGTTTAAGCAGAGATTCAATTTCTGTTTCTTTTCAACCTCCACCATCCATAAATTTAGGACCAGATACTACCATTTGCAATCAAGCTCCATTGACGATTTTACCGACCAATACCGGTGGAGATGTTGTTGATTATTTATGGCAGAATGCTGTTACTTCGAATAATTTTACCATAAATAGTAGTGGATTGTATTGGCTTGAAGCGAGCAATAGTTGTGGAAGTTCAACAGATTCCATTGTTGTTAATTTCTTTAATCCACCTGCATTAGGAAACGATACAAGCGCTTGTATAGGTAGTATTATTTCTTTGAATATTGGTCCTGCCGATTCATATCTATGGTCAACAGGTGAAACGAACCCTATCATTAATGTTAGTACTTCTGGTGTTTATTGGGTGGAAACTATTTTCGATGAATGCATAGCAAGAGATTCTATAGAAATTACATTTCTTTCTATTCCTTTTACAGATCTTGGAGAAGACTCTTCGTATTGTGATAAGAATTTTATAACACTGACAGCTAGTCCAGCAGATGCCTATTTATGGTCAGATGGCTCATCACTGGCATCAATAAATGTTTCAAGCTCCGGTGTTTTTTGGGTAGAAGCAAGCAATGGTAATTGTGCATTTCGAGATAGTGTTAAATTAGCATTTAACACAACTCCAATATTAGAGCTTGGAAATGACACCACCATTTGTCAAGGTGAATTTATCACTTTGACTTCTGCGATGGGCACATCTTATTTGTGGTCTAGTGGAGCCAGTAGTTCATCAATAAGTGTTAGTACAGCGGGTTTGTATTGGTTAGAATTGAACAACGAATCTTGTTTTATAAGGGATTCTCTTACTCTTTCCATAGATCCTTGCGATATTATTGTGGAATTCCCTAATGTTTTTACTCCCAATGGTGATGGAGTGAACGATATTTTTCTTCCAATAGAACTAGAGGGAATTGAAAATGGTAAGCTTACGATTGTTAATCGTTGGGGCTTACAAGTATTTTTTACCGAAAACCTTTTACATGGCTGGGACGGAACCGCCAATGGCAAATCTTGTAATGATGGAACTTATTTCTGGATTTTTGAATATTCTAATGTTAAAGGTGAAACGAAGAATATAACAGGTTTTGTTGCTTTGACTGGAAATTAAATGCAGGATGAAGGAGAATTAATTTAATTGGTGCAACTATGAAGTTTATTTCACTTCTTTTTCTTTATGCATTTCTTTTGTATGCCGAAGGAATTCATGCACAAGGCCAAGCTAACAATTGGTATTTTGGTGAAAATGCCGGTTTGAATTTTAACGGTGGTTCGCCTGTTGCCCTAAATGATGGACAAAGTACAGGGTGGGAAGGTACGGCTGTAATGAGTGATTCTGCCGGGAACTTATTGTTTTACACGGATGGTGCTACCGTTTGGAACCGCAACCACGATACCTTGCAAAATGGATTTGGACTACTTGGTGAACAATCGTCAACACAATCTGCGCTCATCATTCAGAAACCAGGGAGCAATAATATATACTATATTTTTACCACTTCTCAAGCGCAACGTTTTGAGGATTGGGTTTTTTGTTATTCCGAATTAGACATCAATCTTGATGGTGGTTTAGGAGGAATAACCACGAACAAAAATGTTCAACTCTTTGAACCTATTGGGGAAAAAATTACTGCAGTTAAACATGCCAATAATCAAGATATCTGGGTATTATCGCATGATAAATATACCAATAAATACCTTGTTTATTCTATAACAAGTGCTGGCGTAAATGTTACTCCCATTATATTTGCGGGCGGTTCTATCGACAACGGTGTTGAAAGTTTTGGCGTAAATTATTTTTCCCCCAATTTCGGACAGTTAAAAGCTTCAACCGATGGTACAAGAATAGCTTGTGCTTTTTCTAAAGTAAATAAAGTTGATGTCCTAGATTTTAACAAGGCTACCGGTCAGCTTACCTTTAAATTTACCATTAGTCAGGTTGTAAATCCCTACGGAATCGAGTTTTCGCCCAATGGCTCCTTGCTTTATGTAACAGGATACAATCCTTCAACCATGTGGCAATACGATCTTTCTTTAACAAGCCCAGCTGCTATTATTTCTAATGTTTACAGTTTTCCGAACATCAATCCCTATAGTCCTATGGCCTTACAGTTAGGTCCTGATGAAAAAATTTATGTGGCCAATGTTGTTGGAGAATTTTCAGATTGTATTCAAAATCCCAATGAAGTTGGGTCCAATTGCAACTACCTAACAAATGCTGTCTCTCTCAATGGTGCTTCTGCATGGCTCGGATTACCGAATTTTGCTCCCTATTACTTAGTTCCTTCAGGAATTGACCATACCGGAAATTGTGAAAATGACACCACTTTCTTTAGTTTTTCAATTGCCATTCAAGCTGATTCTGTGCATTGGAATTTCGGAGATTCAACCCCTGGTAATTTGAATTTTTCTAATAACATCGCTCCATTTCATATTTATCAGCATCCAGGAACATACAATGTAACGGTTACATATTTTCAGGGCGGACAAAGCATAACCATTGATAAACCTGTAACTATTTTAACAATCCCTAATATATCACTTGGAGCAGATACGATTTTCTGCAATGGCACTTTAGCCATTCTAAATGTTGAAGGATTTAACTTGGGTTACAACTACTCATTTAGTTCGGGTATATTCAACAACAGTTTTACAAGTACTCCTGTTTTTGC
>JBILVQ010000204.1:0-5466 GCA_044370375.1 Bacteroidia bacterium
ATGGAAGAAAAACGCAAACTTAGCACGATTACGAAAGATATCCGTTTTTGGATTATTCTCTTTTTCTGTATTCGTTTGATTGGCATTAGCAATCCACCGTTGGAGACCGGGCACAATTGGCGCCAAGCACTTACGGCCATGATTGCCAGAAACTTTGTTGAAACAGATGCCAATATGCTTTACCCAAGAATCGATATGGCCGGCAATGAGACAGGGATTATCGGATCTGAATTTCCTTTTTTTAATTACCTCATTTATCTATGTTCACTCATCTTCGGCTATGAACATTGGTATGGAAGACTCATCAACCTTGTTGTTTCCTCTTTCGGGATAATGGCTTTTTGTCGCATCCTAGAAAAAATATTTTCACCAAAAATTGCCTACAATGCCGGGCTTGTGCTGCTTTCTTCCATCTGGTTTGCTTTTTCCAGAAAAATAATGCCAGACACCTTTAGTGTTTCATTGGTGCTGATTGGCCTGAATTTCTTGTACGACTATTTGATGGCAGGTTCAAAAATAAAATTGACAGGGTACTTCATTTTCTGTACCCTTGGAATGCTCTGTAAAATTCCTTCCCTCAGTTTATTCGCAGTAATTTCTGTCCTATTTTTGGTCCGCAATATTAAAGCCGACAGAAAAAATAGCGCATTCTTGTTGGGTGGATTAAGCCTTTCGTTGGTGCTTGTTTGGTATTTCTATTGGGTCCCCTACCTTGTCGAAAACTATCATTATCAGTTGTATTTTCCCAAAGGAATAGCAGAGGGTTTTTATGAAATCATTCCACTGGCAAAAAAATTCTTTGCCAAGTTCTATTTCGATGCATTATCTTCTTTCATCGCCTTGGTATTCTTCTTGGCCGGTCTGTATTTTCTCTTGAAAGAGCAAGACAAAAAAATCATCGCGGGAGTTACCATTATGAGCACTATCTTTTTGTTTTTCACCATTAAAACCGGAGCAGTATTTCCCTTGCACAATTATTACATTATTCCTTTTGTTCCCATCATGGCCGGCATCGCAGGGTATGGTCTTTCGAAGCTAAAGGCCAAACATTTGTCGGTTTTCCTACTTCTAATCTGTTGTGAAGGGATTCTAAATCAACAACATGATTTTTTCATCTCATCTAAAGCGTTATATAAGCTGTCGCTAGAAAATAAAATGTTACAATACACCGACAAAAACGACCTAATAGTGATTAACGGTGGCGACTCCCCTCAATCAATGTATTTTGCACATCGCAAGGGATGGACCGTAAAAGAAGAGGATTTACAAGAACAAAAATTGCAGGAACTAAAATCCAAAGGAGCAGCATATCTGGTGATTGACCAACATTATACCAACAAAAGATTCGACCAGCTACCATTGGTGTTTGAAAATGTTGATTTCTTAATTTACCGACTTTAGTGATGCCATTTGTATTGTTTTCCGCACGAAAGAATAGGCCCGGCAATAAGCTGCATTCCTTGAAATGTATTACTTTTGATTGAACAAAAACAAATTGGCGATGGGAATAAATTTTGGTTTTCTATTTGTACTTTTTTTTTGTTCGTTCTCAGGAAAAAACGATATCCAAATTTTAAAACAAAACAACGTCCTAAACCCACCTATTGCGTCCCATCATCCTGTTGATATCGACTCAGGTAATTATTTTGCTTATCTTCCTGAAGCCTTTGTGCCTGCGGGTTACAGCCTTCTTGCAGAAGAAAATGGAGATTTGAATCTTGACCCCTATCCCGATAAAATTTTGGTACTGTCTCCACAGGGAGAAGATTCTTTGTCAACACAAGAAAAACCTCTTCTTCGCCTGCTGGTAATGTTATACGGAACAAAAAAAAAGCAATACGAAAAAATTATGCAGCACGAAAACCTGGTTTGTTATTATAACTATGACCCGAATTTCAAGGATGCATTCACCGGAGTTGGAATAGAAAAAGGAAGCTTTACGCTTTCGCATTATGGTGGAATGGTAGAACGCTGGGGCCGTAGCACCACTTTCAAATTCAATCCCACAGATAAAAAATGGTTGCTGGAAAGCGATGAATTTACCACCTTCATGGCAAGCGATGAAAAAAACACAACAAGCATTAAAACCCTTACACAAAAGGATTTCGGGAAGGTTTACCTAGAGCTGTTTTCCATTTATGCTGATTAAATTAGTTCATTTTTAACACCACCCCATTTTAATTCTTTAAAAAAGAGTCAATGAAAGCAACTCTTACAAAAAAAGAAAATCATTGGTGCCATAATTTTCATTCTGTGAAAGATCCATTCGAGCAATGCAGAAAGTAAATTTTATCTAACAGTAACGAATTAGTAAATGGGCCAAAGAATCCCAAAAAAAAAGAGCGAGGTAATCTTACCTCGCTCTTTGATAAAAAAGAAGAAAAAAATTAATTCAAATCGAAACGATCCAGGTTCATCACTTTATTCCAGGCAGCAACAAAATCTTTCATGAATTTATCTTTTCCATCGGCACAGCCATAAACCTCTGCAATGGCTCTTAACTCTGTGTTAGAACCAAAAATTAAATCTACTCTTGTTCCTGTCCATTTCAAAGATCCTGAATTTCGGTCGCGACCTTCAAATACATCTTGTGAACCTGCCATACCTTTCCAGGTAGTATTCAAATCAAGGAGGTTGACAAAAAAGTCGTTGGTCAATGTTTCAGGATTGCTAGTAAAAACCCCTAATTGAGATTGATCTGTATTCGCATTTAAAACCCTTAAACCACCAATCAACACGGTCATTTCCGGAACGCTTAGCGTAAGCAACTGCGCTTTGTCAACCAACATTTCTTCGGCTGTTGCATGCCATTTTCCCTTTACATAATTTCTGAAACCATCTGCCATGGGTTCCAAAACAGCAAAGGATTCAACATCGGTTTGATCCTGCGTTGCATCAGTTCTTCCGGGTGTAAAAGGTACCTCAACCTTTTGTCCTGCGGCTTTTGCAGCTTGCTCGATACCGGCACATCCTCCTAACACAATCAAATCTGCCAAAGAAACCTTTTTTCCTGATGATTGGCCATCATTGAATTCTTTTTGAATTTTTTCGTAGGCAGCTAAAATTTTAGCCAGTTGAGCCGGATTGTTGGCCTCCCAATTTTTTTGAGGAGCCAGTCGAATTCTTGCGCCATTGGCTCCTCCTCTTTTGTCGGAACCTCTGAAGGTTGAAGCCGATGCCCAGGCAGTAGAAACCAATTGCGCTACACTTAAACCACTGTTTAGAATTTTGTTTTTTAAATCGGCAATATCTTTTGCATCAACCAATGGATGATTCACCGCTGGAACCGGGTCTTGCCAAATTAAAGTTTCTGCAGGCACCTCCGGACCAAGGTAACGGGCAATCGGACCCATATCGCGGTGCGTTAATTTAAACCAGGCGCGAGCAAAAGCATCAGCGAATTCATCAGGATTATCAAGAAATCTTCTCGAAATTTTTTCATATTCAGGATCAAAACGCAGCGCCAAATCGGTGGTCAACATCATGGGCGCATGACGTTTGGAAGAATCATGTGCATCTGGCACGGTTCCTTCGCCCATGTTGTGCTTAGGCTTCCATTGTTGTGCACCGGCAGGACTCTTGGTCAGTTCCCATTCGTAACCGAACAGATTCCAGAAAAAATTATTACTCCATTTGGTTGGAGTTGTTGTCCAAGCACCTTCCAAACCACTGGTGATGGTATTGACCCCATTTCCGCTGCCAAAGGAATTCTTCCATCCCTGACTTTGGTTTTCAATGGACGCAGCAGCAGGTTCCGGACCAACATACTGAGCCGGATCAGCCGCCCCATGCGTTTTTCCGAAGGTATGACCACCGGCAATAAGAGCAACGGTTTCTTCATCATTCATGGCCATGCGAGCAAAGGTTTCGCGGATATCCCTTGCGGCAGCCAAAGGATCAGGGTTTCCATTAGGGCCTTCAGGATTTACGTAAATCAATCCCATTTGAACGGCCGCCAAAGGATTCGCAAGATCTCTTTCACCACTATATCTTTTTTCATCGAGCCATTTTCTTTCTGAGCCCCAATAAATATCCTGTTCCGGCTCCCAAACATCTTCTCTTCCACCCGCAAATCCAAAGGTTTTAAAACCCATCGACTCAAGGGCGCAATTTCCTGCCAAGATCATTAAATCGGCCCATGAAATTTTCTTTCCATATTTCTGTTTGATAGGCCATAACAGCAATCGGGCTTTGTCAAGGTTAGCATTGTCGGGCCAGCTATTGAGCGGAGCAAAACGTTGGGTGCCGGAACCTGCACCACCACGTCCGTCGGCAATACGGTAGGTGCCCGCACTATGCCATGCCATGCGAATAAAGAAGGGGCCATAATGTCCGAAATCCGCAGGCCACCAGTCTTGTGAGCGGGTCATTAATTCATAAATTTCGTTCTTAAGTGCTTTTAAATCGAGGCTCTTAAATTCTTCCACATAATTGAACTTTTCATCCATCGGATTCGACAAGGAAGAATGTTGACGGAGAATATTAAGTTTCAATAGGTTGGGCCACCAATCATGATTTCCGGTACCGGTGCCTGCTACCATCTTGGCTGCTCCGCCATGAAAAGGGCACTTGCTTTCTGAGGAATTGCTATCCATATTTTTGTGTGTTTGTTTTAGTGTGAACTTTGATTACAAATTTACCAAACATTCTCTTTAGCAGGGTCCTTTGTGGATAAAAAATAACGGCAGAAACAACCATGCGTCAAGATGCTGAGCTTTTAAACAAGATTCCTTAACGATTGTTTAACTGCATAAAACACCCCATAAATTCAGCCTTTCCTGATTTTGCTAACCAAACGGGTTTTCTCCGAACACAATCTTGGGTTCAAATTAAACCAAGCCTAAATCTCCCTCGAAAAAGTTGTTGGTTTTTAAAATAAATTTGAGGAAAAAAGTTGGTGAAACAAGGCAATAAATGGTTTGATGCTTTAGGTTTTGGTTCAAGCCTCTTTGAGTTTTTATTCAATGAAAATAAAATAAACCCCTTCCATGAATCTCTTCTCGGAGCAAACGGATCCTAGCTATAACTGGCTCCCCAAAAACGGGATGGTCAATTATTTTGGAAGCGTCTATACCTTAGCGGAAAGCAAAGAAATATTTACGCGTTTAATGGAGGAAATTGTGTGGAAAAATGATGAGGCCATTATTTTTGGCAAATTGATTGTCACCAAAAGAAAAGTTGCCTGGTATGGTGAAAAAGAATTTGCCTACACTTATTCCAATACAACGAAAAAGGCACTTCCATGGACACCGCTTTTGTTAGCATTAAAGAAAAAAACTGAAGCATTATCGGGCGAAACATTTAATTCTTGCCTGTTGAATCTTTATCATTCCGGAGAGGAGGGAATGGCCTGGCACAGCGATGCGGAAAAAGACTTGAAAAAAAACGGGGCCATTGCCTCTTTAAGTTTTGGGGCCGAAAGGGTTTTCTCTTTTAAGCACAAACAAAGCAAAGAAACCGTTTCTA
>JBILVQ010000205.1:0-5396 GCA_044370375.1 Bacteroidia bacterium
CCCCTCTGCTCTTCATGCAGGGTTGTTGTTGGTTTTACATTTCTTGCACCAACACTTTTTTCCAAAATTGCATTTGTTTTCATAAGATAAATTTTAGTGAATAATTAAATTACTAATCAAATTTATAACTAATTTTTGGAACAATCACAAATTATTCCCCATTTTTAAATTAATCATTATTGCCCCCTAAAATTCCTATTTTATTACCTGAAGTTTAAATTCCCCCTTACAAACACCTTAAATGGCTAATGCTGCGCCTAATAGTGCTTTTTTACCCGCCTTCTGTTACATTTTTTTCTAATTCCTGAAAAATCAACAAAATCCCTTATTTTTACGGCCGATAAAGCAAAGCAATGAAAACTTTACAATTCAGAGAAGCCCTGAGAGAAGCCCTTTCAGAGGAAATGAGAAGAGACGAATCGGTTTTTTTAATGGGCGAAGAAGTAGCAGAATACAACGGAGCCTACAAGGTAAGTCAGGGAATGCTGGATGAATTTGGTCCTCGAAGGGTCATTGATACCCCCATTGCTGAATTAGGCTTTGCTGGCATTGCCGTTGGTGCAGCCATGAATGGCCTGCGGCCCGTAGTGGAATTTATGACCTTCAATTTTTCTTTGGTGGCCATTGACCAAGTAATCAACTCGGCAGCTAAGATGATGAGCATGTCGGGTGGACAATTCTCTTGCCCCATGGTATTCCGCGGGCCCACCGCCTCGGCAGGAATGTTGAGTTCTCAGCACTCGCAAGCTTTTGATAACTGGTACGCCAATTGTCCGGGCTTAAAAGTAATTGTGCCCAGCAATCCGAATGATGCCAAAGGCTTGTTAAAATCGGCCATCCGCGATAATGATCCGGTAATTTTTATGGAAAGCGAACAGATGTATGGCGATAAAGGAGAAGTGGAAGAAGGTGAATTGCTAATCCCCATTGGCCTTGCCGATATCAAACGCGAAGGAAATGATGTAACCATTGTTTCTTTCGGAAAAATCATCAAACAAGCCTACGCTGCTGCCGAAGAACTGGCCAAAGACGGTATTTCCTGCGAAATAATTGACTTAAGGACCATCCGTCCGATAGATTATGATACGGTGATTAAATCTGTAAAGAAAACCAACCGGCTGATTTGTGTGGAAGAAGCATGGCCGCTGGGAAATATTTCTACAGAAATTACTTTCATGGTTCAAAAACATGCCTTCGATTATCTCGATGCTCCGGTAATCAGGATTAACACTGCCGATGTCCCTTTGCCTTATGCACCAACCTTGATTGAAGCTTCGCTTCCCAATCCGGCAAGAATTATTGAGGCCGTGAAACATGTGATGTACCGCTAATATTTGTTTTCTTTTTGCAAGAAGCGCCTGATTCAGCGATTGAATCAGGCGCTTTTTTTATTGCCTAAAACAAGAGCTTTCTACCCAATGCCGCCCTCTCCCTTTCCTCCTGAGAAATGAAGGACTGGAATGTGGAATTACTAAAAGGTGCTTGTATGTTTTATTAAATCAAGTCCAAGTGACAAGTTCTATCGCAACAAAAAAGCATCTTCTGTTGTGCATATTTTCCTAAACACCTTACCGTATGGCAAAGGCCGGTATTACAAGCGAATTACTTTTTGCCGCGCAAGAATGTTTCCATCTGCATCAGTAACCAACAACAAATAAGCACCCGCTTTCAGGTTGATTTGAATTTTGGTGGATGTGGGTTCCAGTTGTTGGTCAGCAATTAGTTTTCCACTTACATCGTAAGCGCGGATGATCGCGTTCTGCTGAAAGCCTTCACTTAGATAAAAACTACCCTCGGAACTTGTAGTGTTTTTGAAAAAAACATCTTCCCTTGATCTTTCGTCAACGGTGGTTACCAAGCAAAGAACATTGGTTTGGAGCGAAGGCTGTAACGATGAGGAAACCTGTGGGACAGGACTAACCAAAGTAGCGGCATAAGGGGTATGCACACCGGCAGAAAACGCAGCCGGAATGCTAACATTTAGGCTTTGTGTTGGCGAATTACAGGCATTACCATCAGCCCCAGTTTTCACAACATATAAATGCTGTGCTCCAAATGTTCCAGAACTGCCAACCATTAAAAATCCTCCATCAGCAGTTTTTGCTGCGGCATTGAATTGGGCATTTGCGCTTCCTGCCGGCAAAAAATTATAACAAGTAGATAGTCCGCCCAATGAATCCAATCGAAAGAGCAAAGGGTTATAATTTCCGCTGCTGTTGCTAGAAAAGTTTGCCACCACAAAGAGGTTTTGGTTAGCACCTTCCATGATTTGAACTGGATCCATGTTATCGCCTGAATCAGAAAAAACACGGGAAGCAACAACATTATTGAGGTTTGCATCGATAATGGACAGTCCAACACCAAGGCTAATCGGCCCACTGTTGGTTGAACTCAACACGGCCAGTCTTCCTAACCCGGTAGAGATTACATCCCTGGAGTAATTGCCCAATTGTTGGTTCCAGTTACTAAGCACATTACCCATGGTATCAACAATACAAAGACCATTCGATAAATGATTGATTCCTATCAATCCATTGCCAAGGTACTTACCACGATAATTAGGACTGGCAAATTGATTGGTGTTTAAGAATGCTTCATTAACAATGTTTCCACTGCTATTAAAGCTAACGATAGATGGCTTTGTAGCCCCATCCAGGAAAGCAGATCCAACAACCACATAGCGGCCGGGAGAAATTTCGAAACAACTGTTGGCATTGTCATCACCTGCCGCATCACCAATTCGTTGATACCAGTTTACGGTGAAAGAAGCATCCAGCTTCATTACCATCCAGTCCATATTGGTGGGAGACGAGAAAACCGTACCACAAACAAAATATCCTCCATCAGAAGTTTGAACGATAGATTTTACCACTTCAAAATCCGGACTTGCAATAACCACAGCATTGACGATATTCCCAAAGGGAGACAACTCTACAAAAAGAGCATCGAAGTTAGTGCCTGTATTTTCGATGGATCCCGCCAAAACATAATTTCCCTGTGCATTCTCAAGGCAGGCATTAAAGGCATCGTTGTTGCCATAATTTACTTCCAATTGAAAAGTGTTTTGAGCCACTGAGGACTTGAGCAAGGCAAAGCAAAAAGAAAGCGTTAGCAATAATAATTTTGTTTTCATGGGTATGGGTTCTGAGACAAAAATAAAATTAATCATTGGCGAAAAATAATTTTTTATGAAATAGTCCTTCCTTTCTGTTTTTCCCTTTCTATCTTTGAAAATCATTGTGGGCCATGAACAATCAACAACGCGAAACCAATACCCTTACGCTTAAAACGATGGCCCGAAAACTGGGTTTCGATTATTGCGGTATTGCACAGGCTGCTTTTTTAGAAAAAGAGGCAAGAGATTTGGAAGCATGGTTAAACCTGGGCATGCAGGCCGATATGCAATGGATGGAAAACAACTTCGACAAGAGAACCGATCCGCGTTTGTTGATGCCGGGTGCAAAATCTGTCATCTCTTTTTTGTTTAACTATTACCCTGAAAAAGTACAGGATCATACAGATGCTCCGAAAATTTCGAAATATGCTTACGGAAAAGATTATCACTTTGTTATCAAAGAAAAACTTGGTTTGCTGCTACACGATTTGCAGGCCGAACTTGGAAAATTTGAAGCCAGAATTTTTGTTGATTCGGCTCCGGTTATGGACAAAGCATGGGCCGCCAAAAGCGGATTAGGTTGGCAGGGAAAAAACACCAATTTAATTCATCCCAAAATGGGCAGTTTTTTCTTTATCGGAGAAATCATTTGTGATTTAGATTTGTTAGCTGATGGACCCATTAAAGATTATTGCGGAACATGCACCCGATGCTTGGATGAATGCCCTACCGATGCACTGATTGCACCCAACAAAATTGATGCAGGCAAATGCATTTCTTATCTTACCATTGAATTGCGCGGTGCCATGCCGGAATGGGCGCTTGGTAAAATGGACGATTGGATATTCGGTTGCGATGTTTGCCAGGATGTTTGTCCTTGGAATCGCTTCTCAAAAACACATCAGGAAAAACTCTTCGAACCCCATGAAAAATTACTTTCCATGGACCGGAAACAATGGCAGGAAATAACCGAAGAAGTGTATGCCGAAATATTTAAGAAAAGCGCTGTTAAGCGGACTAAATTTGAGGGATTGAAAAGAAATATTGAATTCCTTAACTCCTCATTACCGTTCGATAAACCTCAATAATTACGTCCTTATAGGTATGTCCGAAGGTTGCCAAAGCCCATACTTTGAGCAAAACTTTTTCTTCTCTTTTTAAATAACTGAAGGCCTTTCCTAATTCTTTCCGAAACAAGGCTTTGTCGAAACTCACCTTGGTGAGAATTTTTTTACTTAACTCGAACATACTTCCCATAGTGATCATCAATTGAGGTTAACAATTATTTTCAGCAGGTCCTATTATCAAAAAACATTCCTCATTTTTCAGCATCGAGATTTGCTTTTTAACTTTAACATAAAATTAAGAAAGATTCACATTCAAAAACAAATTTGTTAATAAAATTTATTTTTTGAAGCCCTAATGCTGTCACCCTATCCTGTCAATAAGTCTTTCGCCGGGACTGTTGAAGCTCGGGCCGAAACCTTTGATAAGCGCCTGTTGAGCCATGTCTTGGAAGAACCAAGAGCGGTTGAGCAATGAACAAAACGGAATGGTGGCTGGAATGAAACAGGAAATAAGGAAAAAACATTGGCAATGCTCCATCAAAAAACTATTGGCCCCAGCGGTAGGAATCGATATTGAGTCCGAGCAGATCAACCACCCGATGAACAACGGTTAGCGCAAGTTCTTCCATGTTGGTGGGCAAAGAATAGAAGGAGGGTGTTGCCGGACAAATGATACCACCAGCCTCCGTAACAGTGGCCATATTTCTGATTTGAATGAGATTGAGGGGAGTTTCGCGGGTAACCAAAATCAATTTCCTTCTTTCTTTAAGTTGTACATCCGCAGCGCGGGTAATTAAATCATCGGAGATACCGGCGGCTATCCTACCAAGTGTTCCCATGGAGCAAGGAATGACCACCAGGGCATGATAACCCGCAGAACCTGAGGCAAAGGGTGCCATAAAATCATGCTTATCGAAAAACCGAAAGGGATAGTTTTGGTAATGCTTGTTTCCTAATTCATGTTGCCAAACATCCATGGCATTTTTGCTCATCACCACATCAAGCTGTTGAAACAGGGAGTTGTGTTTTTGCAATAAATCCAGTAAAACTTTGGCATAAACCGAACCACTTGCTCCGGTAATGGCGATGGCAATTTTCATGCTATGGGGTTTCAATTTTTCCTAACCTGAATCGCAAACAGGCGGCAAGAGCCGTATTGTATTGTCCGCGATTAAAACGAAACACCGAATTTCCCAAATGGTTGCGAATGGGTA
>JBILVQ010000206.1:0-5393 GCA_044370375.1 Bacteroidia bacterium
CACCTGTTGTTCCAAAACGCCATTGGTTGTTTTGTTTTTGAGCAAAAGAAATTTGAAAGAATAAAGTCAATAAAAGTAAAACACTTTTTTGGGGATGAATTTTGGCCATTATCAAAACTAAACGATCAGACCGTAAAACTAAATAAATCGATTTTTGTTTAGCGAACCTGTAACTAAAATGAGTCCTAAAAAAGGAATTTAGGACTCATATCCTAAAAAAAAAGTGTAAATTACGTACAATCTTAACCCCAATCCTTTTAAATTGCTCCTCCCCATTCCTGATGATGTTGCCCCTTAAAATTTGAATTGATTAAAATAAGGTTAGAAAAGCGCCTGGCATTCCTGCAAAAGTTGACCCCAAAATAAGCGCAAATCATTTTTGAGGGTTGAGGGAATTTTTTTCTGCCATTCCTGCATAGGTTGACCAATTGTTAATTAATTTTTGGTCAACCTATTTTAGGAAGAGGCTGGACAAAATGGCATATAACGGCAGACTGTGGAAAAATCTTCCCCATTCATTCCTAAATCCTCTTTAGCAAAAATAATTTAAAACAAGCATCCATTAAATTAAGTTTTAGTAAAATTATTTCCATGGCCCCCCATAACGACCGGAGCCCGAAAGCCGCGCACAGGTTTTTTGGGGACTGGATGAAAGATTCCGGCTGTGCATCAGTTTCGGTTTTTGGATAAGCCAAAAACAAGCCCTTTTAAGTACCCATGCGTTTTCACTGCAAGGCGTAGGTTTCAGTCAACACCGAATAGAACAAAAAAGCCTCTTTCTCAAAAGGACATTTTCGTTTGCGAGGCTAAATGTTGTGCGTTCGCTCTACTTTCTGTTAGTTTGGAGAATTAAGGGCCATTTTATTTCCCTCAGAGTCAATGAAAACAGCAAAAAAACCACTATCGTCTGCATGAGCAGTTTTCGCTGCAATAATTTTGCCTCCATTCTTTTCAACCTTGTCAAGAATTATTTGAAGATTGTCGCCACCGTTTAGATAAATGGTTACACCATCAGCCGAAGGTTTGTATCCCTCTGCTTTTATGATTACACCCGTTACTAATTGTCCTTCAAAAGGAAATACTCCCATTTGCATTCCTTGCACATCCATTTTTTCAATTTTAATGTCCAATATTGCTTGGTAAAAATTAACTGCTCTTGAAATATCGGTTGCAGGAATTTCAAACATTGAAATGTAACTGTTCATATTTTTTACCTTTGTATTTGTTGAGTTACCTTTTTTTGTTGAGTCTGAATTTGTCTTGTTGGGGTTGGGTTTTGTGCATGAAGCAAAACAAACTCCCAAAAAAGCAGTTGCAATTATTATTTTCCTTATTTTCATATTTGTTGTCATTAGAATTTAGGCAAAGGTAGGTCAGTTATTTGCATCGAAATAGTATAAATGCGACACAAAGAATTTATTTATAAAAAAGGGTAGAAAGAGTCATATTTTCATTCCCTAAAAATTCTTTTGGGGTAATGCCGACAAATTCTTTAAAGTCTTTTATGAAGTGATTTTGGTCGAAGTATTCATTCTCGTAAGCAATATCAGTCAGTGTTTCAGATTTTTGGTTGATCAACATTTGTAATGTTGCTTGTAATCGGATTACCTTGCTCAACTGCTTGGGGCTAATTCCAATTTGCTTTTTAAAATGTCTTTCGAGTTGTCTTCTTTTTGATAAATTATCTTTCAAAATGATATTGATAGGGATACTTCCTTTTGTTGTTAAAAGCGTATCTACAGTAGTTTTTACAATGTTTTCAATTGTTGCCTTTTCCTTGAGTTTATTCAAAAGAAATGTTTCAATAATCTCGATACGTTCTTTTGTGCTTGTCGCGTTAATGATACTTTGCTCCAATTGATTCGCTTGAAATTCAATAAAAACATCTTGAATCGGTGTTTCTTGGTCAACTAAATTTTCGAGTGGTACGTTTACGAAGTTTGCAAATCCATGAGGATAGAAGCAGATTGCAATTGTGTCAACATTTCCAACTGGTTCAATATAAAATGATTTGGTTCGTTGGCCCATTACCATAGCATTGGGATTAAATATAAATTCGGTTTCAGAAGTATATCTCTTGATCTTGTCGCTAAGGTTAAATGTCATTTCGATACAGCCATCAGGAATGATTTTTTGTTTTTTATTATTAATGTCAAACGGCACCTTCAATGTCCAATAAAATTTAACTAAAGAAGCCAAGTCTGAATGTGGCTTATATGTCTGATAGTCCATTTTGTGTAGGGTGTTTCATAGATTGAAGCATAACGGCAGACTGTAAAAAAACCTTTCACATTCATCTGTTAATCCTTTCTAACAAAAATAATACAAAACAGGCATCCTTCACATTTAATTTGAGAATAATATTGTTCATGGCCCCCCAAAAGCAGCGCACCGTTTTTTTGGGAAGCCTGGATGAACTGATTTCGACTGAACATCAGTTTCGGTTTTTGGATGCTTTTGGTAAAGTTACCAAGAAAAGAACCTCACTTTTCTGATTTTATTTAAATAGGGTGGAAGTGTGGCTTGCAGTTTTACTAAATCAAAAGGTAAGGGGCTGGATTTTATATTTTGGAAAGTATGCGCATAGTAGTATGCTTAAGATATAGGCCCACATTAATTTTAGGTTGGTAAAGTGGTGCAAAACGAAGTACAAGAAGTTCACGGTAGCTGCTATCACTTGGCTACGGCAAACGTGGAAGGAGAAACCGCACTTATTTGCACATTGGGAACAAACAAAATGGTTTTGCTATCCATTCACGCGTAAACGTTATTCCTGAAGGTAAAGACATTGCTGAAGAGCCGTATGATGCGAGAGTATCAAGTACGGTTCTGCGAGAACGTAGGGGTGAACTGAAAATCTTGAACTCCATAAAAATCAAATTACATGGTTCAAAAAGTCCCCTGCGTTACTCGATTAACAGCTGGCGTTATTTCGTTATTCAATTACTTTGATGTCAAATTTATTTCAATTTTAATTAGTATGAACCAAAATTCACAAATAAGGAAGCACGAAGTTTATTATTGTAAAATTCTCCACTCGGGTCGTAATAGGTTTTCCAACCTTGAACCATTGAGTAATGTACGCCTGCTCCAAATTGAATCCCTTTTATTTTGGTAGGGAAAAATCCTCTCACACCAAATTCTAACCAACTGCCAGATGCAGCATCTTCTCCATTCATTAGTTTGTTTTCCCATTCGCTAACTCTTGCTCCATCGGGTGTCTTTCTATCATCTCCTACCAAATAAAAACCACCTCCTGCCATTCCATAACTGATAGGCACATCGATTTCTACATTTTTTATTTTAAAGGTAGGGGCGATCATAACGCCAATAGTCCCATAGTCTGCACGCAGAGTCAGCGTACTGCTTCCTTTGTAGATTTGGCCGTTATATGCTTCCACAGTAAATGTTTTTGGATTTATTGGGCCACTTCTGCCGTAAGCATTGATACCAATTTTCAATCTGTTTTGCCATACTTTCATTCCGAATGAGGCGCCCACTGAGTTTCCAACATGATCTTCTAAAAACATGGCCCCAATTTCAGGTGTCACAAACCAACCGATTTTGTTCTTTTTTGAATTGTCTTGTGCATTCAATGTAATTGTTGCTGAGAGAGCAACAATTAGCGTAATAATATTTTTTTTCATGATTTCTTTATTTTTGAATTAAAATGTAGGTTCAATTAGTAAGGATTTAGTGGTTGTATTTTTTCCAAATGCGAAACGAACTCCGGCTTGCACTGACCAAATATATTTGTAAGTATCTCCACTAGCTCCAAATGCAGGACCAGTAACCCCTTTAATAAAGACAATTGTTTTTGGAGATGCTAGATAACTTAATCCAGCGGTAAAGTTTGGAGTGCCCATGTATTCAAAAAGTGAAGTCGGTGCAATTTCGAAAGCGGCAGGTAGTAAAATGCCATTACTTAAATTCAACTTTTCAGTCAACTTTACATTTATGAGTAGGCCAGCTTCAAAAAGAACTGCCCGACTATTTAATAGACTGTCTTCAATTCCGTTATTATCCGGATCAATAATACCTTGGAATCTGAAACCAGGTCTTACAAAACCATCTAATCTAATTCGGTCTTGTTCTGTAATTTTGAAGCTTAAAGGAATACTAATAGTTGTTGCATAACCTTTTTCAAATGGCTTAGCTTCTACAAACCGGTATTTTGGAGAAGAGAATTGAGTTTCTAAACCAACTCTCAAATTGTCATTAACTTGGTAGCGATAAGCCAAGTTTGTATAATACCTATCCATCGTTGATGCTCCGAAACCTACATCCACCATAGATTGTGCTTCGGCTTTTTGAAATGTAAGAGCGGTTAAAAGAACCACGCAAGTTGTTAAAATTATTTTCATTGTCATTATATTTCTTATGTTTAAAAATTGTATCCAAATCTTAGTGAACCAAGCATGAACGGTGATTCTCCAACCTCTTTGGTTAGAGTATTATCCTCATATATTGGCCAAGGGTTTGATTTATAAATTACTCCCGCTACACCGAATTGAGGTAGCACATAAAGTTTCTTTTTGGCAAACTCAAACTTGTATCCGATGTAGCCACTAACTAACCAGTCAAAACTGTTGTAAGTTTTTTTTGTGGTTACATGATTTTGCAGAACACCGAGGCCGGTTGTTTGAGAAAATTCCAAATGAAGCCCTTTCCAAAAATATTGTCTGTATCCGCTTGCAAGGCTGTAATCGGCAAAGCGACCTTCTGTTTCACGATCTCTGGGGAAATCGATGTTCAATCCAACATAAGCATCACCACGTAAATGCCCTTTCTGCCAAAGTTTTACTACAAAGTGTGTACGTGTGGTTTGTACCAAAAATGGCCAAAGGATATCTGTTTCTACACTGTATTTGCTTTCTTTTTGCTCTGATTGAGCTACAGCGTAGTTAGTAAGCAAACTAACAAGTACGAAAATGAGAAGCGATTTTTTCATTGATGTAGCATTTATTTAATGGTGCAAAGTTGTGCCATTATATTCTTAATCCACTGAACAAATGTTAAGAAATAGCTTCATTAATTCGTTTCTTTGTTTATCCCATATTACGCATTCGAAATGCTTAATTGAATAAACTTTTGTAAATCACCGATTTTTACAAATCGCTTCAACAACACTAAATAGGGATTACCCTTTCCGAAGCAAGTTTGGAACAGGCAATGGAATCATCAGAAAATACTTGAAAATTTTATAATGATTAATTTGGGTTTATTGAGATATATAATTGGAATTGAAAAAAACCTAGTCTTTGCAAATACTTTACTCATTTGACAAATTGAAAAAATTAAAATGTACCTAAATTCTCAAAGTTTCCAATGAGATGTAACATTCTGATTTTACTATTTTCGGTAAGTCGAATTTTGATGATTGAATCAGGAAA
>JBILVQ010000041.1:0-18334 GCA_044370375.1 Bacteroidia bacterium
ATTTATAGGGCACGTTTGGCATTAAAACAGTTTATTGGAAGTTTGGACGCGGTGGTGTAATGAGAAAGCTGGATCAATATAACTACGAAACTTGGGCCCTTGACTTCATGGAGGGTAAGTTGAATCAGGCAGAACTGGATCAGTTTAAGGCTTTTTTATTGCTTCATCCCCACATTGCCGAAGAATTGGAATTATTGCAGGATGAACCACTCCGGGTTGCTATGGATGGGGAAGAATCTATTGGACGAAAAGAAGAACTAAAAACCAAACTTCCCAACCATTTGGCCCAGCAAACATGGGATGATTTGATGATATCGGTTTTGGAAAACGATGTTCCGGAAAACGAAAGGCAATTGTTATTAAATGAATTTGAAAGCAGTCAGGGTTTAAAAAGAGATTGGGCTTTGTATCAGGCCACCAAATTGAACCCCGAAGAAGAAGCGTTTATTATTCAGAAAAATGCATTGTACCGAAGAGAGGGTGCGAAGGTTTTTTCTATCCATCGTTCCTTTTTGTATCGGGCGGCTGCTGTGCTTTTGCTATTGGGAATAGGACTTCAATTTTTTTTACAAGATATCCATCAGTATAAAGCAAAAGAAAGCAATGGATTTGATTTGGCAGCAGAATTGCCATTGATTTCTATAAATCCCGTTTCTTCTTTTGAAAAGAAGATTTCAAATGCTGCTATGCCTTCTGGTTTATCAAACTCACTTGTTACGATTAGTAATGAAGCAATTGTGGCTTCCAAATCCACCATTAGGATGAAATCCTTTTCAGACAAGGTTAACGCGCGTGGGTTAGTTTTTATTCAGCAAGAAGTTCCTCAACAGGATTTAATCGCAATGCGTTCACCGCTTGTGGATTTTGAGGAACCCGGTATCGCACTCGCTTCAACAGAACCCCAAAAGAAGAAATCTTCTGAAGAGCAATATTTTGATTTGAATCATCCTTTCCGCTCGGTTGCCTCTTGGGTAAAGCGTCAGGGAAATAAGCGGCTTGAATTGCCCGAAGGTCAGGATGTGGTTGTTCCTGGCTCAGTAGCCTACGCCTCAGCAGGGGCCGCTTTGCTGGAAAGACTTACCGGTACCACTTTTGCCCTTGAACCTAAATTTAATAAAGAGGGTAAAATGAATGATCTTTCTTTCCGTGCCGGAAATTATCAATTGATGTTGAAATAAAATTTCCATCGCAGGCAGTAGCCGTTTCAATTCTGAACGATCAATATTTTTTTCTGTGCGTTTTAGAGGTAAAAAAACTATTTTCGCTACATGATAAAAAAGATTATTACTTATAACGTAAATGGAATCAGAGCCGCACTAACCAAGGAATGGTTGGCCTGGTTAACAATAGAGCAGCCTGATGTATTGTGCATTCAGGAAACCAAAGCTCACCCATCGCAACTTGACACCAAATTGTTTGAAGATGCAGGATATTATCATTACTGGTATTCTGCCGAAAAAAAGGGTTACAGCGGAGTTGCCATTTTTTCAAAAGAAAAACCGAAGAAGGTTACGGAAGGATTTGGTAATGAAATCTACGATCGAGAAGGCCGAATTTTGCGGGCTGATTTTGAAAAGTTTTCTGTGGCTAGTTTGTATTTACCCTCAGGCTCCAGTGGTGACGAAAGACAAGCATTTAAAATGGAAATGCTGGAATTTTTTATTGAGTATGCTGAAAAGCTAAAACATGAGATTCCTAATTTAGTGATATCAGGAGATTACAATATTTGCAATAAGCCCATTGATATTCACAATCCTAAATCCAATGAGAAAACAAGTGGTTTTTTGCCGGAAGAAAGAGAATGGTTTGACCGCTTTTTAAATACGGGTTTTGTTGATTCCTTTCGCCATTTGAATAAGGAGCCACACCATTATACCTGGTGGAGTTACCGAGCCGGAGCAAGGGGCAAGAATTTGGGTTGGCGGATTGATTATAATTTGGTTAGCGAAAATCTTAGATCGAATATACATCAGGTTGGCATAATGCCTGGTGCGATGCATTCTGATCATTGTCCATGTATGCTGGAGCTAAAATTCTGATTGAAATAAGAGAGGAAGGCACCTCCTCCTCCCTCTCTTATTTTTTCTTTTAATCGTTTAAACTAATAGGTGTTTTTAAAGTATATTGTACCGTAAGAATTTTTTTCTCTCCCGGCTCCAATTGAATATCCCATTTAAGTCTTCCATGTCTTTCATCCACCAGTGCACCCGCGGCTTGCACAATATTTAAATCAATTGATTTATGATGAACTATCGGAAACTGATCTTCTACTTTTACTCTGATCCGGGTTTTTTTGTTGTTTTTCAAGGTGATATCTATTCCAGAGGTTTCTTTGATGGCATTACTTAGAATTTTCTTTTCAGAAATCAATTTGTTTTTTTCGCGTTGCACAATTATTCCGTTATCTCTTCCTAAAGATAAACTGATGGTATCGCTGATTTCTTCAACATCTAGATAGGTTTCCCCTTTGTAAGTGCCCTGATAGTAAATACTCGCTTTACCTGAAATTAGTTTTAATGTGGTCCACTCTGAAATTTCTGCCGATAAAAAAGCATCAGGGTCGATTTTGGGAATTACTTCGTAAATGTATTCTACCGGTACACTTATTTCTTTAATTCTTATGGTATAATCATTTCCATCGCATGGAATGGTATAAGGGATATCAATGAGGTATTCCAGATTAAGGGCTTCACGGTTTTCTTTGGCAAAGGCATTGGTGACCTCCCAACCTCTTTGTTCAATGGCCGATTGAGGGTTTCCGCTCCTGCCAATTACTCTTTGTCCATCAATAAAAACTTCGTTTGCATCAGCCCGCCCATCGCGAATGTTGTAAATAGCACCGCCTCCATATTGCACCACCCCGGCCGTTTGAGCACTAACGGAATTTACATTTTTCGTTGCCATTCTTTGGTATTCTTCTCTGGTGATGGAAGATCCAGATTTCACATCCGGATTAAGAACGGGCTCATTGAATGACATGATTTCGAGATTTTTGAAGGCGGCTGCAGAAGCCTTCAGTGCAAGGTCGGCTTTGGTTGTTTCGTTGGAGGTAACCGTTACGGGTGTTTTAATTTTTTCGTTGTATCCGGTGTAGTTGCATTGAATCCAGTATCTGCCAACCTCAACAGTTTTGAATGAGTACTCACCATCCAGATTGGCAGTTGTGCTGGCAATCCTTTTTTCGCCCAGCATAAGATCAATCCTGGCAAAAGGGATGGGTTCTAGGCTGCTTTCTTCGATTACCAACCCGTAGATATCGCCCGGTTTTTCGGTTTTTCTTTTGAATTGATCTTGTTGGTTTTGCCCCAAAAACCAATCTTTTAATTTGGGTTTAACTCCGGTAAGGGATGGGTCGGCATTTGATAATCTGATGTTTACATTATCCCAATGCTCGCCTGAGTTTTGGGTAATAAGTGCGTTGTAATGAATGAACAAAGGCTTGCTGATGTCTTCAACCCTGAAATCATACAATGCTTCCCAAGATGCTGAGGGAATGTAATAGCTGAGGATTATTTCCAGATTTTCCGTGCTTTGTATGTTGGCAGCAATGTAAATTTCTGACCATGCTTTGTTTCTTTTGGCTTGCTCGGCATTGATTTGCTGATAAATGTCTTTTATTTCGTTTTGGTTATTTTCAATGCTTTTTTCCAATATCAGTTTGTTCGATTTTATTTCATTCAACCTAATTCGATAAAAATCTGCCGCCTCTTTGATCATGGTTACTGTGAGTCCTTTTTCTGTAGACGACAGGTTGTTGTTATGAAGAATAAGTTGTTGTTCCATTTCAAGCACCGCAATTTTGTTTTTCATTTCTTCTTGTTCAAGCTTTTTGTCCTTAATAGAATTTTCAAGATTTCTGATGATTTGATTTTTTATATTGCTTTTCGGAACAATTAGCTCATGCTTAACACTTAAGATCACTGCCTGTTCCATGTTTTGAACTTGAATGCTTTGTGGATTTAATTCGTATGGAAGTTCTTTTATCTGAAAGATGTGCTTTCCTTTGCTTGTCTTCATTTTGGCTTTGCGTGTAACTTGAGCGCCCGAAAAGAATACAACGACATCCGTGATTTTTGATTGAACCATTAAGGTGTCGATTCTTTCTCCATTGGCATTCTGGATGCTTGCAAGGGCAATGATCATTACCCAAAGCAGTGTTAAAAATTTTTTCATAATAGTTTGTTTTCCTGCATAGACGGACGCAAGGAAGAGAGTGTTGTATGAAAAATAATAAATAAATATTATCACCCTAAAACCAAACCTTTACTGTTCAATTCCCGTTTAGTACCCTGTCCTAAGTAAAAATGATTTTGTATTGCTGCTGAGCCGGCACGAAAATAAAAAAGGAGGCATCTTTCGAATGCCTCCTTTTTTTTATCAATTCAGAACGATGTTACTTCATGAATTTGAAAGTTCTGGTTTGCGACTGGTTACTAACCTGTAATAAATACATTCCTCGGTCTTGAAAATTGAAAGGAATGTGGATTTGATTCAAATCATTGTTGTCTAGCATTGTGCTTGTAAACACAAGCTTTCCGGAGATATCGAACAAATTGATCAAGGTTTCGCCTTCCATATTTTCACCAAGGCTGATTAATAATTCTTCAGCATAAGGATTAAGGGTTGCTGTAATATTGGCTGTACTGTTTGATGTGCCGAAATTTACGGCTACAATGTCTGAGTAGGAAACGGTTCCATCAAAATCAGTTTGCTTTAAGCGATAATAGCCGGTACCTTTTAAAGGCGCATAGTCGATAAAGGAATAACTGAGTAACTGACTTGAATTTCCGGCACCGTCCATCACACCAATGGTTTCAAAAATTTGCCCATTGGCCGAACGCTCAATGGTGAAGTAGTCGTTGTTTACTTCACTAGCGGTTTGCCATTGAGTGATTACAACATCAATTTCAGGTTTAGCATTGAATGATAGGAGGGTAATAGGAAGAGGACTTCCATTACCGTTGCCGGTAAAGTCAGAGAAGGTAAACAAATCGTTCCAGGTAAATTGTGTACCCACTTTTGAAGCACTTGTTCCCATGATGGAACTTGAGGGGCTTCCCGGAGAGCCTATCCATCCGTTTGAATTGTATTTAAAAGGAAACAAAGTTGCTGCTGCACCCACCTCATCGCCACTGGCGGCATAGGAGTAAACAACATCGTAATTGGGATTACTGATGCCTGTTGGTTCAATGGTCCAATACCTGGAAACGTAGTTGGTAGAAGTTCCCAGTTGAGGATGTGCTCCATCGGTCATGGTGGCTTCAAGGGTTGCATTGCTGAGTGTTCCAGCTTTTAAATTGATGGCAATAGGTGTGTAGCCATTGTTGTCACCAATCGGGAAAGCATAGTTCACCAGTGAATTGGTATGTCTTGTGAATTTACCGTTGTAGGCACCATCCCAAACCATCAGGTAAGAAGAGGAGCTACCACCGGTAAGTGTACCGTTTCCAGACGTGGTTCCTAAAATCAGTTCATTGTTGCTTAAGTCAAGTCGTCCGGTGTTAAGGGTTAGCAAGTCAGTTACCGTATGGGTAGCAGCAGGCATCAACACAACATCTGTTGCATTTGTTTTGAATAGGTGCATACCCGCCATTGTTGTTGGCAATGCATTTCCAACATTTTGTGGTGTTTGAGCTCCTACCCAGCCGTAGCCTGCTGTGGTTGGAAAGGTTCTGGTTCCGCTTATTCTGATGTTTCCATCCAACACACCGGTTCCGGAAGTCTTAATTCCATTGGGTGAACCGTACAGTAATGTTGAACCGGCAGTAAGAACAAAGTTCCCGTTACCTGAAATTGCATCGGTGTTATCTAACCTTAAAACGGCAGGTGAATTAACGGTGAGTGTTCCATTGAGGACAAAACTTGCAGCCGCATCAACATTCCCTGCTCCTGCAGCACTCACTAAATTAGCAGCGCCTGCATTTACTTCAATGTTAAAATAACTGATTGTGTTTGAACTACCATCCACAGCCCTGATCAATTGTTGCTGACCAGAAACGGTACCATAAAATTCAATGGTTCCTCCTGTTAAAGAGTAGGCTACAGTTGTTCCATCTAATTCAGGGAGATTGGTTGAAACCTTTGAGGTGCGCAATCTGCCTGTTCCCATTACCAAACCACCCGAGCCACTTACAGCAAAACTGGCAATATCAAATACAGGGTTGGTTCCGGTAAATTCTAGTTGGTTGTTTACTGTGATACCACTGGTAAGGGATTTTGCATTTGATCCAAGAACGTTTGAACCTGAAATTCTTAAATGATGGTAGGTTCTGCTTCCGCGGAGGGTTTGATTTGTTCCGGCACCGTTCATTTCTACGATTCCTCCCGTTAAATCATAATTGCCGCTAAGGGCTGGATAAGAGGAGATACCGCTGCTCAATGAAGAGCGATAAGTTCCTCCGGTCATGCTCAAAACTCCACTACCAGAAATATAGGCTGCATCAGTTTCAACCAATACACCCTGACGGATGATTAAGGAGTCTGTGGTACCAACACTTTGTGTAAGATTTACGATAAGGAAAGCACTTGATTTTTCGATAATTATTCTTTTGGCAGAAGAGGTCGCGGCCATTCCTGTACCGGTTGTTTGCGGACTAACATTCCCGAAATAATGGTAAATGCCGGTGTTGCTGAAATTTCTGGTTCCGGTATTGAGTACATTACCCAGGGCTGATGGAGAAACGTTAACACCATCGGCTGAAGTAATTTTTAATTTACCGCCCGCATTCAAATCAAAGATACCAGGTCCGGTTAAATTAAAATAGTTAAAAAATAAAGACCCACCACTTAATACTGCCATGTTATTGCTGGCATTGGATAAAGGGAAGTTGGTTAGCATTCTTACTTCTGCTCCATTATCAATCTCAAAATCTACGTTGGCACCAATGGCGGCATTGAAGGTAGCATCTTGAGATCCGGCGGCACTGAAAACAATTTTACAGTCGGCATCAGCACTGGTAAGTGTTGCAGAGGCCCCAACAAAGAGATTTCCGTTAAGTATAGTGGTTGAACCTGCAAGTGCAGCGCTGGTAGAATTTAATGAATATGTTCCCCCGTTTAAGGTAAGATTTCCTAAAATGCTTAATGTGGTTGAAACAGAAGTTCCTGAGAAAACTCTGAAAACACCGGCATCCTGGGTAAAGTTGCCGCCAATGGTGAAATCTAAAGTGCCACTGGTTTTACCGTTGATATTATTGGTTGTCCAAGTGTTTTCAATCAAAAGGTCGCCTCCAATTCCTGATGTAACCGTTCCTGTGGTTGCAATACGGAAATCGGCACCTGCGGTAGAATTGCTTCTGAAGATTAAATCGCCATGTGCTAAATTAATGTTCACGGTGCTTCCCAGAATAATCATGTCATCACTTGCTGAAAGATTTGCACCAAAGTCGAAAATTACATTTCCAAAACAGGCCGTATAACCGGAGTAAGTATTCGTACTGATAGCAGTGTTATCAGGAACAATTACATCGGCCGCGGCATCCCATTCGGTGAAGGTGAGGTTCGATGCCGGATCAAAATTTTCAGTACCAGCCCAAAGTGAAGTAACCGGGTTACCGAAGGCAAAGTTTACATTTACATTTCCTCCTGCTTCTACAGTAAAAGTTCCACTAACCGTGAGAGATGCATTTATTTGCAAAGTTCCTCCTGTTTTAACCAATAGGCTTGTACCATAAGTAGATGAGGCGGTATTGGTAAGGGTTCCAGCATTCTCAATAACAACATTCCCCGGACTGATTGAACCTCCGGATGTGATTGCATGTCGGATATAAACAAAATTGCTTGTATTGGTGGCAGGTGAAGCAGAACCAACCCATGATGAACCGTTGAACTGTTCCCAAGTGGCAGCTGCCCATGTTCCTGCTGAAGTGGTTCTGAAGGCATTCAGCGGGGTAGCACTGATGGTAAAGGTATTGGAAGTGATATCCCAGTCAAGGCTACCGAATCGTTCTGCATTAAGTGTTAAGCCGGCTCCTGCAACCGTATGTACTACTGAAAAAGTAGCTAAACCTGCAACAGCAGCCACATCGATGGGGTCACCGGTCATTGTTCCTGTTGATGTCAGTCTGATTTGCGTGGTAAAATCAAGGTCACGATTTCCTAGGGCGTCTTCTGCTGCAACACTAACATTGGGAATCATGGTTGCTGTTACAGAAGTATTAAAAGGTTGTTGAATCCATTCAAGAACCGAAGCTACAACCTCTATTCTGTTTCGGTCGGCCGTTGTACTTGAGATTGCAGAACTAAAACCAGTAAAAAGTGATGAGGTGTTAGTGCCTGCAGCGGTTACGTTGGCCGAGGCGATGGTGAATTCCATTTGCTCGTTATCAGTTACCGAACCAAGGAAGGTGATTCTTAGCGTTAAGTCATTCTGACCATTATCATTGGCAGTTACATTGGCTCCACTCAGACCAGTAAATGTAATGGTTCCTAAACCATAGTTGATTACAGGGCTGTTGTTGACAAGGGTGGATGAATTAAAGAGAGCAGCCGTTCTGATGTTGTCGATATTGGTAACATTGAAAACAACAGAAGTTAAAATAGTTGGCAAGGCATCACCGTCAGAGGTTCCTCCACCATCTCTGATAAAGAAGCGATAAACACCTAGACTAT
Source organism: Bacteroidia bacterium (assembly GCA_044370375.1). Classification (GTDB taxonomy): domain Bacteria; phylum Bacteroidota; class Bacteroidia; order UBA4408; family UBA4408; genus JBILVQ01. The sequence goes on from JBILVQ010000041.1 coordinate 8,611, forward strand.
TTCCTGTGTTCGTAATGGTGGCAGCTTGATGCAATGTATAATCGATATTGCTGGGATAAGAAAATGCTCCGTCGGCAATGATGTCTGAAATATTGCTAGGAGTTCCTGTTCCCTGAATATCGAAGTTATAGGTTGCTTCATCGCTATCATCATTTAAAATGGTAATGGTTGCAGTTTGTAAGCCCATGGCAACCGGAGTAAAGGTAACCTGAAAGGTAAGCTGTGTTGCGTTAGGAAGAAGTGAAGAACTCGGTTGTGTAGTAACAACGAATGCAGAAGATCCTGATATTTGAACAAGAGGAGCACCCGTTAAATTAAGGTTGGCTGCACCAATATTTTCGATGGTGAAAGTTCTAACAATGTTTGCTCCTGCAGCAATGGTTCCAAAGTCGGTATGGTCTGCGGCTATAGGAGTAACGTCTCCATCAACAATGTTATTACCATTTCCAATAACATTAATCTCTTTGTCAGACACTGGGTCTCCGGCGGTGAATTCGCCCAATAAATTAATGCCTGTAAAATTAGCAATGTTGGTGGCGGTGTTCACCAATGTACCAACAAGCCATGAACCGCCATTGAAGCGTGCGGCTTTTGAATTGGCTTCTGTTCCTTGAATATCACCGTTTTCATAATTTAAATCGATGGTATAGGACGGTGTACTAATTCCACTTTGGCTTAGTGACCAATAGCGGGTAAGATAATCTGTAGGGGCTGAGTTAGACGGATGTTTAACATCAATCACCCTGGCACCTACATAAGCTGAAGAAAAAGTTCCGGCGGTAACATTAACCGTTACAGGAGAATATTGATCTCCGTTGGCACCACCTATGTCACCAATGGGGAAGGTAAAAGAACCTGTGGCGGTAAAAGTCTTTCTCAATTCACCTGTTCCATGTGCTGCTACCATGTTGGTATTGCTTAAAGAACCTGTTACAGTAGAAGTAGCAGATAAGGTTAAATGATTGGAACTGAGTTTAACAATTCCGTTGGTTAGATTCAGGTTTCCGGAAAGTGAAAGATTAGTTCCTAATTCAATCTCTCCGGTTGACGTTCTGTCGATGGTTAAATTGTTAAGGGTTTGACTGCCGGTTGTAAAGCGAACAATGCCAACACTTCCGGTTCCCAGAAAGGAAAGGTTAGAAGAACTACTTCCCTTAAAGGTTCCACTTCCTGCAATGGTATTGGCTGTTCCGGCGGTTCCTAGGGTAAGTGTTCTGCCGTTTAGGTCAATAACATCGGTAGCGCTGTTAAATGATATGCCGTTTCCTCCAGCCGGTGCAGTAACGGTAAGGTCCATACCGTTTAACACCAAGGTGGAACTTGCTGCAGGTTCTCCAACCACAATATAGTGTAGGGTTACTGCGGTAGCTTTGGTGAGGTTTTGTGTTCCGTTTTTTACAAAATGGACTGCTCGTTGTTTTGGGTTAAGTGTTGCGCTTGCAAAAATATTGAAGTTGCCTTCAACCTTAATATCTCCTCCGAAATTATCAGAGAGACTCAGGCCACCGCTGAGAGCAATATTGCCTTTTACGCGGATGGATGTATTCATGTCTTCGGCTGCAAAATCCATGTAGAAGCCTGAACCAGCATCCACGGTGAGATTTCCACCAATTTCCCAGGATGTACCTGTGCCTGCGTTGGCCCCGGGTCTTACGCTGGTATTGCTTGAAATCTGAACATTATAGGGGTATCCTTTTGCGGCAGGTGTTGTACTATTCCATTCATTATTTCTTCCATAGGAACCACCGGAATTGTATCGCAGTGTTGAAGAACTGCCGTAGAGGGGAGCCCCGGATGCATTCACAGAGCCGCCGGTATTGATATTAAAGATTCCATTAATGGTACTACCGGTGGTAGTAAAGGTGATGCCACCACCTGCAATATCCACATTGTTAAAGGCGTTGGTACCTGTTACCACGTTATTACCGGCAAAGGAAAATCTTCCTGTACCAGCGGTAAGGGTTCCACTGTTGGCAAAATTGGACGAGTTAGAAATGTTTAACACATTGGTTCCACTGAAGCTGAGGGTGCCACCTGAATTAACGGTAACCGTATTCAGCGAGGCTGTGGCATCAATGGTAAGAATGTGAGCATTCATTACCCGAATGCTTACGTTGGTTGGTGAAGAGGAACCTAAATTCCAAGTTGTTCCAACGGAGTAATTGCCGGTTTGAGCGGTGCGCATTTCTATGGTTACCGGATTAGGCGTTGCTGAACCAATGGTTACAGCTCCACCTCCATAGTTCCCATCGGCAGGTGCTGCTCTGCTTAAAAAGAGATTGCTCAGGAAGCCGCTATGCGCGGTAATCATGGCAAAACATTTTAGTTCTTGATTGGCCGTATAACCCAGAGCGGCTTTGGTAAGCTTAAACTCAAAGCCTTTGGTTAATCCGCCCGAAGTAATAGCATTGGTACCAAAAGTACCGGCTCCTAGAACTGCATTGGAACCACCACCACCACCGGCAGTACCTGCCAAGGTGAATAGGTTGTAGGTGTAGGTACCCGATCCGTTGGAGTTGATGACTACGCAATAGTCTGCTGTAAATCCGGCATCAAAAGTAGTTCCTGAATTAAAGTTGGCAATTCCGGCAGGGGCACCGGTTCTTCCAAAATTACCATCGGTGTATCCACCGGCTTTGGAATCAATAAACATGATTACCGCATCCGAATTAGAATTGTGGCGACCGGCAATTCCGAAATACAAATCGGTAGCATCACCAAAAGCATAAAGTGCATTAAGGGCAAAGGCAGAACCAAAGCCGGAGGTAGGTCCACCAATAGAATCGGCAAAGGAAGTGCTCCAACTGGCCTCGTTGAAATTACCATCAAAAGAAAATCCGGATGTGGTTGTTCCGTTTACAGTTGCTTCAGTTGAATAATTGAAAGCCTTATCTACTGTATAAATTTTATAATAATAGGTGGTACCCGAAGATAAGCCAGCATCCGTAAAATTGGTTGCTGTTCCGATAAATGCTACCGTTCCAGTGTTTGAAACGGTAATTGTATTTGAAATTGAATAAATTCCATTTTGGTTGGGGTCATCGGTTGCAGCCGGGTTAACGGTGTATCTAACAACAACATACCCTCCTCCATCGACTCCAGCTCCAGGAGCAGTCCAGGAAACATTTAAGGAACTACTTGTTATTGACCCAATGGTAGGTGCAGTAGGGGAATTTGGCGCAGTGTTGTCCGCAGCACCTTGATAAACTACGAAATCATCAATATCTGCATTAACATTTGATATTCCATTGACCCTAAAAATGGATACGCCATATTTTGGAGATGCTGCTGAGGACCCTGAAGTTTGTGATTGTTGAACTTTTGTCCAAACCCCACTTGTTCCTGCCAAAGTAACACCCCCATAGGTTCCCGGCTGGGTAGTTCCATCCGGAGAGTTTCCAATCTGGCCGTTCGCAAAAGCTGTGGCTCCAGAGGTTTTATAAAAAAATTGAACCGTATAGGAGGTGGCATTGACTAAAGCGGCATTGGCGGCTGTAGGCGATTGGTATCTTCTGGCAGTTGCTGTTGTTGCACCTACAGTTAGGTACTTTGGACCAGATCTTCCTCCAGTTCCGGTTATTAATTGAGTTCCTGTACCTGCGCTTACCGTCCAATCTGTTCTTTGAACCCCGGTTGCAATCGAGCTAAGCGTTGTAATAGAACCATTTGTTTGAGTCTCAAAACCACCATCCATTTGTGGAAAGGTTCCGATAACTTGTTGACAAAATCCTACCGAGGAAATAAACAAGAGTAGGCAAATTTTGGTTGCCTTTTGGGATAAAAGTTGAAACATAAGAATTGTTTTAAAAAGGGTTGGAGCCCGATGCAAAGGTACGTTAAATGAGGCAAAAAGGTTACCCTTTGTGCCCGTTTTTGGGCATTGGAGTGTTAATAAATGGCTAGATTTTATGTCTGGAGTTGAATAAAAAAAGGCCGAATCAAGATTGATTCGGCCTTTTTGATAAGGGGTTGTTATCCTTATTTTTTGTCTTTGGCTAGTTCAATGTTGATTTTGATTTCAACCATATCGCCAACAACAGCGCCTGCTTCAGCCATGGTATTCCATTTTAAACCGTAATCAAAACGGTTGATGGAACCCACCAATTTAAATCCGGCCTTTGTATTTCCGTAAGGGTCTTTTACGGTTCCATTGTAAACCACATCAAACTCAACGGTTTTGGTGATGTCGCGAATGGTTAATTGCCCGGTTAATTTATATTTTTTACCCTCTACTTTCTTGAAAGAAGTGCTTTTAAAGGTCATTTTAGGGAATTTCTCTGCATTAAAGAAATCGTCACTTTTCAAGTGATTATCGCGCATTTCATTGTCCGTATTGATAGATGCAACGTCAACGGTGAATTGAATATTCGCTCCGTTGAAATCATCGGAGGTAGTGCTAACAGTACCCCCAAAGGTTTTGAAAAAACCAACGGTTTCGGAGATAACCAAATGGGAAACCGAAAATTCGATTTTGGTGTGTGCGTTGTCAACACTCCAGGTGCTCTGTGCCATGGAGGCAAACCCTGTAAATAAGGCCAAGCCAAGGGCTAAAAATAATTTTTTCATGTTGTTTTGATTGGCAACAAATGTATAGAAAATAAATGTTATAACACTTAATGTTTTAGAACTTATTTTGAATCATTCCATAAATGTATTTGTAAGTTGTTGATATTGAGTTATTTGAATTTTACGGACATACATTGAGGTATAAATCCTTGGGTTTTGGTGCAACCTTTTAGAACCCATCCTTTCAAGCTTCTTTTCAATCTTCAACCCCAAATTGCCTTATTGATTTTGGGAATTGAAGGGTTATTTTCATTTTCTGTAATCGGTTTTTCCAGACAATTGGATTACCTTCGTGCTGCATGATTCCACGCGAAACGGTCAGTCAGATCATTGATTCGGCAGCAATTTTAGATGTTGTAGGCGATTACGTTAGTTTAAAGCGGCGGGGGGCGAATTACTTGGGCCTTTGTCCCTTTCATAACGAAAAATCTCCCTCTTTCACTGTTAGTCCCTCTAAAGGTATTTACAAGTGTTTTGGCTGTGGAAAATCGGGCGACAGTGTAAAGTTTTTAATGGAGCAGGAGTCCATGTCCTACCCTGAAGCGCTTCGGTTTCTCGCCAAAAAGGCAGGGATTGAAATTAAGGAGGAGGTTCAAAGCGATGAACATTTGCTGGAGCAAAAAGAAAAGGAAGCTTTGTTTTTGGTTCATGCCTTTGCTCAAAAAACATTTACTGAAGATTTGTTTGAAAGTGAAGAGGGAAAAAATATTGGACTTTCTTATTTAAGAGAAAGAGGTTTCACGCCCAGCAGCATTGATAAATTTTTGTTGGGTTATGCACATTCCGAGAGGGATCATTTTGCAAAAAAGGCCATTGAAAGCGGTTATCAAAAGGAGTATTTGGTTAAATCGGGTATTGTTATTGAAGGTGAGAGGGGATTGTTCGACCGCTTTGCCGGCCGGGTAATTTTTCCGATTCAAAATTTATCGGGCCGTGTGATTGGTTTTGGTGGAAGGATTTTGACCAATGATAAAAAAACGGCCAAATACCTCAATTCGCCGGAAACCGACATTTACCACAAGAGCAATGTTTTGTATGGCCTTACCCAAGCCAGGAAAGCAATCATCCAAAACGATAATTGTTTTTTGGTGGAAGGTTATACCGATGTAATTTCATTGCATCAGGCCGGGGTTGAAAACGTTGTTTCTTCATCCGGAACATCGCTTACCATTGAGCAAATCAGACTCATCAGACGCTTTACCCGGAACATTACCGTCATGTATGATGGAGATGCGGCCGGGATAAAAGCATCTTTCAGGGGAATTGATTTACTGTTGGCGGAAGGCATGAACATCAAGGTATTATTGTTCCCTGACGGAGAAGATCCTGATTCATTTTCGCGAAAGACCCCGCAGCATGAGCTCCTGGATTTTCTCAGTAAAAACACCACCGATTTTATACGATTCAAAGCATCTCTTCTTTTAAAAGATGTTCAACATGATCCTATCAAAAAGGCAGGATTGATTCATGAGATGGTTGAGTCAATTGCTCTTATTCCTGATCCCATCGTTCGTTCTTTATTCGTAAAAGAATGTGCCATATTGATGGAGGTTGGTGAAAATATGCTCAGCGTAGAGGTCAATAAGCAGCTTCGAAAAAAACGCGATGATCAGTCGAAGAAAAGTCAAACCGAAAGTTTCGCAGAGGAGTTAAAAAAAGAAGAAGAAGCGCTCAGTGGAATTCCGGAAATCGATTCGTCTCCCGATCCGGTAGTGAAAGCTGAATGGCATTTAATTCGGTTAATGGTGAGGTATGGTGAAAGAACCGTGCATGTACCCCTGAATGCGGAGCAAACCCAGGAAGGAGCTCCTCAACATTGGGAAACTTTGGCTGCCAACTATATGAAATTTTTGTTAGACCAAATTGAATACAAGTTTAAGGAAGATATTCATCAGTCTATTTTTGATGAAAATAACAAAAGAATTGAAGAGAATATAATTCCTGAACAACAGATTTTTTTAAGGCATGAGAATGAAGCAATACAACAATTGGCCATTGATTTGGTAACCACCAATCATCAGTTAAGTCCTAATTGGAGTGAGCGATTTAAGTTAATCATTGTGAGTGAGGAAGATCATTTGTTAAGGACCATTGACAGGGCTTTTAGTAATCTTCAATTGCATCTTGTTCTTGAAAAAATCAACTTGATTTCAACCGAGCTCGCAGCCGAAAAAGATGAAAACAACCAGTTAATTGCTTTACAGAAGTTGAAAGAACTGAATGAAAGCAAAATGATGCTAGCTCAGGTATTGGGAACGGTTATTTTGGGTTAAAGATTGTTCTTTATTTTTAGGACAATAAATATTTTTTTTGAACCCCCGGCAGAAGGGCTACAATAATGATGATGATTCCGGTGAAGGCAAAATAGGATTGCACAGATGCACTATGTCCGATCCAGAATATTTGTACATCCATCCAAACTACCAGCATGATGCCGGTGTATAAAGCATATGTCCAACCCCAATGTTGTTGTTTGTAGATATTAAGAAAATTGAGTCCTTTTGTGTTGGGTTGAAAAATTAATCCGTACAAACTCATTAATGGAAATAATCCAAGCATGAAAAACAAGATTAAGCCCGGAATTAAATAAGTTCTAAACGGAGAATCTGTTAAAAAAAACAAGGGAATATCTAGTCTTTTTCCACTGGGGTCAATGATTAAATTGCTGCCGCCATACAAGGAGCCGAGTCCAACAACCAACATCAAAAGCCATAGCAGTAAAACTCCGGCAGAAAATTTCTTTTTTTGTTTCATGTTATTTTTTTCTGTTAGCCTTGCGTGTTGGCGCCTGTTTTTTGTTTTGTGTTTTTTCGAATTGAATGGCCTCCAACACTAAGGCTTTTACAAGTGTCAAATCGAGGTCTTTTTTGTTTTTAATCGTCAGTCCCGAAATCATGCTTCTTTTTTTTGCGTCCAAGTAAACTTGCTCGGGATCCAATTGTAAACCATTTATAAAACACAATTCAATGCCACCTTTCTTTTGGGGTGAAAGATAACACAGCCATTTTTGGTAATCGTAAAATGGCAATTTAAATCGTGTTTTGCAACTAACTCCGGTAATAGCACTAATTTCGTGGTGCAAAATGGTGGCAATTTCGCATTCAATTTCGGGCAAGGAATTGATGAATTCTTCCGGATTTTGCATGGGTACTTCGGTATTCAATATTAATTAATTTCAAGAAAAGCACCAAATGGTTCAATCAAAAAAGCAAATTCTTCTGATTCATCCCGGCAACGGATTTCACTGGGTAGGAGATGGATTTAAGGTTAACAATTATTTTCCCGGCCATGCCATCAGTGCCAAAGAAGCCAGTCCTTTCTTTATGCTGGATTATAATGCACCGCTCAAGCTAGTGCCTTCGGACGAATCCAGAGGGGTTGGCACCCATCCGCACAAGGGGTTTGAAACCGTTTCCATTATTTGGGATGGTGCGGTTTCTCATGCCGATTCTGCAGGAAACAGCGGAACCATTGGCAAGGGGGATGTGCAATGGATGACAGCCGGTGCGGGTATTTTGCACAAGGAATACCTAGAGGAGAATTTTTCGCGCAGCGGAGGATCAATGCACATGGTTCAATTATGGGTGAATTTGCCTGCCCAATTCAAACAAACTTCACCCCGATATCAGGATTTGCGTTCGGCAGATATTCCAAGGGTTGTTTTACCGCAAGAGGCCGGTCACTTGCGCCTTATTGCAGGAAAATATGATGATTTGACAGGAGCCGCGCATACCTTTAGCCCTGTTCAACTGTATGATGTTTACTTACATTCAGGAAAATCGGTTTCATTTAATTTTTCTGATGGCGATACCCTGATGATCCTACTGGCTTCAGGGGAAATTTCGGACGAGGCAGGAAAAAAAATCAAGGCTCAGCACTTAGCTTATTTTAACCGCGCCGGAAGTGAAGTGGTTTTAACTGCCAATGAAGCCTCCCATTTTTTAGTATTGTCGGGCACCCCCATTCAGGAACCTATTGCCCATTACGGGCCCTTTGTTATGAATACGCAGGAAGAAATAATGACGGCCATTGAAGAATTCCGTCAGGGAAAATTTGGGATGCTTGATTAATCGAGATAACCAAAACGTTTTAATTGCAGGGGTGTATCGCGCCAGTCTTTGCTAACTTTTACGAAGAGCTCCAGGAATACTTTTTTGTTGAAGAATTTTTCCATGTCCTTACGCGCTGCGGTCCCCATTCTTTTTAGGGCACTTCCTCCGCTTCCAATTAAAATGGCTTTTTGTGATTCGCGGTTCACGAAGATTTCAGCCCTTAATTTGATAATGGCCGGTTCGTCTTTGAATTCGGTGATGATGGCTTCGCAGGAGTAAGGGATTTCTTTGTCGTAAAACAAGAGGATTTTTTCGCGGATAATTTCCGAGGCAAAAAATCTTTCACTGCGGTCGGTCAGCTGATCCTTTTCGAAATAGGGCGGTCCTTCAGGCAGAATAGCATGGATTTTTGAAAGCAAAATATCAATGTTGGCGCTATGTAAGGCGGATAGAGGTAAAATTTCGGCTTCAGGAAAATGCCCTGCCCAAGTTTCAACGCTTTCTTCCAATTGGCCTTGATTCACCAAATCAATTTTGTTTAAAAGCACCAAAAGGGTGGCTCCTGATTTTTTTATTTTGTCTTTCAGTGCCAGCAAAGCGCTTTGATCCGGGTCGGTAATATCAATCAGGATGAGCAAAACATCGGCATCTTCGAGGGCTGTTAACACAAAATGCAGCATGGCTTCCTGCAATTTATAGTGGGGTTCAAGGATTCCGGGTGTGTCTGAAAAAACAATTTGAGAATTTTCTTCATTCACAATACCGAGAATTCGATGGCGGGTAGTTTGGGCCTTTTGTGTAATGATAGCAAGCTTTTCGCCCACTAATTCATTCATGAGGGTTGACTTTCCTGCATTGGGTTTTCCGATAATATTGACGAATCCTGCTCGATGCTGCATAAAGTTTATTTGTTTTACAAAATAACAAAACTTATATTTGCACAGCGAAAAAAGAAACCAACATTTCAAAATATATCGCGGGGTGGAGCAGTTGGTAGCTCGTTGGGCTCATAACCCAAAGGTCGTCAGTTCGAGTCTGGCCCCCGCAACTAGAAAAGCCACAGCGATGTGGTTTTTTTTTGTTTAAAGTTTTCCCAAACCAATCTC
>JBILVQ010000207.1:0-5361 GCA_044370375.1 Bacteroidia bacterium
TGTTACTTGCTCAGGTATTTCTGACAGCTCCGTTGCAGCGAATGTTTTTGTCAATAGTTTTTTGGATTGCTATTGCACCACCGGCTTAGGTGGCAACTGCGCTATATCGGCCATTGATTCGGTTGCTATTGTTTCTAGCGGATTCTTCAACGGACCCACCGGTTGTTCGGCCGGAAATTATGCTGCTTATCCTGTAAGCGGTAACACAACCGTTGACCTAAATATTAACTGGCCTTATCAATTGTTGGCAAGATTTAATGGCGACACCAGAACTTCTTTGTGGATTGATTATGACCACAGCGGTACTTATGATGTGAATGAATGGGTGCAGGTTTGTACTACCTCTATTGCAGATACCAATGTATTGGTTGGTTTTACCATCCCACAGACAGCACTGACCGGATTAACGGGCATGCGTATTCGTTCAAGAGTTACCGCAGGAGTGAATGATTCTACCACTGCTTGTGCCAATTTTGGAACCGGTGAAATTGAAGATTATGTCATCAATATTCTACCCGAAATTGTTGGTTTGAATGCGAATGTTGTAAACAACTTTACTTTGTTTCCAAATCCAAACATCGGACAATTCCAATTGAAATCTTCTGTTAACATACAGGATGTTGTAGTTTACGACCTGGCCGGCAGACGTGTGAACGCTGCTGTTTCATTAAGGAACCCGCAACTGGCTGAAATCAACATTGCCGAGAAAGGTCTTTATTTTATTCAATTGCGTGATGTAAATCAGCAACTGAGCACACAAAGAGTTGTAGTGAAATAATTTTTCTTTTCCTGCGATAAACACCCATCTTTCCGAAAGGAGCGATGGGTGTTTTTTTTTCATAAAAGTGAGTATCGTTGCGAAACAACCAAAAATTACATTTCAAGAAAATCAACCTGGGTAGAAAGATAGGGCCAAAGGTTGAGCCGCAAAACAGAATACAGGCTTAGGATCAACTGTACCCTACAACTTATTACACCTAATTAGGACAAAGTACTAATTTCTATTCTTTAAATCAGTAAAAAATAAACCACCACAATGGTTTTACTTTTTTCTTTGCCACCAGCGTTTGCGACTAAATTCCGCGCTGCTGCTTTCCAATTCCCCAATTAAAAAACCATAGGGCTTCAACGAATCAATATGATCGCAAATGATTTTGGTAATGGCCGTTAAGGGAATGGCCAAAATGATGCCGGGAATACCCCAGATAATTTCCCCTAGAACAAGAGCCAGAATGGTAAAGAAAGGATTGATTTTGACCTGTGGCCCCAAAATCAAAGGCTCAAGAACCCAACCTTGAATTAATTGAACCGAACCGTAAACAATGACAATGCCGCCCAACATGGCCATACTGCCACCATTCACTGCCGCTACCAATACGGTTATCCCTGTGCCGGTTAAATTTCCAATAAAAGGTATTATTTCCAGCATACCACAAAGCACAGCGAAAAACAAAGCGTTTTCAACCCCTAAAAGCCAAAAGCCCAAGCCATACATGGCCCACAAGCATCCAATCATTTTTGCAAGTCCAACCAAATACTGTTGAGAAACTTTTGCACATCGCTGAATGATTTGCTCTGTTGCTATTTGCTGATTGGCAGGGAATAATTTTAAAATAAAATTTTTTAAGTGAGTTCTGTAATAAAGAAATAGAAATATGTAAACAAGAATAAACAAAACGGTCCCGCTCACCGAAAATACAGAGCCTGCAAAATTCTGAATAAAATTAGCAATAGAACTTTCTCTGTTTTTAATCATTTGCCATTGTGCATCTGCTGTAAGACCAAATTGATTAAAAATGTACTCCTGCACAAGAATGGTTTTCGCAGCAAACTCTTCCCTGATGAGGGCTATGTCCTTTACAATTTCAGAAATTTGCCAACTAATCATCAAAAATACCAGGGCAATTCCAAACAATACAACCATTAAACAGAGGGTACTGGATAATGCTTTGGGCATTCCTTTCGACTCCATTTTTCTGGCCAGCGGTAACAGCAAGGTGGCCAAAACAGCTCCCAAGGAAAGTGGAATTAAAAAGTCCTTGGCAAAAATTAAACCGGCAACCACTAAAAATAGCAGAAGTAATTTTTTTAAGATGCTTGCTGAGCTAATGGGCATGGCGCTTGGTTTTGATTGGCATAAAAGACAAACACATCCTAGATTAAGGTCAATAAATCTGTACAAAGAACCGAAAATAAAGGTTCAAATCAGCAATTAAGGCTAAGGAACTATTTCCTTGGTCCGAGACTTTAAACGACAAACCACAGGAAAATGGTCGGAAAGCTTTTTATAGATCACTCTGAAATTCTGCCCTTCTAGCACATCGCTGTGTAGAATATAATCAATACGCATTGAGGGTAGCAAACCATTATAGGTTTTACCGAATCCTCTTCCGGATTCTTTAAATCCATCCTTTAATCCTTCGGAAAGGGTTTGATAGGTATAGCTCACCGGTGTATCGTTAAAATCACCACAAACCACTACCGGATGTTTGGATTGCCGAATGGAGGAGGCAATAGAATCGCACTGAATGGCTCGCTTCACAAAAGCCCTCTTCAATTTTCGGAGAATATTTTCCGATCCTTTTAACTCATCCACTTCGGTGGTGTCATTTTGTATATCCTCCATGAACTTATAATCTTCCTTCTGCAAATGAATGGATTGCAGGTGCATGTTATAAACCCTGAAAGTATCATTTCCCGGCACCACAATGTCAGAAAAAATGCAGGTGTTATTTCTCGAATTATCAAGGGAAACACGGTCTTTGTTAATGATAGGATATCTGCTGAAAGTAGCAATTCCCCAATTTTGTTTTTTGTGCAACGAATATGTAAAATAGGTATGCGCAAATTTTAATCCCAACCATTCTTTGATGGAATCGGTATGCACATGATAACCGTCATTGTTCGAATAATATTCCTGAAAAGCAATAATATCAGGGTTTTCCTGCTGAATCAACTGAATGATTTCTTTTCTCGTTTCTTTGTTCTTGCTCCAGTTGTACAAATCAAACAGCCGGACATTGAACGACATTACTTTAAAATCATTGGCCTGTTTTTCGTCTCCTTGCGGAGGATTAAGCTGATAAGTGCCAGCCGCAAAATAATAACCGGTAATGAGCGCTAAACCCGACAAAAAGGCAAACTGCCAACGAACAAAAATCCATACCACCATAAAAACAAGATTCAAAAAGGCGAGGTAGGGATAAGCCAATCCTAAAAAGGCAAAAGGCCAGAAAGTATTAGGACTAACAAAGGCAGAAGCATAGGCTCCGAGCAATGAAAAAATTAAAATAAGGTTGAGGAAAAGCAAAAAACGCCTGAATAATTTCACCTTTTGCGTTATTGTTCTTTGCTGATTTTGAAAATAGTTTCCTTTTCTTCTTTGGTAAGGCTTTCGTAACCGGAGCGAGAAATCTTATCCAAAATATCATCAATGATTTCTTGCTTTGATTTTTGCGCAAAAGACCCCGGGTTACTTTCTTTTCGTTGGGCGGAAGCGGCATTGCTTTGATGGTTGTATTCAACCTTCATTCTGCTTCTTGGCCCCGGGTTTGTTATCGGCTTGCGTGGCGAGAAAAATTGCCCGAAACGATAAAAAACACGATGGGTGGCCATGGCTAAATCGTTTCCTCTTCGCAAACCTTTAACATATAAAAAACCAAACAAGGCTCCACCCAAATGTGCAATATGACCTCCGGGATTCCCTTTGTCGATGCTTAACAAATCAATGGCCAGAATAACCAGCGCCAACCATTTTAGCCGCACCATCCCGAACAAAAATAAATTCACCTCGTAGTTCGGCAAATAAGAAGCAATGGTAAAAAATACCGCCAACACTGAGGCTGAAGCGCCCAACGCAATGGCCACCTTCATACTGTTCTCAAATACCGGCAAAAGATTATAAGCAAGAATAAACATCAAGGCTCCCGAAATTCCACCCCATAGGTAAACCGGCAATAATCTTGATTCGCCCAAAAATTCAGTAAACAAACGGCCACCAAAATAAAGCATGATCATGTTCGACAAAATGTGAAACAAATTTTCATGCAAAAACATATAGCTCAGCAAAGTCCAGGGCCGGGTTATAAGGGTGGGCAAGTAGGAGGGAACGGCCAGCCAATTCAGCAAAGTTGCTTCCGGCATGGATTGAAACAAATAAAAAAACAAACGAAAAATACCCAATACCAGAAACACACCAATGTTTAGAAACATCAGTTGATGCAGCATACCACTTTGTTTGTATTGACGGATATAGTCCCTCATTTTGAATCGCTTATTGCGATAATAACAAAGTTAACGAAAAAATGCTCATTTATTGCAAAATTTTCCACGATTATTTTTTAGAAAAAATTCTTTCGTTGCCTTTTCCAGTACAATATCAGGAATATGCCAAACAACATGCCACCCAAATGGGCAAAGTGTGCAACATTATCGGCCGCATTGTTCGAAAGTCCTGAGTACAGTTCTATGGCTCCATACAAGATGACGAAATATTTTGCCTTGAGGGGAATGGCAAAATAAATATAAATGATATTATTGGGAAACATCATTCCGTAGGCCAGCAATAATCCGAATACTGCCCCGCTGGCACCAACCACTACCGGAGCGTTTAAATAATCTATTTTGTATTGTTGCACGAATTCTACAACCGCCGGCAAGGTTAGCGATGGGTCCTTTAACATCAACTGATCATATTTCACCGAAAAGTCATGAAAGCTTTCCTGCATTTCGGGAGAAATTATGCTAATGGTTCCGTTCGAAATCATCTCCTGAAAGGCAGCCAGCTGAGGATTGCTGATAAATGCATCTAGACTATCAAGCACCGGACTTAGCTGATAATACAACACAGCATATTGGGTAAGGGCCGCACCAATGCCCGTAACCATGTAATAAATGAGAAACCTTTTGGTTCCCCAAAAATTTTCCATGGCGCTGCCAAACATCCACAAGGCAAACATGTTGAAAAAGATATGCATGAAATTTCCATGCATGAACATGTAAGTAATTAGTTGATATGGCCTGAATTTTTCTGCCTGAAAATAATGCAAACCTAAAATATCGTTCAGGTCAACATTAAATTTGTCTCCAAACACCATCAGGGTCAAAAATAAAATACCATTGATGATGAGCAGGTTCTTGACTACATCCGGTAATAATTTAAATCCTCCAGGTCGATAAGGTTGGTAACTCATGAATTATCTGAATTTTTTTGAAATTTCTTCCAAGGTAAGGGAATACAAAATCGCTTTGCCTTCGGGAGAGAAATAAGGATCCGAACTACCAAACAATTCATCAACCAGGTTTTGCATTTCAAGCATATCAAGTTTTTGCCCCCTTTTTATACAAAAGTTTCTGGCATAC
>JBILVQ010000208.1:0-5347 GCA_044370375.1 Bacteroidia bacterium
TTCATTTTGTTGGAAATCCTTACCCGTCACCAATCAGATGGTCACTGTTAAGAAATCTTCCCGGACAATTAGGCATTCAGGCTGCGTATTATGGTTGGTCTTCGGTAAACAATGCTTACGGTTACTGGAACGGTACTGTAGGTACTTTTGGATTAAATGATACCATTTTCCTTGGTCAGGCATTTAGCGTAACCACCAATACACCTGCCGGTGGAAATTTAATTGTTGATAATAGCATCCGCTATGGTTCAAATGCACCTACTTTCTACAGAACTGCTCAACCTTCAAGCTTGTTGAAATTGAACATTGAAGGTGAACAAGGCATTGACCAAGTAGCGGTTTATACCATTCCGGGCGGAGTTGAAAACTACAACCCTGAATCAGATGCTAAGAAATTAGACGCTGCTCCCGGCGACAATACTCCACAGTTGGCGGTGTTGATTGATGACACCAAATTGGCCATCAAAGAATTTGAAGATTTTTCTTTGAACAAATCGATTCCTTTGTATGTGAATGTAAACGCAACCGGTTTCTATGCTTTCAGTGTAGATCAACAATCTGATTTGAACGGTAAGAAATTGTTCTTCGTTGATACAAAGAACAACACCAAAGTAAAATTGAATGCCAATTCCAAATTTAATGTTGCCCTTGAAGCAGGAGAATACAACAATCGCTTTTACATTAATTTGGCCTCTACCGAAGAAGTTGAAAGTGGTGTAGTGGCTTCTCTTGATTGCTTTGCAAACAATAGCATGCTTTCAATTTTGAACGGAAGCGATGAAACAACTGCTGTACGCGTTGAACTTTACGATTTGTCAGGAAAACTCCTGTTAAATGAATTGACCAATGCTGCCTCAGGAGTTTCTACAATTTCTATCCCGGCAATTTCTGACGGAATTTATTTGGTAAAATTATTTACCAATGACGAAATTGTAACCAAGAAAGTATTAATCAAATAATTCTAGAAACAATGAAATCATTCAATGTGCTTTTTAGCCTTATCGTTATTTCTATGGTAATTGCCAATGTGGCAATGGCCGGACCGGGTGGACCGCCACCAACCCCAACCCCTATTGATGGAGGTTTAGGATTGGTATTGGCAGGATGCTTCGGATATGGAGCCAAGAAAATCCACGAGAGAAGAAAGTTGAAAAAGTAATTTTCTTCTTCATACAAGAAGGGACTTTTCCGAAAGGGAAAGTCCCTTTTTTTATGATTTAAAAAAATCAAAAATAACCCTTGCCTTTGCAGGTCCAACGATTTGAGCAATTTCACTTTCTTTTGCTTCCTTGATTTTTTTTACCGATTTAAACACACGCAATAATTCAGTGGAAAGAGCCTCACCAATGCCGGGTATTTCGGTTAATCCGGTTTTAATGGTTCCCTTGCTTCTTTTGTTGCGGTGATGGGTAATCCCAAAGCGGTGGGCCTCATCACGAATCTGTTGAATGATCTTTAAGGATTCACTTTTTTTATCGATGTACAAGGGAACGGAATCACCGGGAAAATATATTTCTTCCAGCTTTTTGGCAATTCCAACAATCGTTACTTTTCCTATCAATCCCAATTGCTGTAAACTATAGACTGCCGAGGATAATTGTCCTTTGCCACCGTCAATTACAATAAGTTGAGGCAATGCTTCATTTTCATCTACTGCGCGCTTGTAACGCCTGTAAACCACTTCTTCCATCGATGCAAAATCATCTGGACCTTCAACCGTTTTGATGTTGAAGTGACGGTAATCTTTTTTGCTTGGTTTAAGGTTTTTAAATACGGTCATTGCAGCAACAGGAAAATTTCCCTGAATGTTTGAATTATCAAAACATTCAATGTGTCTTGGCAATTCTTTCATCCTGAAATCCTTCATCATTTTTTCTAAAATTCTGTTGGTATGTCTTTCAGGATCTACCAGATTGGCTTGTTTAATTTTTTCTCTCTTAAAGGCTTCGGCATTGCTAAAAGCCAAATCCAGCAATTTCTTTTTATCGCCCCGCTGCGGTATGGTCATTTGACATCCGGGCAAGGAAAAGTCAGGATCAAAGGGCAATATAATTTCTTTGCTAACAAGACCGAAACGGTTTAAAAAATCAGCATAAGCATTGCCCAATAATTCACTCTCTGTTTCATCCAGTCTTTTCTTCATTTCAATCGTGAAAGATTGAATCACGGCCCCTTTTACCACACGCATGAAGTTGGCATAGGCCGTGTCATCATCATTAAGCAAGGCAATTACATCTACATCATCAATAACCGGACTCACCACAATCGACCGACTCTGATAGTTTTCCAATGCTTCAAGTTTCATTTTTAATTGCTGCGCTTCTTCAAATTGATAGGAGGCAGCAGCAGCCTGCATACTATCTTTGAGCCTCCTCACCACTTGTTGCACCTGCCCTTTGAGAATACTTTTTATTTCGGTAATCTGCAGGTTGTAGTCCTCTTCGTTTTGCAAACCTTCGCACGGACCTTTACAGTTGCCGATGTGAAATTCCAAACAAACCCTGAATTTTTTTTTGTCGATGTTTGCGGCATTTAAGGGCAGACTGCAATTTCTTATTTTGAATAATTGTTTCACCAGGGTTAAGATGGTTCCCATCATTCTTCCGGAGGGGTAGGGGCCGAAATAAAAGGAACCATCCTGAATTACTTTTCGGGTGGTAAACACGCGCGGAAAAGGCTCCTTTTTAATGCAAATCCAAGGATAGGTTTTGTCATCCTTTAGCAGGATATTGTAGCGGGGCTGATGTTCCTTGATTAAAGTATTTTCCAGCAGGAGTGCATCGAGCTCTGTATTAACAATGATGTATTGAAGGCTTACAATATTTTTAACCAGCACTTTGGTTTTGCCATAGTGATTGGCATCGGCTCTGAAATAGCTTTGAACCCGTTTTTTTAAATTCTTGGCTTTGCCAACATAAATAATTTTGTTGTTGCTGTCGAAATATTGATAGACCCCCGGATTGTCGGGAAGATTTTTAACCTGTTGCAGCAGTTGTAATCTTTGAGAATCGTTTTCAGCGGACATGGCCTACAAAGTTACCATATTTGTCCTTGCCGCCAATTATTGGCCACCGGCCTTGTTTTGGCGCAATTGTAGCATTTTGTTGTGCCTGTATATTTGCAGCTGGGCTGTATGTTCATGGGAAAGGAAGCACTGTTAATTCTTGGAATATCATCCCTCTATTAATTGCAGAATCTAAGGGATGGAATTAATTTTTTAGGCTTGAGGAAATTCCAATTCCCTCCAAACAAAATTTGGTTTTATTGAATTTAGCAGCCGATTGTTTAACAACTCATTCTCGGCCTCTATGTGCTCAAAGTATTGCAAAATGGTGACCTGCTGCAGGCCGAGAAGGTGGTGGTGGAATAGGGGGAAAGTTTAGAGACAAAATATAAATTCTGAATTTGTAGATTTGTTCTAAAGGTTGTAATTCTTGCTAAATTTTAAGTGTTTGACACACCCCTAAGCCCTCTCAAGAGGGGAAATTGGGGATGGCAAAAAGTTGTAGTACGGTTAGCCCTGATTGTTATCATGGGCCAATATTTCAGGGTTGGATTTTATCTGACCCTATGAAGAAAGGTGTTGGTGGAGTGAAAAAATACTTAACTTTAGCTTGAGCAAAGAATTAATAGGCATGTTTCAATCAAACCTAAAACAACAGCAACCTTACCCAACTCATTTGGTATTACCCCAACAACAAGGCAATGCCAGAAAGGCCAAGATTGCTAAAAATAATCCAATAAGTGTATTGGGCGCTTTGCACGTACAGCCTAACCCGGCCGACCAATGGATTGCCTTTACAGTCGGTGAATTACAAGGACTTTCAGAAGGTTGTACAATTCAAATCAGTAGTTCCAGTGGTGTTATTTTGAATGAATTGAAGTTGAGCTCCGGCAGTGGGCAGTATTTACTTGATACAAGAGTGTATGCAGATGGAATTTATTTTTATAGGGTCATAGGCAGTAATCAGGTCATTACAGGTAAATTTGTGGTAAATCATGAAAACTGAATGTTGTAAAGGAATTCTGAAAACCCCAGTAATTATTCTATTGCTTCTTTCTAATTTTTGCCTTGGGCAAGGTGGTTGGATGCGGAAGTATGATTTAGGCAAACCTGGAACAGTTGTGTGCAGTGTGTTACCTGATAGTAATTTCTATTGGGTGAGTGGTGTTTCGGTCGATACGAGCCAGCTTCCACAAATTGTAGTTGGCTCTTTCATTGGTCGAATTGACCAACAAGGAAATGAAATATCTCATCAATTCTATTGCAAACAGGATACCAGTGTAGAATGTTGGAATAAAACTTTAAAAAAAGTTGGAAATGACACAATTATGGTAATGGGGACGTCCCTTCTTTTTCAAGAAAATTATTACATAGGGGGTGTTTTAAACTTCCAGATTTCATCAAGTGCAATTGGCTATAAATTGCTTCCAATTGATACATTTTTTACTTTTTATTTTCCAAAGGATAATGTAATATTAAATGGTAGAAACTGGGTTTCAATATCAACAACAATTCAAGGGGTGCCAACTGTTGGAAATCAATTGTTAAGAACAAATTTAACCGCCTTTAATCAAGATTGGACAGAGCAACAAAGAATTATTTTTAATGGCAACCTTGATTCTACTGCAAGGTTGGTGTTTTGCAATCTATTAAAGTCTTCAGATACAACATTATTTGTTGGCTATAATACTTATAGGTTGGGTGACGGCCCAGCCCTAGCCAAAACAATTCTAAAAAAAGTAGATTTACAAGGCAATGTGTTATGGACCTATGAATCTCCCGTTAGTGCCAAAGAAGGAGTGATTGCCCACCTTCACCAAAACAACGATAAAAGCATTGTGTATGCCGTAAATGCTTTTGTGGATGTGCCTAGTCCTGGTGGTATGTCGTATAACTACCGTGGTAAGGTTGTAAAAATTGATACCCTGGGAAATAGATTGTGGGAAAGGGATTGGGGCACCGGTCAAAGTGCATATGATTACGTTTTCCAGGCCATGTTGGTGAATGATGATGAAAGTATCATTACTGTGGGTTCGCAAAGAGTTTGGGCAATTCCAAACGATACCATTTTACCTGGGTCTCGCGGTTTGATAACAAAAACCTCCGCTAATGGTGATAGTCTTTGGGCACGAAAGTATATTATTCGCAACCAAACTAGCCACTGGCACAACTTCATGGACATAGAAGCCACCAATGATGGAGGCTATATTTTATGTGGCCGCAGCGCCATCAATGGTCCGGTTTTTCCTGATGAGCAATTTACGGCCATGGCCTGGGTGGTAAAAACAGACTCCATGGGTTGTGTGGTGCCGGGTTGTCACCTGGTGGGGGTTGAAGAAAAAA
>JBILVQ010000042.1:0-18143 GCA_044370375.1 Bacteroidia bacterium
CAAAAAAAACAGCCTGATTTGAAACTCAATATAAAAGGCCGGGCCCTTTCTCCACCAAAGTCGCATTCTTGTAGTTCGGTAACTTCTTTCCAGCGCTTTACTTTCCGGCAACAAGCGCCCTACTAGCTCAACCTCAACCCCCATTTTTTCAAGGGTAGAACAAACCTTGTGAACTCTTTGGTCGGAGGACAAATCATTGATAACCGAAACAACAACTCTTTTCATGACTTGCCGCGAATTTACCCAAATTTTCGGCTGATTTGGTCCAACCGTTCGCCGGAAGATTCATTTTGGCAGCATTTGTACTCAATTTTTCCAACATGAACATCAAAGGGCTGGAAAAAATAAATGCTAATGATTTTTTAGAAAAACAAATTCAATAGGTTTGTAAGAAAAAAGGAATGACCATAGAAGAAAATAAATCATTAAAGCCCTTTAATACCTTTGGAATAGAGGTAAAAACCAGGGCAATGGCTACCATCCGCAGCCACAATGATTTAATAGTTTTATTCGAAAAAAAATTACTACAACAACCCTTGCTCGTACTAGGAGGCGGAAGTAATGTTTTGTTGACACGTGATTTCGAAGGCTTGACCCTGTGCATTGATTTAAAAGGACTTGAGATTCAGGATGCAGGCATTCAAAATAAAAAAATACTAAAAGCCGGGGCAGGAGAAAACTGGCATCAATTGGTTTTGTTTGCCATAAAAAACAATTTGGGCGGCATTGAAAATCTTTCGTTGATACCGGGTAAAGCCGGGGCAGCACCCATGCAAAACATAGGAGCTTATGGTGTTGAACTGAAAGATGTATTTTATGAATTGGAGGCCTTTGAAATCAGCACAGGAAAACTAAAAAAATTTAGCAATGAAAATTGTCGTTTTGGATATCGTGAAAGCGTATTTAAAAGAGATTTAGCCGGACAATTCATCATTACCAGCATTTCACTCTTATTAGATGAAAAACCAAATTTTAATACTTCGTATGGTGCCATTGAAGAAGAATTAGCAAAAACAGGTAAACAAAAATCGCTTGAAAATATTTCGGAAGCGATTATCCAAATACGAAAAAGCAAGCTGCCGAACCCTGATGAAATTGGCAATGCAGGTAGTTTCTTTAAAAATCCAACCATCCCGAAAAGTCATTACCTTTCTCTAAAGACAAAATTCCCTGAAATACCTTCCTATCCCATTGCAGACGACTGGGTGAAAGTGCCTGCGGGTTGGCTGATTGAAAAATGCGGACTCAAAGGATTCAAGAAGGGTAATTGCGGAGTTCACGACAAACAAGCACTTGTCTTGATTAATTTAGGTAAGGCTAGTGGAAAAGAGATTTATGACCTTTCTGAATCAATCATCCAAACAGTTCACGATACCTTTCATATTCTTTTGGAAAGAGAAGTAAATATTCTTTGACCATGAAAGAAAATCAAGATAACCCCATTTCTCTTAACCAAAGCTTAGCGAAGAATAAGGACACTTTTTTATTGACCCTGCTCCAATTACAAAAAGATCTTGCACTTTCGGAAGAAACGTTTCAACATTGGCTTACGGCCACTTCAGGGGCGGAAATTTTACAACATTTAAACATTTATTTTTCTCAGCCTAAATTTCAAAAAGGAACTGAACTGCAACAAATCTTTTATCGTCTGGATATTCCTGAAAAAAAAATACGCGAAAGCAAAAATCTTGTTGCTGCCGAGCAAATACAATTCATCTCTCAAATGGCTTTGGAAAGGGCCTTTCAAAAAGTTTATTTCCGCAATTATTTTGCGAAAAAAGAACAAAAGAAAGGGCGCAAAAAAAATTAAGCATTCAGGTACTTATCCCGAATGACCCTTAAATGATGAATTTCGTGTCCTAGAATCATGAACAACAGGGCAGAAACACTTACCTGATTATTATTGGCAATACCAACCCTGCCTTTGGCCTCTGCATCGAAAGATTTAAACATGATTAAGTTTGATTCGCGAACCACACTAAATTCATGCACCAAATCATACAAAGACCTGGCATTAAAATTCCCATTTGATACATAGACCTGATCATCATAGCCTGGTAAAGGATTGGTTTCTCCACGTGCAATGCATAGTGCCCTGTATCCAAATATTCTTTCTGTATCGGTAATGTGTCCAATAACTTCTTTGATGGTCCACTTTCCGGGTGCATAGCTGTAATTCTCCTTCTCTAAAGGAATATCACCAATCAGTTGCTGCATTTTAATGATTTGTCCATCCATGGCCACCAGACCATTGTCTTCCTCTACAAGAGAAATATAATAGCGATAATACTCGGGTTGATTTTCTATGGGTGGCCTTACCATGTTTGACAAAAAAAACGTCTAAATTTACATAAATATTTTAAGTTGATATGAAATTCGACCGAAGAGATTTTATAAAAAAAACGGCATTGGCTAGCGGAGGACTTTCCCTTTTGCCCGGGATAGGATTTGCTCAACCTGAACCGAATCCGGAGCCACTCGATGAACAAGATTTTTGGAACCATGTGCGGGAGTCTTACACTGTTTCAGGAAATATTATCAATTTGAACAATGGCGGGGTTAGTCCACAACCCAAACCGGTTCAGGAAGCCCATATCCGTTACTACCAATACGCCAATGAAGGTCCTTCGTATTTTATGTGGCGAATTCTTGATCAAGGCAGGGAACCCCTCAGGGAAAAAATTGCAAAACTTGCAGGCGCAGATGCCGAAGAAGTAGCTATTAACAGAAATGCTACGGAAGGTTTGAACTCCATAATTTTCGGTCTGAATCTTCAGCGAGGTGATGAAGTGGTTTTATGCAGATATGACTATCCCAACATGATGAATGCATGGAAACAGCGTGAAAAAAGAGAAGGAATTAAATTGGTTTGGATCGACATGACATTTCCTTTGGAGGATGACGAAAAAATAATTGCGCTATACGCGAATGCTATTACCCCAAAAACCAAAATTATTCACCTAACCCACCTCATTAACTGGACAGGGCAAATTCTTCCGGCAAAAAAAATTATTAAAATGGCGCATGAAAAAGGGTGTAAGGTTATTCTTGATGGAGCCCATAGCTTTGCGCATATTGAATTCAATTTGCATGATCTTGACTGCGACTTTTTTGCCACCTCCCTTCACAAATGGCTTTGCGCTCCTTTCGGAAGCGGCTTTATGTACATCAAAAAACAACTGATCAAAGATGTATGGTCATTGTTAAGCAACGATCATCCGGATGGCGATGATATTCGAAAATTTGAATCCATCGGAACAAGGTCTTTCGCATCTGAAATGGCCATTGCTCAGGCCATCGACTTTCACGAATCCATCGGAAGCAAAAGAAAAGCGGAAAGACTTTTCTTTTTAAAAAATTATTGGGCAGAAAAAATTTCCGCACTCAAGGGATTCAAACTGAGTACCTCCTTAAAGCCAGAATATTCCTGTGCAATTGCCCATGTTGGGCTGGAGGGCTGGAAGGGAGCAGAAATGGAGTCAAAACTTTTCGAAAAATTCAAAATCCACACGGTAGGCATTGATATGATAGATCTAAAGGGAATCCGAATTACACCCCATGTTTATACATCAACGGCGGATCTCGACAAACTGGTGGAAGGCTTGAAATATCTTCAAAACATAGCACCACCGGCCAGGTAAAACTAACTTTTTTTGGCTGCCTTTAATGCAGCCTGGATAAAGGCAACAAAAATCGGCTGAGGATGAGCCACTGTGCTTTTGTATTCAGGATGAAACTGAACTCCGATAAAAAATGGATGGTTTTTAAGTTCCACAATTTCAACCAAGCCTGTTTTAGGATTGATACCCGAAGTAACCATCCCTGCTTTATTAAAGTCCTGAAGGTAATTGTTATTAAACTCGTATCGGTGCCTGTGCCTTTCCCTTATTTCATTGGTTTTATAAATCTTCTCGGCCAAACTGTTTTCTTTGATACTGCAAGGGTAGGCGCCTAATCGCATGGTACCACCCTTGGTTGTAACCTTTTTCTGTGTCTCCATTAAATCAATAACCGGATGAGGTGTATCAGGTTTCATCTCAATAGAGTGTGCAGCTTTTAATCCTAAAACATTGCGTGCAAATTCAACCACAGCGCATTGCATTCCCAAACAAATACCAAAAAAAGGAATTTCCTTTTCCCTGGCATAACGAATGGCCGCAATTTTTCCTTCAATGCCTCTTTCACCAAATCCCGGTGCCACTAAAATACCGCTTACCGTGGAAAACAATTCTTCCAAATTATCATCACTAACCTGTTCGGAATGCACCCAACGAACATTTACCTTACAATCATTGGTAACACCTGCATGAATAATGGCTTCGGAAATAGATTTATAGGCGTCTTTTAATTCAATGTATTTCCCCACCAATGCAACGCTTACTTCTCTTCCCGGATTTTTTAGTTTGCGAATAAACTTAACCCATGAAGACAAATCGGGTTTTCCTTCAAAAGGAATTCCAACCTTCCTCAAAACTACTTCATCAAGTTTCTCCTCTTTCATCAACAAAGGCACCTGATAAATAGAATCAGCGTCTATGCTTTCAATAACTGCATCCGCTTCCACATTGCAAAACAAGGCAACCTTTTTCCGGATATCTTTAGAAAGTGGCTTCTCTGTGCGGCAAACCAAAACATCGGGCTGAACCCCATATTCCAGCAACATTTTTACCGAGTGTTGGGTAGGTTTGGTTTTTAACTCTCCGGCAGCTGCCAAATAAGGAATTAATGTTAGGTGAATGACCAATACATTTTTTCCAAGTTCCCACTTCATTTGCCTAACCGCCTCAATATAGGGCAATGACTCAATGTCGCCAACGGTACCGCCAATTTCAGTAATTACAAAATCGAAGGCTCCTCCTTTGGCGAGTTGTTTGATAGAATTTTTTATTTCATCCGTAATGTGCGGAATCACCTGCACCGTCTTCCCCAGAAATGCCCCTTGCCTTTCTTTATCAATTACTGTTTTATAAATCCTGCCAGTGGTTATGTTGTTAGCCTGTGAGGTAGGAACATTCAAAAAACGTTCATAGTGACCCAAATCGAGGTCGGTCTCTGCCCCATCGTCTGTTACATAACATTCTCCGTGCTCATATGGATTGAGCGTTCCGGGATCAACGTTAATGTAGGGATCAAGTTTCTGAATAGTAACCCTAAAACCTCTGGATTGAAGTAGGGTTGCAAGGGAGGCAGAGATAATCCCTTTTCCTAAAGAAGAGGTAACTCCACCGGTGACAAAAATGAATTTGGTTTGGCGCATGACAAATTACCAAAAACGGGTAATCTGTCGTCAAATGTAGCAATTAAATTTTCGAGTTTCTCAACTCTTAAAAATTAAAAGTTGCACCTACGGACGGAAGCAATGGTAACTGCAATATTTTCTCCCCCGAAACCCGGTTGATGTAAAAAATATTGTCCCTGTTATACAGGTTGGTAGCCCCCATATTTACCTCTAGCAAGCCATTTTCGCCAATAGCAAATTTCCTTTTCAGGTTGAAGTCTAAACGATGGTAGGTTGGAAGTCGAGAATCATTGAGCGGACCATAAATTATACCCAATTGTCCATTGTCGGTGGGATAGGTGGTATTAATTCCCTGTCCGAAATCGAGGTTCTCAAAAAATCCTTGCGTTCTTGTAAATGGAAAACCTGAACCGAAATTCCATCGAACATCCAACTCCCAATTCAAACCTTTTCCAAACTGATAAGAGAATACCAGGTTAACATTATGCCTCCTGTCAAAATGCGGGGCATAGGTTCTAGAACCATCCCAACGATCAACAAAGGTTAATGAATAAACCAACCAAACGTAAACCTTTTTGTAATCATACTTCAGCAAAAAGTCAAGCCCGCGGGCTCTTCCTGTTTCAATGATATAATCCTTTTTGAGAGAATCTGGGCGACTTGAATTTTCACCGGTATCATCAAACAGTTTATTGCGGTTGATATTGGTAAGCTGCGTAAATTGTTTAAGATAGGATTCAACATTCAATGTAATTCTTGAACCCAAATCTATTTCCACTCCGCCAATAAAGTGGTTGGCTTTTTGAAGTTTGTGCGCAACATCTCTTACATTTCCATCCTCATCACGAAACGTTGACTGAAGGTTGCTAGGACCGGATAAAAAACCATAAAACAAATTCACCACATCGCGATCGCTATTGGCACTAATCAGGTTTTGCGAATACATGCCTCCTGCAAACTTAATCCGGAAAATATCGTTCACATTATACTTCAAACCAAGACGAGGTTCGGGCGAAAAATTATTC
Source organism: Bacteroidia bacterium (assembly GCA_044370375.1). Lineage (GTDB taxonomy): Bacteria > Bacteroidota > Bacteroidia > UBA4408 > UBA4408 > JBILVQ01. The sequence continues at coordinate 6,265 of JBILVQ010000042.1, forward strand.
AACGAGGCATAATAATGCATTCTGAATCCCGGATCAATAACCAATCTCCCTGCTATAATTTTATACTTGAAATAACCGGCAATTTCGGTGGTATTTTCAGTTTGTGAAACATTAATATTGTTGTTCGAGAAACTAAAGTCAGTCTTAAAACCAAGAACCTCTAGTCCGTAATTCAATTCGTTTTTATTTATAAAATAGGTAAAGTTCAATCCCATGTTGAAGCCATTAATTTTACTGGTTCGGGGTTGGTTGTTGGCCTCTTCAAGAGAAATTTTGTAATCAGAATAAGAGAAATTTCCCTTAATTAAAATGGGCGAACCTCCGGGTATAACGATAAAATTTCCGCCACCTCCATATGAATTCCAGAGCAAATCAGATACACCACGATATTTTACTTTGTCGTTGAAATTGAAACCAAACAAATTTAGCTTGCTTCCGTTGGGTGAATTGAAAGATACCTTGCCATATAAGTCGTTGAAATTAAAAGGCAAGCCTGCCGTATCAACGTAGGTATAAAAAAGTTTCGAGGTTTGGGTGAGATAAGAGTTTTTGGCAGAAAGCAAGAATGAAGAACTGGAGCCATCATCATCTTTCGATTTTTTCAAAGGTCCTTCCAGCATCAATTTTGCGCCAAAAGGCGAGGCTCCTACTTTTCCTGCAAGTCTTTTTTTGTTTCCATCCCTGGTGGTGATGTCCATAATGGATGAGATTCGGCCGCCATATTCAGCGTTAAAGCCTCCTGTATAAATGTCTGCATTTCTAATAATATCAGCATCGAACACCGAAAACAAACCAATACTATGAAAGGGATTATAGATAACCGCACCATCAAGCAAAACTTTATTTTGAATAGGGGCACCTCCTCTGATGTATAGCTGACCTCCCTGGTCGCCTGTAAAAACAACACCGGGCAATACTTGAAGATACTGTGCCAAATCTGCATCGCCTCCAACAGCTGGTACTTGCTTTATTTCCTTAGGACTAATTTTAGTAACAGAGGTTCTCACCTCGGTTTGGGCCTCTTTTTTCTCTGCCGAAATAACCAAATCTTTTAGCTTAACAGAGGATTTTTGCATATACAATTTACGGGTAACAATCTCGCCCTCTTTAACTTCAACCTCCTGGGTAAGTGTATCGTAACCCAAATATGTAACCAACAAGTTAAATTTGCCTGCAGGAACTCTTGTGATGGAAAAATAACCATTTACATCGGTTTGTGCGCCAAGGGTGGTACCCTGAATGGTTACTCCGGTAAAAATCATGGGCTCTCCGGTTTCTTTCTCGTAAAGAAATCCTCTGATATTACCGTTTTGCGCATTGGCTAGTCCGACAACACAAAGAAAAAAAACAAGGAACCGAGAAAAATGCTTCATACTGTAAAAAAAAGTGCGTAAAGATAAAATTTAATCAGTCGGGATATCAAATTTCTGATAGTTCCAAAATTCTGTTAAATTCATCTTCGGTTACTGGTGAAACCGACAACCTCCCTTGTTTAATTAATCCAAGATTTTCAAGTCTTTTGTCGGCTTTCATGGTACTTAAACCTACCGGATTTTTTAGTTTTTTAAAGGGTTTTAAATCCACTGCCACCCAATTGTTATCTTCTGTTGTTGGATCCTGATAGGCTGTTTTAACAACTTTTGCAATTCCAACAACGCACAATCCTTCATTGCTATGATAGAAAAGCGCAAGATCGCCCTTTTCCATAAGCCTTAAATTATTTCTTGCCTGGTAATTTCTTACCCCATCCCAAACGGCCATTTTTTCTTTAACAAATTGGTCCCATGAAAATTTAAAGGGCTCCGATTTTACCAACCAATATTTCATCCGTTAAAAATTTTAAATAGCAATTCCTGATAAACCTCACTTTCATCTAGGCTGAAGCCATCCGAACCTTTCATCCGATTATCGGCATCTTTGAGGGAGGAAAAAATAAAAGGCATTTTTTGCAAAGGGTAATTTTTTGCAGCAAGGGCAAAATCTTTCACAAAATAAGGATTGATGCCCAATACCCCGGCAAGGGCAGCATCCGACCTTGGTTCCGGAGCTACATGATATAGGAAAACACGGTTAAAGTATGCATACAAACTGCCCAAGACCATGTAAATTGGGTTTTCCTTTTTATTGGCCGCAAAATATTCAACAATTCGGTATGCTTTCAAAACATCTTTTGATGACAAAGCTTTTTGTAATTCGAAAACGTTAAATTCCTTGGTTATGCCAATGTTTGCATCAACCATGGCTGTGCTAATTTCATCGCCCGGCTTAAGTAACAATTTTAACTTCGAAACTTCATTGGCAATTTTCGATAAATCACTTCCCAGATAATCACACAACATTTGTGCTGCATTCGAATTGATTTTAATTTTCTGTGCCTTCACATAATCCTCAATCCATTTCGGGATATGATAATCCCTTAACGGCTCTGCATAAAAATACCCGGGGAAACTTTTTACCTTTTTGGCAAGGGTTACCTTTCCGTCAATTTTCCCATACTTGTGGCAGAATACAAGCACTGTTGTAGGAACTGGTTGGTTCAAATACTCTTCCAACACATAAATTTCCTTTTTCTTACCAGCAATTTTTATTTCAATTTTCTCCTCCAGATCAACCAAATCTTGCGCCTCCCTTACAATAACAACCTGCCTTTCGGCAAACATAGGAAAACGTTTTGCCTGGGAAATAACATCCGATATTTTTACATCGCGGCCATAAAAAACAAAGTGATTAAATTCCTTTTCCTCAGGGCTCAAGGCCTTCTCTTCGATAAGATCACACAAGGCATCGATGAAGAAACTTTCATCCCCTTCAAAAAAATAAAAAGGATGAAAAGAACCTGCATTAATTTCGGCCATCATGCCTTGAAAAGAACCGGAATTAGAAACCGTCTTCGCCATTTTACTCAAATCTTAAATGCTTCACGGTGTTCCCCTGATTAATCAATTGATTGAGAGAATCGATGCCGATTTTCAGATGCATCTCTACAAAATTATCCGTAACCTTTTTATCGCTGGCAGCAGTTTTTACACCCGCAGAAATCATTGGCTGGTCGCTCACAAGCAACAAGGCGCCAGTTGGTATTTCATTATAAAACCCGGTACTGAAAATGGTTGCAGTTTCCATATCAATACCCATGCACCTGATTTTTCTCAAATAGGCCTTAAAATCTTCATCATGTTCCCAAACCCTTCGGTTCGTGGTGTAAACAGTACCAGTCCAATAATCACGGTTGTAGTCGCGAATGGTAGTAGAAACTGCCTTTTGCAAACTAAATGCAGGTAAAGCAGGAACCTCAGGTGGAAAATAATCATTAGAGGTACCCTCGCCTCTTACGGCTGCAATTGGCAAAATTAAATCGCCTAATTCATTTTTCTTTTTCAAACCTCCGCATTTTCCCAAGAAAAGGCAAGCTTTTGGCGAAACACTGCTTAATAAGTCCATGATGGTTGCAGCATTGGCACTACCCATTCCAAAGTTAATGATGGTAATGTTGTTTGCCGTGGCACAAGGCATTGGCTTGTCGAGACCTACAATGGGCACTTCATTCCATTCAGCAAACATTTTTACATAGTTTCCAAAGTTGGTTAACAGGATATATTTCCCCATTTTATCCAAATCCATCCCGGTATATCTTGGTAGCCAGTTGGCAACAATTTGTTCTTTCGTTTTCATACGCTGCTTTGTGCAAAGGTAAACTCATTTTTTGAAGCAAGTAATTATTCCATAAACAATTCCACATTCAACCATCATTCATCTTATCTTTAGGCCATGAATTTGCCCGGATTATCCATCCCTCAAACCGACCTAAGCTTTAGAATTCAAAGGGAGAAAAAACAGGTTTGGGATATTTTCAGAAAAAAATGGGTCTCCATAACCCCCGAAGAATGGGTCAGACAGCAAGTACTTCACTTTATGGTTAAGGAAAGACAATTTACTTCAGCCATGATTGCGCTTGAATCGGGATTAAAGTTTGGTGAAAAGCAAAAGCGCACTGATGCCAGAATTTTTCTTCCCGGTGGTGATATTTTGCTTTTGCTAGAATTCAAGGCGCCATCGGTTAAATTAGAACTATCTGCCATCTTACAAGCCTCCGTTTATGCAGGCGTCATTCAACCACAAAACATTTTCCTTTCCAATGGGTTAAACCACTATTGGATTTCGAGGACTGCAAAAAATGAACAGATCCATTGGCATAGTGGAATTCCCTATTTGCACGAGCTCATTTCTGCTTAATTTCTCAATAAAATCCTACTTTTGGAAGCACAAAACGATCAGCCATGAAAGTTAAATTTATTTTATCTCTTTTAATTTCCTCTTTTTTCTTCGGGTCCAATTTCGGCTATACCCAATCTGTAAAATTAGATTGGCCTGCCGATGCCGATTTCGCTACCGGAAAAATCATCCTTAAAGTAAGGAATAATTACCGCAATCAATGCTCTCAAAACGATATTCAGGTTACTGAATTACAGACAATATTGCCCTTGCTGGGAAACTATCAAATTGCAAAAAAATTCCCCAAGCATGCTTCGCCAAGTTCTGAACAATTGTCCGGCAACCGCCACCTGGTTGACCTTTCACTGATTTACGAACTAAATTACTCGTCTGCCATCAGCCTGAAAAAAGCAATTACCATGCTTTCCAACACCCACGTTTTCGAATATGTTGAACCTCTTTTTATTCCAAAACCCTATTTTAATCCTAATGACCCCGAAATTGCTCTTCAATACCACCTGGGAAAAATTGAAGCTTTTCAGGCTTGGGACCTGAATACAGGTGATACAAACATTGTTGTGGGAATAACCGATACAGGCATCGATCTTCTACATCCTGACCTTCTTGGCAATATAAAAATCAATTACCTCGACCCACCGGATGGTGCCGATAATGATTTAGACGGATACATAGACAATTATCAAGGATGGGATTTGGGCGAAAACGACAACAGCCCTCAGTGCAATGCCAATTTTCATGGTCTTCACGTTGCCGGTTTATCGTCTGCGGTAACCGATAATGGATTGGGCATTGCAGGTTCAGGGTTTAAATGTAAAATGTTGCCGGTGAAAATATCAAATGCGGCCGGTGCATTGACCACGGCTTATGATGGTATTGTTTATGCTGCTGATCACGGATGCCAGATAATCAACTGTTCCTGGGGTGGAACTGGAGGTGGTCAATACGGACAAGACATTGTTAATTATGCCGTATTTAATAAAAATTCTACTGTGATTGCTGCTGCTGGAAATGATGGCAATGATCAGCGGTTTTACCCTGCAACCTTTGCCAACGTATTAAACGTTAGTGCAAGTGATCAAAATGACCACAAGAAAGCAAACTCAAACTACGGAACCAAAATTGATGTAATTGCTCCGGGGGAAGATATGTATTCCACTTGGATCAATGCTACTTACACTGCTTCAGGAGGAACTTCCACAGCATCACCCCTTGTAGCCGGGGCTGCCGCCATTGTAAAAAGCCATTTTCCGACCATGAATGCGCTGCAAGTGGCCGAACAATTAAAAGCCACTTCAGATATTGTTGACACCATTGCCGCTAATCTTCCATATCAGGGACTTTTGGGTCGGGGAAGGATCAATTTATTCCGAGCCTTAACAGAAACCTACCATCCTTCTATTGTGCTAACTGGCGACAGCCTTTACGACAACAACGACCTATCGCTGGTTTCAAACGATACCATCCGTCTTTCAGGATACTTTACCAATTACTTAAGTGCTACAGAAGGGGTTACTTTACAATTAACCAACCCATCCCCCTACTTGCAATTATTAAACGGCAATGCCAGCTTGGGTAGCATGAACACCCTTGAAACAAAAACCAATCACAACAACCCCTTTACCCTTGTTATTCTTCCCGGGGCTCCATTCAACGAAAAAATCGATTTACCGGTCAGCATTAGCGATACTTCAGGTTTTTTAAGTCTTGAATATTTTACCGTTATCATCAACGTTGATTACATCAATGTGCAAATTAATGAAATTGCCACCAGCATAACCAGCAAAGGAAATTTTGGATTTAATCCTCCCGGACAAAGCCAGGGACTGGGCTTTCAATTCAATAACCAAAACCTATTGTATGAAGGTGGCCTGATGATTTCAGCAGGGAGTGCGAAAGTTTCAGATGTGGTGAGAGGTACCAATGCTTCCCCTGATACAGATTTTTCATCTGTGCAAAATATTACACAAACCATTCCCGGAGTAAATGCTGAATTTGATTCTTTTGGAATTTTTACCGATGGACAATCTTTAAATCCAATTCCCGTTACAGTGGTACAAAGAGGGTTTGCGTGGAGCCAACCGGGTAACGACCATTTTATTGCCTTGCATTATGACATTATCAATTCCGGAACTACCACGCTCGATAGTGTTTATGCAGGTATTTTCACCGATTGGGACATTATGAATTCGAGTATGAACAAAAGCAGCGAAGACCTAACCCTAAAATTGGGCTATACCTTCAGCACCCAATCCAACGGACTTTTCGCAGGAGTTCAGTTGCTTTCGTGGAATGCTCCTTTTATACATTATGCATTCGACAATTTACCGGGAGGGGCCGGTGGCATTGATTTGACCAATGGTTTTTCGACTGCTGAAAAATATCAATCACTGACACAAAACAGACCCAATGCCGGACAAGGGGCCAACGGAAACGATGTTTGTGATGTGGTTGCAACAGGACCATTTCAATTATTGCCAGGCGATACTGCAAAAATTGCTTTTGCTGTCATTGCCGGAAATAATTTAACAGAACTTCAAAGTTCGGCCACCAATGCACAAACGCTTTTTGGAACACAGCCTGTTGGGGGCATTCAACCAAACAGTTTACAAACCAAGGTGCTTGCCTATCCTAACCCTACCAACAACGTTTTGCTTATTACCTCAAAAGACGAAAACTTGCTAACACTGCTCCAAATCACAGATTTATTGGGAAAAAATTTCACTTGTACCAGTAGCTCTAAAAATGGCCTGCTTAAAATAAACGTTGAAAGCTTACCCTCCGGAACTTATTTTGCAAATATTTTGAATGGCACAATTCCTGTAGTTGTTAAATTTGCCGTTGATTAGCCTTCCATTCAAAATAATGACCTTTTATATTGAAGAAATGAAAAATGGGATAAGAATTATCCTGTTTAGTTTAATCCTTTGCTTCATAGGGTCGAATTCTGCTTTTGCGCAGGATAAATTTTTTCTGATTGAAGGAAAAGCAAGCACCAATCCTGTTTCACCACCCAATGAAATTCTAATTCTTGTTTACAAAAATGGTTCGGTTACCGATCGCATTAACCCTGATAAAGAAGGCTCTTATTCCATCAAACTTGATTTTCAAAAAGACTACAAAATTTCCTTCACCAAAAAAGGAATGGTAAGTCAAAGTTTTACCGTAAATACTTCTGTTGACAAAGAAAGAATAGCGGATGCCTTTTACCCTAAAGAAATCAATGTGAATCTTTTTGCGGATGTGACCGGATTCGATAAAAGTAAAATGCCTGAACCAATGGGAAAACTGTTTTTTCAGGAAGACATCAACGACTTTGACTGGGATGAAAACTATCAGGCACAAGCCAATGAAAAGTTTAAGGAAGCAAAAGAATTGGCCCTTGCTCAAATTGAATTGAATAAGTTGAATGCCAATGCCGGATTAGAGGCTGAAAAAAGATTAAAGGAAGAAGCAGAAAAAAGGAAAAAAGAACTTGAAGACAAAGAAAAAGCAGATGAAGAGCGCTTAAAAGCAGAAAAAGAAAAGAAACGCTTAGAAGACCTTGCCAAGAAAGAAGCAGAAGAAAAAAATCGGATTGCTGCTGAGAATGCCGATAAGGAGGCGAAGGAGAAGAAACGTTTGGAAGACCTTGCCAAGAAAGAAGCAGAAGAAAAAAATCGGATTGCTGCTGAAAATGCTGATAAGGAGGCGAAGGAGAAGAAACGTTTGGAAGACCTTGCCAAGAAAGAAGCAGAAGAAAAAAATCGGATTGCTGCTGAGAATGCCGATAGAGAGGCGAAGGAAAAGAAACGTCTGGAAGACCTTGCCAAGAAAGAAGCAGAAGAAAAAAATCGGATTGCTGCTGAAAATGCTGATAAGGAGGCGAAGGAAAAAGCCGCTGCTGAATTAAAAGCACAAAAAGAAAAAGCAGAACAAGAACGTTTAATGGCAGAGGCTAAATCGAAAGAGGAAAAAGAAAAAATTCGATTGGAAGCACTCGCAAAAAAAGAGAAAGAAGAAAAAGAAAAAGAAACCCTTTTGGCCGAAGAAAAAGCGAAAAAGGAAAAAGAAAAAGCAGAGGCGTTGGCAAGGAAGGAGCAAGAAAAAAAGGCGGAGGAAGAAAGAATAGCGGAGGCCAAAAAGAAGGCAGCCGAAGATGCATTGGCGGCTGCTGAAAAAGCAAAGTTGGATGAAATTGAAGCTGTAAAAAACAAGGCCAAAAAACTGGAAGAGGAGAAGGAGAATGCCCGCTTAAAGCTTTTAAAGGACGAAGAGAACAGAGTTTTGGAACTTGCACGCCAGGAAGAATTATTCAAAAAACGTACAGCCAATTTTACCCCTGTAATGGGCATCTATACCTCAACCATCAACAAAATTGGCGAAAAACAAGCTTTTGGCTACATCAACTTCGGTAATGGTCTGGGAAATCAGGATTTGACCAAAGAAGAGTATGATGAATACGCCAAAAAGTACAAGAAAAAGTAAATTCTTGGAGCCACTAACCTCCCACGAGGTTTTTAAAATCGCTGAATAAATACCTGGAATCTTCTGGGCCCGGTGCAGCCTCAGGATGATATTGTACAGAAGAAACAGGCAACTGCTTATGAGCTAAGCCCTCAATAGTGCCATCGTTGAGATTAATATGGGAAACCCTTAACTCATCATGATTGGTTGCATCCTCTTCCCAAACAGCAAAGCCATGATTTTGACTGGTAATTTCGCACTTTCCGGTCAGTAAATTTTTTACCGGATGATTGATTCCCCGATGACCATTTTTCATTTTATAAGTACGCAAGCCAAAGGCTTCCCCAATCAATTGATGGCCCAAACAAATACCAAAAACAGGAAGTCCGGATTTAACCATCTCTATTACGTTACTCACTACAAGGGGCATCGCACCCGGATCTCCTGGACCATTGCTCAAATGAATTCCCTTAGGAGAAAACTCGGCAATATCTTTCAGCTTAGTGTTATAGGGATAAACTTTTATATAAAATCCTTCTTGTTCAAAACAGCGAAGAATATTTTTTTTGATTCCAAAATCGATAGCTGCAATCCTCGTGCCTTCGGGGTTACCCACCAAATAAGGTTCCTTGGTTGAAACAAGGGATGAAAGCTCTAAACCTTCCATGGAAGGAACCTTCGCCAACAAAGTTTTCAAGGTGTCCAAATCAGTCACTTCACTAGAAACAATGGCATTCATGGCACCTTTATCTCTAATATAAGCAACAAGGGCACGCGTATCAACATCACTTATTCCAACTACCTCCTGGTTCAAAAAATCACTTTTTAAAGAAAGCTGAGAACGGGATCTGGAATAAACTTCGCTGAAATTTCTGCATATCAAACCTGAAATTTTGTAGCTATCCGATTCATTTTCAGCCGGCAGCACGCCATAATTCCCGATGTGAACATTGGTCATCAGCATCAACTGACCAAAATAAGAGGGGTCTGAAAAAATTTCCTGATAACCGGTCATCCCAGTATTGAAACACAACTCACCGGTAACAGTTCCAATTTTGCCGATGGCACGTCCATTAAAAACCATTCCATCTTCGAGCAATAGAACGGCAGGTTGTTTTTTCTTTGCGGGTTGTAGCATGGCACAAAAATAAAAAAGGATAAAGCGAATGCTTTATCCTTTTAACACTTGTTGAAAATTTTTCATTTCTTTATTCAGCGGCCGGAGCATCCTCAGAAGCTGCGGGTTTTTCTGCTTCACCGGCTTTTGCCTTTGGTGCAGCACCACGAGATCTTCTTGTTGGCTTGGCTTTCTTAGCTGCTGATTTTCCTTCTGATTGATAGTATTCGTTGTAATCTACCAACTCAATCATGCACATTTCAGCATTATCCCCCAAACGATTACCGGTTTTTAAAATTCTGGTATATCCTCCTGGGCGAGTGGCAACTTTTACAGCCACATCTCTAAAAAGGGTAGCAACAGCCTCCTTTTGTTTCAGGTATCCAAAAACAATCCTTCTTGAATGGGTTGAATCATTCTTGGATTTAGTAATTAAAGGTTCTACATACACCCTTAGCGCTTTTGCTTTGGCAAGGGTAGTATTAATTCTTTTGTGCAGAATTAATGAACAGGCCATATTTGACATCATGGCTTTACGATGTGAACTGGTTCTACCCAAGTGGTTCACTTTCTTTCCGTGTCTCATTGCTTAACTTTTCTTTCGGGTTTCCCCTGATTATTCTTTTTCAAGATTGTATTTACCCACATTCATACCGAATTGCAGGTTTTTTGAGTGAACTAATTCTTCCAATTCAGTCAACGATTTCTTTCCGAAATTTCTGAACTTCAACAAATCGTTTTTATTGAAAGCAACAAGTTCACCTAGGGTTTCAACGTCTGCGGCTTTCAGGCAGTTCAAGGCACGCACTGATAAATCCATGTCGGCCAATTTGGTTTTTAGCAGTTGGCGCATGTGCAAAGTATGCTCATCAAACTCCTCTTTGTTGGCCTTTTCTTCAACATTCACGGTAATTTTCTCATCAGAAAACAACATGAAATGATGGATAAGAATTTTGGCAGCTTCTTTAAGGGCAGTTTTTGGATGAACAGAACCATCGGTAGTCACTTCCATCACCAATTTCTCATAATCGGTTTTTTGTTCCACACGGAAGTTTTCAATATTATACTTTACGTTTTTAATCGGAGTATAAATTGAGTCGATTGGAATCAAGCCGAGTGTGCTATTGGCGGGCTTATTTTCTTCTGCAGAAACATAACCACGACCTTTTTCTATCATTAACTCAACCTTTAGTTTGATAGAAGGTTCCATGTGGCAAATAACCAGGTCAGGATTCAAAACCTGGAAAGCAGAAGTGTGCTTACCAATGTCTCCTGCGGTTAAAGTGTTTTTTCCGGAAACGGTCATAATAACCCTTTCATTTTCGGTTCCACCGATTTGTTGCTTAAAGCGAACCTGTTTAAAGTTCAAAACAATCTCGGTAACATCTTCAACAACTCCTTTGATAGTGGAGAACTCATGCTCAACACCTTCAATTTTGAGGGAGGTGATGGCATAACCCTCTAGGGAGGATAACAAAATCCTGCGGAGGGCGTTTCCAATGGTGATACCATATCCCGGTTCCAATGGTCTGAACTCGAACTGCCCTTCGGTTTCAGTAGAGTTGAGCATGATGACCCGGTCGGGTTTTTGGAAGGCTAAAATTGACATGGAGTAATTCCTGTTTTAAATGAGTGATTAATTATCTTGAGTATAATTCCACGATGAGTTGCTCGCGAATATTCTCCGGAATTTGGGCTCTTTCGGGTACAGCAATAAAAGTTCCAGACTTTTTTTCCTCGTTAAAATCCAACCATGGGAAAGATCTTTTGTGGGTAGCTAAAGAGTTAACAATAGCTTCCAAAGATTTTGATCTTTCGCGCACTGCTACCACATCTCCTGGCTTTAATAAGTAAGAAGAAACGTTTACTACAGCACCATTTACGGTGATATGTCTGTGAGAAACCAGCTGTCTGGCACCGTTTCTGGTAGCGGCAATGCCTAAACGATAAACCACATTATCCAGACGAGATTCTATCAGTTGAATTAATACTTCACCGGTAACACCATGGGCGCGGGAAGCCTTTTCGAAAAGATTAGCAAACTGACGCTCCAGAATTCCATAGGTATATTTTACCTTTTGTTTTT
>JBILVQ010000024.1:0-22230 GCA_044370375.1 Bacteroidia bacterium
TAATGCAATTTAACAAAATTCCTACAAAATTGATGTTGAAAATTAATGATTAAAAAAACCTTAAACCCAAAAATTTGGTCAGGATTTGAAACAATGATATCATACTTTTGCCAGTCTTCTTTTTAAAATAAATGAACGGACTAAAAAAAATAAAAACGGTGTTGGTTTCAGTCTTTCACAAAGACGGAATATCAGATTTAATTCAGTTGTTGAATGAGCAGGGAGCAACATTTATTTCAACCGGAGGCACTTCCGGTTTTTTGAAAAATATGGGAATTGAGGTTACCGAAGTAGAAAAGATTACCGGTTTTCCTGAAATTCTTGGTGGAAGGGTAAAAACCCTGCACCCAGCCATATTTGGCGGTATTCTTGCCCGAGGCGACCATGGAACAGACCAGGAGGAGCTTTCTCGATTTTCGATTGATTCGGTTGACCTTGTCATCGTTGACTTATATCCCTTTGAGCAAACTGTAATGGCCGGTGCGGGCCATGAAGACATCATTGAGAAAATAGACATCGGAGGAATTTCCTTGATAAGGGCCGCTGCAAAGAACTACAGTGATGTTGCCATCATCTCTTCCATGGACCAGTACCAGGAAGTTTATAATTTATTGCTTGATCAGCAGGGAAGTTTAGCATTGGAACAAAGGGCTGCTCTTGCCGCAGAGGCCTTTGGTGTAAGCTCCTATTACGACAGTGCAATCTTCAATTATCTACAGAAAAAAAGCAATACCAAACGACAACTCAGAATTGCCGAAAAAGAATCTATTTCTCTGCGTTATGGCGAAAACCCTCACCAAAAGGGATGGTTTCACGGAAATCTTGCCTCCTGTTTTGATAAAATTGCCGGCAAAGAGATTTCTTATAACAATTTGCTGGATATTGATGCTGCTATTCACTTAATCAATGATTTTGAGGAGCCCACTTGCGCAATCATTAAGCACAATAATGCTTGCGGAGCTGCCAGCAGACCCAATTTAAAAGAGGCTTGGGAAGCGGCCCTGGCCGGAGACGCTGTTTCGGCTTTTGGGGGTGTCATCATTTTTAACCGCACTTTGGATGTTCCCACAGCCCATGCCGTTAATTCCATATTTTTCGAAGTATTGATTGCACCGGGATTTGAAGAGGGTTCGGCAGATGTTTTCAAAGGGAAATCCAACCGGATATTGCTTCAATCCAAACCCTTTAAAAGCCCCGGAACCCTTATCAGGAATACGCTCAATGGCTTTCTTGAACAAGAACCTGACCTTATTAAAGAAGATTTTTCTCACTTGCAAACCGTTACAAACCGTGCCCTTACCGAGGAAGAAGCGCATGATTTGGTGTTTGCCATCAAGCTATCGAAGCACTCCAAATCCAACACGGTGATATTGGTTAAAAACAAACAATTGATAGGAGCCGGTTCAGGACTCACCTCAAGGGTGGATGCGCTAAAGCTGGCCATCCGAAGGTCGGAGGAATTTGGTTTTTCTTTGCAGGGCTCAGTAATGGCCTCGGATGCCTTTTTCCCTTTCCCTGATTGTGTTGAAATAAGCGCATTGGCCGGAGTTACTGCCATTTCTCAACCCGGAGGCTCGGTAAAAGACCAGCTTTCAATCGACAAGGCGAACGAATTGGGTGTGAGTATGGCGCTAACCGGATTCAGGCACTTTAAACACTAGGATTCAGAAAAAAATCTTCCCTTTGCTATTAAGCTTTGGGAAGTCCGTTTTTTTACCTTCAGGAGACGAAAAAAAATTGTCAAATTATTTTTTTCATTCCTTTTGAAGAAAGTATTATTGTATAACTTTGACAATTCTTATAACACCACCTGAGAACACGCTAAATTATGGGTTTTTTCGACTTCCTGACGCAGGAAATTGCCATTGATCTTGGTACGGCCAACACACTGATTATCCACAATGATAAACTGGTTGTTGATGAGCCATCTATCGTTGCTATCGACCGAATGTCGGGCAAGGTAATTGCCGTTGGAAAGCAAGCAATGCAAATGCATGGAAAGACACATGAGAATATCAAAACCATTCGTCCGTTAAAAGATGGTGTGATTGCTGACTTTGAGGCGGCAGAGCAAATGATCAAGGGGATGATAAAAATGATCAATCCGGGAAGACGTTTGTTTCAGCCTTCCTTAAGAATGGTTATTTGTATTCCTTCAGGGATCACTGAGGTTGAAAAAAGAGCCGTACGGGATTCAGCAGAGCATGCCGGTGGTAAAGAAGTTTATTTGATACACGAGCCAATGGCAGCAGCCATAGGAATTGGAATAGATGTGGAGGAACCAATGGGTAATATGATTATTGACATTGGTGGAGGAACCTCTGAAATTGCGGTAATTGCTTTGGGAGGGATTGTTTGTGACAAATCTATCAGAATTGCTGGGGATGATTTTACAGCAAACATTGAGGAGTATATGCGCAGGCAGCACAATATTTTAATTGGTGAAAGATCAGCTGAGAGGGTAAAAATTGAAGTTGGCGCGGCATTGGTAGATATTGACAATCCACCGCCCGACTTTGCAGTTCATGGTCGCGACCTTATGACCGGAATTCCAAAAGAAATAACAGTATCTTATGTTGAGATTGCTCATGCGCTGGATAAGTCCATTTCAAAAATTGAAGAGGCAATTCTGAGTGCATTGGAAATGACACCTCCGGAGTTAGCAGCAGATATTTACCGCACCGGAATTTATTTGGCCGGTGGCGGATCCATGTTGAGAGGCCTTGACAAAAGAATTTCAATGAAAACCAAACTACCGGTTTACATTGCCGAAGATCCCTTGCGTGCAGTTGCAAGAGGAACCGGAATTGCCTTGAAAAACATTGGCAAGTTTCAATTCCTTATCAAGTAACAAAATAAATTCCTTTCCAAGGAAAGAAACCGATGCGAAGCCTTCTCCTTTTTCTTTGGAAACATTCAAACTTTGTTTTATTCATTTTTTTGGAAACGATTTGCCTCTTGCTGATGGTTTCTGAAAATACTTTTCACAGAGCCTCCAGCATTAACTCTGCAAATGCATTGGCCGGCAATGTTTACGGAGGTGTGAATAACATCAAAGCATATTTCAATCTGCGCGAAATCAACGAGCAACTCTCTATAGAAAATGCAAGATTGCATTCTATTGCCCCAGGTGCCTATGTCAAATACATCAACACCACTGCCCATATCAACGATACGGTTTATTTGCAACAATATACCTTTACAAACTCCTCTGTCATTAACAACTCTGTTCACAGAAGAAATAACTATTTAACACTTGATAAAGGAAGTCTTCACGGAATCAAGCCTGAAATGGCGGTAATTACTTCCAGGGGAATTGTTGGGATTACAAAAAATGTAAGTCGGCATTTCACAACCGTTTTATCAGTTTTAAATAAAGATGCGCGAATTAGTGCAAGGGTGAGAAAAAATGGTTTTTACGGTTCTTTATTCTGGGATGGCCTAGATTACCGATACGGAACCCTGGTAGATATTCCAACCCATGCAGGAATTCAAAAAGGAGATACCATTGTAACCAATGCCTATTCAGCCATTTTTCCCGACAATATTTTGATTGGGACCATTGAAAGTTATAGCGTTAAACCCGGTGATAATTTTTACACCATAAAAGTCCGGTTCTCAACCAATTTCAAAAACATCGGACATGTTTATGTAATTACCGACTTGTTTAAAGAAGAAAGAAAAAAACTAGAAGAAAAAGAAAAAGAAGATAAGGACAAGAATGATTCTTGAGATAATTAAACATATCATCCGCTTTTTGGTGTTGGTAGGAACACAAGTGCTGCTGCTGAATAATTTCAGATTCAGTGGCTATGTAAATCCCTACCTCTATGTGGTAATTATCATGATGTTGCCCTTTTCTACACCAGTGCCTTTGGTATTGTTGATATCCCTTTTGACAGGCCTTTCTATTGATATGTTTGAGGATACCATGGGATTACATGCCTCGGCTACCGTATTTATTGGTTACTTAAGATCGTATATTTTAAAATTGTTTTCTCCACGCGAAGGTTATGATATGACCGCAGAGCCAAGTTTGCATTACCTTGGATTTGCCTGGTACATCTCCTATTCAACCATCATGGTAGGGCTTCACCATCTGCTGTATTTTTTAATTGAGGCATTTCAATTTCATGAAATAGGACAAACCCTGCTAAGAGCTTTATTGAGTATCGTTTTTACCATTCTTTTAGTTTTCATTTATCAAATGCTTATTTATCGTCAAAAAGATCGTAAATTATCATGAACGCCTTTACCGAAAGAAGGATTGTTATCAGCGTAATTTTTATTGCGGTAGCCGTAATTTTTTCGTTGCGTCTTTTTTATATACAAGTAATTAATGATGAATATAAACTATCGGCCAACAACAATGTATTGCGTTATGTTACCATTTATCCGGCCAGGGGAAATGTGTATGACCGCGACAGTAATTTAATTGTATTTAATGAGCCGGCCTACGATTTAATGGTGGTACCCAAGCAGGCAAAAAACATTGATACCATGAGTCTCTGTAATGCCATAGGGATAACGAAGGAGCAATTCATCAAAAAAATGAAACAGGCCAAGGCCTACTCTCAGCACAAGGAATCGATTTTCGAGAAACAACTTTCCATCGAAACTTATGCCGCTCTGCAGGAAAAGCTTTATAAATTCAAAGGATTTTATGTTCAGGCTAGAACACTCCGTAAATATCCAACGCTTATTGCGGCTCATACCCTTGGCTATGTTGGTGAGGTAAATGAAAAAACAACAAAAAAAAATCCCTATTACAAATCAGGAGATTATATTGGCATCAGTGGTATTGAAAACTCTTATGAAGAAGCATTGAGAGGAAAAAAAGGATTAAACATTCAAATGGTGGATGTTTTTAACCGGCCTAAGGGAAGATTCCGCGATGGTGCTTATGATACCCTAGCAGTTTCAGGAGAGGATTTAAGGGCATCATTTAGTGCAGAACTTCAACGTTATGGTGAAGATTTACTGAAAAACAAAACCGGTGCCATTGTAGCTATTGATCCGCAAACAGGCGAAATCCTTGCCGTGGTAAGCAGTCCCTCCTACGACCCAAATTTGTTGGTAGGAAGAGAGCGCAGCAAGAACTATGGAATGTTACTAAAGGATCCATCCAAACCTCTTTTTAACCGTGCCTTAATGGCCTATTATCCTCCGGGATCAACCTTTAAACTTATCAACGGATTAATTGGTTTACAGGAAGGGGTGCTGCAACCGGAAAGTCGTTACCCATGTGCCAGGGGATATCCTTTGATGGGAGGCCGTCCCAAATGCCATCCTCATCCATCTCCCATGGATTTAAGAGGCGCGGTACAAACATCTTGTAACTCCTATTTCTGCTATGTTTTTAGAAGTATTCTTGATAACAGGAGCAAATACAAAACCGTTGAAGCCGGTTTTAGTGCATGGAGAAAATATGTAGAAGGCTTTGGCATTGGTGTAAAATTAAACTCTGATTTGCCGCAGGAATTAAAAGGTTTGGTGCCAACGGTTGCCTATTACGATAAATATTTTGGAAAAAGCAGATGGAAGTCATCAACCATTGTTTCCCTTTCCATCGGACAAGGAGAATTAGGTGTTACTCCTTTACAAATGGCCAACATCATGTGCGTTATTGCAAACAGGGGATATTACTACACGCCCCATATTGTCAGGTGGCATGGCAAAAGCAAAATGCAAAAACCGGAGTTTAAAATCAAACACCAAACCGGTATACTAAAAGAACACTTTGAGGTAATTATTGATGGCATGCAGGGTGCGGTTGCAGGCGGTACAGCCACCACTGCCAGGTTAAAAAACATTGTGGTTTGTGGGAAAACGGGAACAGCGCAAAACCCACATGGAGAAGACCATTCTGTATTTGTAGGCTTCGCTCCTAGAGATAATCCAAAAATAGCGATTGCCGTGCTGGTTGAAAACGGTGGATGGGGCGCCACTTGGGCCGTTCCAATTGCCAGCCTGATGATGGAAAAGTACTTAACCGACACCATTACCAGGCCAGAATTAGAAAAAAGAATGTTAGAAGGGATTGTAACGGCCACTGAGAAAACTAGCAAAAAGAAAAGCACGGAAGAAGAGGAATGAGAAAACAGGAAAGTATATTTCAAAACATTGACTGGTGGCTGGTATTAATTTACTTGGTTCTGGTATTTATGGGTTGGATGAATATTTATGCATCGGTGTTCAATGAGGAACACCAAAGCATTACCGACTTCTCACAAAAATATGGCAAGCAATTAATATGGATCATTACATCACTTGCACTTGCCTTGTTTATCTTAATTATTGACGGAAATTTTTATGCCGCCTTTGCTTATCCACTCTATGGAATAAGTATTGTTTCGCTCATTGCAGTTTTGTTTTTGGGAACCGAGATATCAGGTAGTAAATCGTGGTTTCGCTTTGGCGAAATTGGTATTCAACCTGCAGAATTTGCCAAGTTTGCCACCAACATGGCCCTTGCTAAATATTTAAGCAGCTTGAACATAAAACTAACAGAGAACAGCACAAAAATTACCTCAGCATTTATTATTGGACTTCCGCTGGTATTAATTTTAATGGAGAATGAAACAGGAGTTGCTCTTGTCTTTCTATCATTCATTTTTACTTTATACAGAGAGGGGCTTTCCGGCAATTATCTGCTGCTTGGAAGTATTGTAGGGGTTTTGTTTTTATTGGCTTTGCTGGTTGATAAACTTATTCTCATTTCCATTTTGGCGGCCATTGCTTTGTCGTTGCTTCTCATCATTAAAAAGTCAAGAAAAAACATTTTCAGACTGAGCTTTCTGTTTATTGCTGCCGCAGGTGTAATTTATAGCGTTGATTACGCTTTTAATCATTTAGAACCTCACCAAAAAAAACGTATTAATGTTTTCTTAGGGAAGGAATCAGATTTAAAAAAGGCTGGATATAATGTAAATCAATCGCTGATTGCGATAGGTTCAGGCGGATTAACCGGAAAAGGTTTTTTGAATGGAACGCAAACAAAATATGATTTTGTACCTGAACAAAGTACCGATTTTATTTTCTGCACCGTAGGGGAAGAATGGGGATTTGTAGGTTCACTAATTGTGGTTGCCTTGTTTATTGTTTTGCTGTTAAGGATTGTTTTTATTGCGGAAAGGCAAAGATCTCCTTTTAGCAGAATTTATGCTTACGGGGTAGCTTCTATCCTGTTCTTTCATTTTGCCATCAATTTGGGAATGACCATTGGACTTGCACCTGTTATCGGCATTCCGCTCCCCTTTTTTAGTTATGGAGGGTCTTCGCTATGGTCCTTTACAATTCTGCTTTTTATATTAATCAGGCTGGATGCTTACCGTTTGGAAATTTTACGATAGTATCCGTGAGTAAACGTTCCTCTAATAAGCACGAACATTCTTTCCTTCCATGTAATTTATAAAGGCATTGTTGGCCACTCTGTTTCCTCCGGGGGTTGGATAATTTCCCGAAAAATACCAGTCACCTTTGTTATTCGGACAGGCCGCATGCAAGCCTTCAATGGTTTGAAACATTAAATCAACCTTGGCTTTGGTGCCGGGAGGTGTAAGTAATCTCGCACATTCAGTCGAAATTTCTTCTGCTGTAAATGGCTGATAAATTTCTTTCACAACATTTCTAACGTTGCTTAATGATTGTTTGTTTTGTTCAATGGCCTTTAGGTAGGTTGCGTTAAGAAGCGCGTCTAAACCGCGCTGGTGAAGCAGAGAAACTGCCGCTTGGAAAGCGACAAAATCTCCCAACTTGGCCATATCAATTCCATAACAATCAGGGTACCTAATTTGTGGGGCGCTAGAAACAATAATTATTCGTGCAGGTTCAAGACGGTCCAAAATACGAATAATGCTCTGCTTCAAGGTTGTTCCGCGCACAATGGAATCATCAAGAATTACTAAAGAGTCAACACCCGGATGGATGGTTCCATAGGTAATATCGTACACATGCGTCACCATTTCATCGCGATGTGCATCATCGGTAATGAAGGTGCGTAATTTTGCGTCTTTAATAGCGATTTTTTCAACCCTTGGTCTTAATCCCAACAGGTGGGACAACTCGTCTTTGCCTAATCCTGCACTACCATTTCTTAATTCATTAATTTTCATCTGAATCAAGTGATCTTCCATACCTTTTACCAATCCATAAAAAGCAATTTCAGCGGTGTTTGGAATAAAAGAAAATACGGTGTTCACCAAATCGTGATCGATGGTTTTAAGGATCTGAGGAACCAACTGATGACCCAATAATTTTCGTTCTTTGTAAATATCAGCATCACTTCCTCTCGAGAAATATATCCGTTCGAACGAGCAAGCAGTTCTTTCTCCAGGCTCATTAATTAATTGTTCTTTTATGTCGCCATTGCATTTAATGATGAGTGCATGACCGGGACTTAGCTCTTTTATCTGATCAATTTTAAGATTGAAGGCCGTTTGAATTACAGGACGTTCGGAACAAACAACGGCAATTTCATCATCATGGTAATAAAAAGCAGGTCTTATTCCATTGGGATCTCTTAAAACGAAAGAATCTCCATTGCCTATCAAGCCGGCCATGGTATAACCACCATCCCATTTCTTACTTGAGTCTTTTAAGATTCGTTCAATATCTAAATTTTCGGAAATTAAATCGCTGATTTCAGAATTAGAAAATCCTTGATTCTTAAAATCTCTGAATAATCTGTCATTTTCAACATCTAAAAAATGGCCAATCCTTTCCATAACGGTAACGGTATCTGCCTTTTCTTTAGGATGTTGTCCTAATTCTACCAATTGCTGGAAAAGTTCTTCAACATTGGTCAGATTAAAATTGCCGGCAACAGCTAGATTTCGGGTTTTCCAGTTATTTAGCCTTAAAAAAGGATGACAGCTCTCAATACTATTGCCACCATAGGTACCATAGCGTAAATGCCCAAGAAAGATTTCACCGGTAAAAGGTAAATTTTCTTTTAACCAAAAGGGGTTGTTGACTTTTTCCTTATCCGATTTTTGAAGTTCAACAAACTTGTGATTTATCTTTCCGAAAATATCTTTTAGAGGAGAATCGGCATTGCTTCTGTAACGACTTAAATACCTTTGACCAGGCTTGGTGTTTAATTTTACATTTACAACCCCGGCACCATCCTGCCCCCTGTTGTGTTGCTTTTCCATGAGAAGATACAGCTTATTCAATCCATAAAAGGAAGTTCCGTATTTCTCTAAATAATAATCAAGAGGTTTAAGAAGTCGAATGAGTGCAATCCCACACTCGTGTTTAATTTGGTCGCTCATTGGGCTATTTGAAAAAGCGATTCAAAGGTACCAAATCCAAAAGATAATAACCCGAAAAAAACGAAGGAAAAAAACCTGAAAAATTGAGTTATCCGGGAAAGAGCTGTTTCAGCTTTTGTTCGCGGAAAGCAAAAATCTCTTCCACACGCTTTCGAACGAAGAATTTATCAACCAGAGGCTCAAAAATCCAGCCCGGAGACTGGTAATGAACCGTGTCGAACATTCTTGTAAACTCGCCTTCTGCCTTAAAAACATGCTCATGGCGCCAAACATTGTATGGCCCTTTTAATTGTTCATCAACAAAAGAAACACCGGGATTCCAATCTGTGATTTTTGTTTTCCATTTAAAAGGAACTCCGTGCAAAACAATTGAATAGTCAATCAAGGTACCCTTCTTCATTTGAATGGGCAAAGGCGACAAAATTTTAAACTTTAACATTGGAGGAGTAATTTCATTCAGATTTTCGGCTCGGCTAAAGAAACTAAAAACCTCCTGCAAAGGCCTTTTTATGAGGGTTGTGGTTTGGAAAGTATGCATTGTTTAAAATTAATACCTTTGAAACAATAAAGTATCCAAATGGTTCTAACCCATCTGCCCTTCAAGGAATTTAAAATTCATTTTTTTTTCATTGTCCTAAATTTTCTTTTGCTTTTCTCTTACCAATCAGGATGGTGTCAAGGCAACTACATAAAAGGGATTCTAAAGGACGCAGCTGGTAATCCTATCCCCTTTGCTTCTGTTGCTATTTCCGGAACCACCAGCGGAGGAACCTGCAATGAAGAGGGCGTTTTTGAAATCAAAAGCGAAAAACCCTTATTGTTGGAATTTAGGGCTATTGGCTATCAAACAAAAAATCAGGAATTGGCACCTGGAATCAACCATGTGGTGATCCTTGAATCGCAAAATTATTTAATGAGGGAAGTTGTGGTAAAACCGGGGAAAAGAGACCCTGCTTACGCAATCATTCGTGAGGCCCAGAAAAAAAGAAAAGAACATCTGAGAGAAATTAAAAGTTATAAAAGCCGGGTTTATGTAAAAGGGCTCCAAAGAATCACCAAAAATCCGGGAAAAATAATGGGGGTCAAGGTTGACTTGGGTGATAGCTATGACCCCAAAACAGGAATAATCTATTTATCTGAATCGATTTCAGAATTAAGCTACCTGTATCCATCAAAATTCAAAGAAAAAATGACCAAGTCGAAGGTAAGCGGCAGCAACAAGGCATTTAGCTACAATCAGGCCAGCGACTTTATCATTAGCTTTTACGAAAACAACATTAAACTAAATTTCCTTAGGAGCCGCTCCTTTGCCTGTCCGATTGGTGAAGACGCCTTTTTAAATTACTCCTATAAATTAATTGGCAGTTACATTGAAAATGGAGAGGAAATAAATGAAATTTCTGTAAAACCCCGATTTCCGGGCAGTTCATGCTTTACAGGAAAAATCAGTATCGTAGAAAATTCATGGAGAATCCATAGTGTGGATTTATATGTGAGCAGGGAGGCGCAAATAGAATTTGTTGACACGCTTAGAATAAAGCAAATTCATAAGCCCCTTGAGGATGGTAGATGGTTTCCGATGAATACATCGTTTCGATTTGCCTTCGGAGCCTTTGGGCTGGAAGGAAACGGCTATTACCATTGCAATCATAGTAATTTAATAGTCAATCCGGTTATTAAAAAAAAGGAACTAAAAGGCGCTGTTCTGGAAATACTTCCTACTGCGCAAGTTTCAGATTCTTCAGAATGGGAACTTCTGAGACCCATTCCTTTGTCTGAAGAAGAACAGTACGACTATATTGTAAAAGACTCCATCATTGCGGTCAAAGAAAGCAAAACCTACCTTGACTCTGTAGATGCGAAAAACAATCAATTCAGACTAAAGAATTTATTGAGTGGATACACTTACCAGAATACCTATAAAAAAAAACTTTTTGATATTTCACCCCTATGGACCACCCTTGCCTTTAATCCTGTTCAAGGTTTTAATTCAAGCATAACAATGCGCTTCGTCCGGAACAACAATGAGATGAATGAAAGCAATTGGTACTTAAATACAGGTTATGGATTTGGCAATAAAACATTCTTCGCCAATGGAGGATATGCCCAAAAAATCAGCCCTAGAAATCCAGGTCGTTTTGAAATCAATGGCGGCCAATCCTTTGAGCAATTCAACCAGCAAAATCCCTTACCCCTATGGGTCAATACCCTTTATAGTTTAATTTCTACGCAAAATTATTGGCAACTTTATAAAAATTATTTTTTTAAAATAAAGTTAGAAAAGGATGTAAAAGACCTACTTACCATTCGGCAGGAACTTACATGGCAAAACAGAATAAGGGTAGAAAACAGTCAAAAAAACAATCCTTTTAACAAGAAGGAAAACTACCTAGACAACACTCCTATTTCCTTTTATTTATCAGACACAACCCTGCTTGAAAGCCATCAGGCTTTCCAATGGAAAGGGTCGGTATTATGGCAACCCGGAAAGAAATTCATACTTACACCTGAAGGGAAGCAAACCGAACGAACGGGTAATTTATCCATCAGGTTTAATTATGTACTTAGCGAAAACCTTTCAGCAAAATTAGGACAAAGAACTAATTTGTTGGTAGAGGGCACTCTCTTTTTTCGAACCGTCTTATACAGGAACATCAGGTATTTTGCCACCGTCAATGCAGGTCGTTTTTACATCAACCGTCCCTTTGCCTTTCAGGATTTCAAACACTTTAATGGCAATCAAACGTTATGGGCGAATGCAGGCATCACTGATTTTCAGTTAATCAACTATTACAGGTTCAGCACCTCAGACCCATATTTCCACTTTCACCACTATATCAATGGCGGAGGAAGTTTATTGAATAAAATTCCATTGATTAGAAAACTTCAATTACAGGAATGGGTGGGCACCTCTGTTTTGTTAACAAAAAAAAATGCTCCCTATTATGAGAGCATTTTTGGAATAAGGCGACTAAATCTTCAGTTCAACTGGGCATGGGCCCCGGTTGAAAAAACCAATCGTTTTATTGTTGGGATTTCTTTCTAATTTGGTTTATTAGACCAAAGAAATATCAAACTGAACCAAATTAATAAACTCCTGAACCCTTGAAGCCAATTCACTTTCATCAAGGTTTTCAATTCTTTGTGTTCCGAATTTCTCCACACAGAAAGAAGCCATGGCAGATGCGTAAATGATGGCTCTTTTCATATTATCAAAAGAAATATCGCGCGACTGGGCAAGGAATCCGATAAAGCCACCGGCAAAAGTATCACCGGCACCTGTGGGATCAAACACATCTTCAAGGGGCAATGCAGGGGCAAAAAAGACCTGATTTTTATTAAAAAGCAAAGCACCATGTTCTCCTTTCTTGATTATCAGAAACTTTGGACCCATGGTTAAAATTTTCTGTGCTGCCTTTACCAAGGAATACTCACCGGATAATTGTCGTGCTTCAGCATCATTAATGGTTAGCACATCAACTAATTTCATGGTTTCCAGCAAATCATTCATGGCCACATCCATCCAAAAATTCATGGTATCCATAACAATCAAGCGCGGTCTTTTGGGTAAAGACTCAATTACTTTTCGTTGAATGGCCGGTACAAGGTTTCCTAGCATTAGGAATTCGCAGTCATGGTAGGCGGGCGGAATTACAGGATCAAAGGTTTCAAGAACGTTTAATTGAGTATCCAGGGTGTCGCGGCTATTCATATCGTTATGGTACCTGCCGGACCAAAAGAATGTTTTCTCCCCTTTTTTTATCTGTAAACCTTCCGTATTGGCTCCGTGATCCTGCAATAGTTTGATGGAGGCTTCGGGAAAATCCTCTCCAACCACCGAGACCAGGTTGCTTTTTCGAGTAAAATAAGAGGCCGAAAGGCAGATGTAAGTGGCAGCACCACCCAGTATTTTATCGGTTTTACCGAAAGGGGTTTCAATTGCATCAAAAGCAACAGTTCCAACAACCAAAAGACTCATGAAAATTTATTTATTAAAATTTGCGCAAAGATATTGCATAATTTGAGTTTAGGTAGTAATATTGCAGCCCGATTAAGAAAACCTTCCTGAGTAGCTCAGTCGGTTAGAGCATCTGACTGTTAATCAGAGGGTCGCTGGTTCGAGCCCAGCCTCAGGAGCAAAAAAGCCATCAGTAATGATGGCTTTTTTTGTTTAACCCTGCGTGTTATCTTTTTGATCTGTAGGCAGTTGCCCCTGTTTTTTTAGTCGGCCTGCTTTCTGCAATGCCTGGCTTAAAATCCACTCAATTTGCCCATTTGAACTTCGAAACTCATCCGCAGCCCACTTTTCAATGGCGGCAAAAGTTTCTTCATCCAACCTCAGCACAAATGGTTTTTTCTTCGCCATGACGTCTTATTGGTGCAAAGTTCCAGTATTGACCACCGGAGTTGCCGATTTGTCGGAGCAAAGTACAACCATTAAATTACTAACCATGGCCGCCTTTTTGTCGTCATCCAAATCAATAATCCTTTTTGCAGAAAGCTGTTGTAATGCAGATTCTACCATTCCAACAGCACCCTCTACGATTTTCTGCCTTGCTGCAACAATGGCTATGGCTTGTTGCCTCTGAAGCATCGCGCTGGCAATTTCGGATGAATAGGCCAGGTTGCTGATTCTTGCCTCCAAAACTTTTATTCCTGCTATCATAAGGCGTTCAGACAATTCCTTTTCCAATTGATTGTTTACCTCCTCCCCACCAGAGCGCAAAGAAATTTCATGCTCATGATCGAGATTGTCGTAAGGGTATAATCCGGCCAATTTCCTAATGGCGGCTTCACTTTGTACTTTCACAAAGGCCTCGTATTGGTCAACCTCAAAACTGGCCTTAAAAGTATCTTCCACCTTCCAAACTAGAACGCAACCGATCATAATAGGATTTCCTAATTTGTCATTCACCTTTATGGGGGAACTATCAAAATTTCTAGCCTTAAGGCTTAGTTTTTTCTTTACCATAAATGGATTTACCCAAAAAAAGCCGTTGGCTTTAATGGTGCCTTTGTATTCTCCGAAAAATACTAACACCTGACTTTCGTTTGGATTTACAACTGAAAATCCAGGTAAAAGGAAAAAACCCAATACAGGAAAAACAATCGCCCAAACCTGGTGAGAGGAGGCTATTAGAAAAATCCCACCTGCAAACAAGAGCAATACAATTACTAGTACCAGGGCTCCAGAGCCTGGTTTGGTTTCAATTTCTGTTTTCATTTGATATCGTTTTAATATCACAAAAGTATTAAATTAAATTATGCAAGAAACAAAAAAAAGAGGCAACATTTTATTGTTGCCTCTTTATCAAGTACTTAAAATTATTTTACCACTGAATTTTCTTCATGATGGTTTCATTTCCAACGGTTAATCGAACCAGGTAAATTCCGCTGCTCATTCCTTCAGTTGGAATCTGAATTCTGGCATTGGTTACATTGTCTTCAATGGCAGGACTTACCAACTGTCCGGCTGCATTCAATAACTCAATTTTTACATTGGCTGATTCTTCGCGCTGAATGCTAGCCCAGAAACCATTTTGGTCTCTCACAATTTCTGCACCTTTTACAAAACTACCGTTAGAAACAACAGTTATTGTTTTTTCTGCAATGCTGATACATTCCTCTTCAGTTACTTTAACAGCCAAAAGGAAGGTACCTGCTTCAGGGAAATTGTAGCTTACTTCATTACCAGTTAAAATGGTTCCATTGTCGAGGCTCCATTCAACCTGCGCATTAGATTTTGCATTGGCATTTAAAACTATTTCGCTACCTGCTAGCAATTCTGTTTCAAGGTCTGACAAGTCCAATGAAACCTGATGGTCTGCATTTACCTGAGCAACAGAAACCATTTGAGAGCAATGTGCATTGCTAAAGTTAACGGTATAGGTGCCATGGGCTAATCCTGAAATTGAAGCACCATTGTTATTTAAAATGCCTGATGAAATGTTGCGTCCATTTTGATCAACAACCTCATAGTTTAATTCTGTTCCATTGCTTGTACCTGCAATTGAAAGAACACCATCAGCATTTCCTGTACAGCTTGCATTTTTTGCAGAAACTTCCGTTGGAGCAGCAAGGTGCAAAACAAATCTTATTCCAGAATAAGAAGCATCCATATTGAAAGAATAAGTAATGCCTTCCTGAACAGGAGTTTGTGTATTCAATAATTTGTCTTCTAAAACCAAGCAACCTTGGGAAGCCAGATCATTTACGCCTTTGAACTTTATTTCATAAGAACCACTAACACCAACTTTAACCTTAACAGGAATACTAAAGTTTGAAGAAGCGGCAGGCAATGAATTGATGCTAAATTCAGTACCTTCAGAGATGGTAGCAATAGAAGGTACCTGAGGATTGCTGCTGTAAATTTTGAAACCATCCAAAGATGCATCAAAACCTGTGCTTGCATTGTCGTGAATACGAACCAATGATTCGTCCTTAAAGTTATTGCCTTCAATGGCTATGGTTAAAATCTTACCAGGGTTGTTCCTTGGAACAGAGCGTAAGAAGTTCGTATTGGCCGAAGACTTAGCATTTTCGGTAATAGACAATTGTGGGTTCAAACTATTGGCTTTTACAAAGAAACCCTGCGAGGAGCCGATAATGTTAGAGCCACCGTTAGAAGAAACTCCACCAATATAAGTTGCATATTGTTGCAAGTCGGCCTGATAAATGTAAACGGCATCATCCATGTTGGCTTTTGTCCAGGCAGAATTATTATCCCAATCAATAGAAGATGGATATGGGTTAGCGATCAGGTTCCAGCCGTCATCAGAAAGATTACCGCTGCTGGTAAAGGTAGGATTGAAATTAAAGTTTCCTTTTACAATTGGACCTTCAGCATCAATCAAAATATCGTTGGTGTTTACAAAGCCTGTACCTAAATAAACCCAGTAACCTTTTCCTGGAGTCAATGGATCCGTTACTGCATTGGTAACAGGAATATAAGAGGCCACAGAACCAAACGCTCCCGGATCTAATTCATCATAAGAATAGATGGAGATAAATCCTCCGGCATAACCGGTTGAACCCGGGAAGCCTGAAGTTGGGAAATCATCTGTCCATTGAGTAATGTTTCCACCTTGAACAGGTGCACCTAGCATGGCCCAGCCGGTAAGAGGCCCAGGAGCCAAACGCTGTTGAATGATGTTGCCAACAAAATTACCTACCGTTAAAGCACCAATTCGACCGGTTAAACTGGCCGTAGAAAGCAAAGTAAAATCAAAACCTGTTGAAGTGAAAGTACCGGCAGTAATCTCGAGTGAGTTAGCTAATGCTGCATCAACGGTTAATTTAGCACCTGTTGCATTTGAAAGGTTTAAATTATGGAAGGTAGTTACACTTGTTCCACCAATCTCTTGTAATTGAGTACCAGATAAATTTACAGTACCGCTTTGAGCAATAAAAGTTCCTTCATTGGTCCAGTTTTTCTTCAAATCAATTCCACTATTGGAAGCAGTAACATCTACCGTTACCCCGCCATCGATGGCTAAATCCTCATTGACCACTATACTGCGATCGATAATTTTTGTTCCACTACCGGAGAAAGAAATATTTCCAAACGAAGTATTAAAGGTTCCGCCCAAAATTTGGTTTCCTCCTTCAAAATTAAACTGAGAGGTTCCACCAACAAAGGAAGAAGGAGAAACATTGTTTTCAAAGTTGCCTCGAAGATTAAGGGTTGAATTGAAAACATCATTCTTAAGAACCCCATCCAATATTCTCATGGAGCCGAAAACGGTAATGGTATTGTTACCAAGCGTTTTGGTTGAGGCACCGGTAAACTCTACATTATTGTAAAAATTGGTTCCTGTAATGATACCGTTAGAAGCACCATAGTACTCAACAGTTCCACCAATGGCAGAATTAAACAAAGTAAAATCACCTTGAGGGAAAAGGAAACTGCTTCCAGCAGTAGCTCTTGCACGCAATCTACCGGTTCCTTGACCAATACCAAAAACAATTAACTGATCGTCTTCAGTATCCAAAACACCCTCATTGTTAATCAATGAGCAGGTTCTTCCATCCCCATTCGTATTAACGGTATGTCCTGAAGCTATGTACAAGATTTGGAAAGTTGGAATAATACCAGACGCTGGACCCGCATGACCGGCAGATGACCATGTATTGATATCATCCCATGCTCCACCAAGGGTTGCGTTTCTTGAGAAAAGTGTATCAATTTGATCAAATTCCAGCGGATCACCGCAGGTATAATCGCCATCAATGAAGTTAACACCGGCTAAAGTCATGGTGTTACTCACTGTGTTTACGGTTCCAGGAATACCATTTACCGGATTCCATTGTGGAACAACATATCTTCCGGTCACATAATTTGTTTCGGTACCTGTTACAAATGGATCTAAATAATTGTAGGTGTGGGTAAGGTTCAATCCTGAAAAACCGGTTGAACGAACTCTCCAATGGTAATTCAACTGCTCATCTGCAGCTAAAGTAGTTGCAGGATGTTTAACAGGAACAGGAGCTACCCTAATAATACCTTGTGAACCATTCGCAGCAATATTGTATTCAACCGGGGTATAATTAACCCCAGTTCCAACAGGGAATAAGAAGGTAGCAGCCCCAGCAGGGAAAGCTTTAGCTAAACCACTATCTGAGAGTGTTCCTGCTGTTCTCACCATATTACCTGGTCCAAAAACTCCAGTAATAGAGGCATTCTCTTGAATAAGTACTGTGTGGAAATCAATAAATAAATTTCCATTGGCTAAGTTTAACTCATCATCAACAGAAAAGGCAGTTGAAGAGAAAACTCCAAACGGATTATTTACAGAAATAACACCAAATCTACCTGAACCGTTTCCAGTAACAATTTGCGCGCCTATCCCCTCACAGCTAATCTTTCCTGGAGCAACACTTTCATGGGTTGCAGCATTGAAAATATTTCCAATGACAATAATATCATTTCCATTATCCAACAAGGTACCATTTTCGATACTCAATAAACTCTCTACTCTGATTTTGGTGTCAATATCTAATTGAACAATACCATTTGCGGCATTATCAATTCTTAACTGTGCAAAATTGGTTAAGTTTCCAAAAGCTCCAATGATATTTTGGTCGCCTAAAGAAGAACTGAAGATGGTTTGTTGACCTACTGTACCTGGTCTGAATCCTCCAACGTTAAGCCCTACGGATGCATCGCTATTTGAATTGGTCATGTTTCCTTCAATAAAAAGGTTAATGCCATTACAATTCAAAACGCTAAAGTCGTTTTGAATTTCAAGGGAACCTTTAACAGTTAGCGGAGAGCTAAATAGTCTTACCGTTGCCTGATCGTCTGAATCCAAACCCCTAATCAAAACATTAAATAAAGGAATGGTTGACTCAAGCGTATAAGACTGATCAACAGAAATATCATCAGGACGGAAGAAAATACTTCCACCTGTTACACTTCCTGCGGCAGGCTGTAAATAAAGATCAGCAAAAGCAACACCTCCTCCCCTTTTTACAAAAAGTAGAGCATCGTCACTCATCGAAAAGCTACTTCCTGCATTTAATACCTCAAGTTTTCCTCTGTTAGGAGATGCATTTACACCGGCAACAGTTACAATACTAGATTCAATTTGAGAATAAATTAAAGAACCATTTAAAGATCCTAGGTTTCTTCTGATTTGACCATTCACAAACAAAGTACCGGAGCCGCTGATTTCAATTTCCGGCAAGCCACTTACGGCATATTCAATATCATTATTAGAAGTAAATCCATCTTGGCCCACGTTAACAGTACCTTCTCGGATTTGTAATTTACCGGCCAATAATAAATCTGCTCCATCATTGTTTACATCACCAATGTTAATTACCGCACCAGGGTCATTTACAATTAGCCTTGCCGTTGATGGAATATTGAAAGTTGTAGCACCAACATTGGTTAGCGTTAGATTGTATGGTTGAGAAAAACGGATTGAACCATTGGTTAGCGTTAACCAAGCATTCGAAGGACTTGTAAGTGTTCCGGCATACGTAACATCCAAAATCCTCGATTGATTAACCCCCTTGTTGATGGTTAAGCGATTTAAATCCATGGTTGAAGCACCATTGGTTCCTCCTAACACCCTGTCGGAATTACCTGTAAAAGTTAGGTTACAAACTCTATTACCTCCTGCATTGAAATCAATAATTCCATTGTTTGTAAAATTAGCCACAACATTTACCTGATTGTTTACAGCAGTACCAGAGTTCAAAACCAACCAACGAGCATCATTATTAATAGTAACATTTGCATTTGCATTAATGGTTTGAGCAAAATTATTTCTGAAAACCAAATCGCCTTTTTGGTGAACCATATTTCCATTAATAGTTAATGCTTTGGCACTTGCGTTATTGAGTCTTACTTCACCTGCGGCATTTCCGGATACGGTAAATGTTTTTAAAACGGTTAGGTTTAAATCTGGCATAGTGATAAACCTACCTGCCCCTGGAGAGATTATCAGGTTATTATACGATTGCAAACTTAATACCACCGGTGCTGCCGTTTGTATTGGAATTCTGAAATCAACCGAAGTGGAGTAATACTCTACATCACCGCCATTGGTGCCCAAAAACAAACCAAAATCACCTGAAGGAAATACGGCTACCGCTCCTGAAGACGAGATCCTTAGTCTTCCATTACCTGTTACTGTTGTTCCGTTTAGAACTGCAAAACTATGGTTAACGGTTGTACCGATATCCATCACTGAACCTTGAGCGATAATTAGGTTACCGCATTTTTGAGCATTAGCAGTAACTGAAACATTATGAAAAAATCCAACCCCATCGCCAATTCTTACAGGGCTATTGCTTGCAGGAAGCGCAGTAGTTGGGTTTCCTGCATGTCCAATTACCGACCACGGGGTGGTGGCTAAATCATTGTCATTCCAAACACCATCACGTATAGAATAAAAGGTAATAACGTTAGCAAATGGGTCTGTAGATGCTTGTGGACCTGCGGTATATTCGCCATCAATTCCGCCACCGAAAACACCCGGAGAAATTGTAATGGTATTGGTTGCATCGTCAACATCTGCTGTTGAACCTACAAACCATGAAACGTTTGAAAAACTGAAACGAGCGGCCTTGTAATCTGCCTCTGTATCACCATTGGCTAAAACCAATTGTGTATCATCATACTTATAAGTATGAGTAACGGTAGCAGCACCTAAGTTGAAGCCAGTACTTGAAGTTCTCCAATAATAGGCCAAAGCGGCCGGAGAGGCAGTAACTACAGGGTGTTCGTTAGGAATGCCTCTTATATTAATGAAGCCATAAGTGGTTGGTGTTCCATTAAGGGCAATGGTAGCAGGAGTATAGGCACCGGCAACTCCAATAGGATAGGTAAAAGAAGTATTTGCCGCGTTAAAACGCTTGTTCAAGCCACCAGCAGAAAAATTACCTGAGGTTTGAACCATTCGATTCACACCCAAACCTGCAGTAGAAGTACCGGTTAAGGCATCATAAATTCTTCCAGCAACGTTCATCAACAAAGTGCTATTTTGGATATCCAAAATAGAACTTGTATTAGCCAAACGTAACTGACCTGAAACCTGCATATTTGCAGTCATGGTAGTTGTTCCGCTTGCTTTGTTCAATGTTAAATTGGTAAAAATACCCAATCCGTTACCGGAAATTACTTGGTTACCGGTACCATTTAATTGAATACTTCCCAAACCTGTTGAATTTCCACTGTTATTGATATTTCCTTGAATGGTAATTACCTTCCCTGATGTGTTAATGGTACCAACCAAAAGGGTAAGATCATTTCTAATGTTATACGTTGAAATTGAACCCGACATAAACAAACTACGGTTCAATGGTTTTTCAACTCTTAAATCATAAAATCCGTTGGTAATAGTTCCATCGGTGGTAAGGGTTTGGGTAAGTGTACCATTAAAAGTAGTTAAATTATTACCAGGAGTATAAGTTGTTGAAGGTTGGATGCTGAAATTTCTACCAACTCTTAACTCAACATCATTGGCACTAAGTTCTGTTCCAATTCCTGTAATGAGGTTAAGGTCGTTCAGAACAATCAAAGGTTGTGGAGAAACCGGGGAAGTAAAATAAACCTGGTCTAAACTTGCTCCACAATTTTGTATACCCAAGGTTGCCTTAGAAGTACCAGGAGCAATTTTAGAAATGTTCAGGTTAAAAAATGGAACCGTTGAATTAATGTTGAAATTATTTGCACCAGAGGTAAGGATAACATTGACAGTTCCGGCGGTAACGTTAAAATTACCGGGCTGGCAACCAATTAAAATTCCTCCATCAATAGCGTTACCACCCTCTGGCAAACTCACATTTAGTGTACCGCCTGTCATGTAAAAACCTTGTGAATGATATGGAATACAAAATCTTGGAGCTTCAAGGGTTGAGGTTCCAAAGGTTGAACCATCAACATTGAGGGTTCCACCTGAAATGGTAATCGTTCCAGAATGTGCACCTGCAACAAAATTTGGTCTTACCTTTTCAACGGTTGAAGTTCCACCTTCAAAAATAAGTGTTCCGTTTAAACCTAAAATAAGGCCTTCTAATCCGGCAGAAAAACTACCTGAACTTACTCTAAACTGCCCATCAACTAGAACTCCACCAACATTTCCATCCAAAAGCATGCTTCCTCCATCAATCCATAAAGATGTGTTTTCAGGAATGGTAAATATTCCACCTGCATTAATCTTGGTTAGGTCAATATTGTTTCCAATTTTTACTGCACCATGCACCATGGTCAACAAATCTGCATCAGAGAAAAGCTTAAAGTTCGCAGGATTAGGAGCAGAGATAGCAACAGAATACGTAAAATCAAGACCTTTATCCACTTCCAAAGTGTATAAATTGGTAATGTTATCGGCTGAAATAATGCTGTTGTTGGCTCCGATAAATTTAAGATTAACCGCTCCATTGGTCGATGCCAGGTATTGAATGGTATTACTGAATTGTATAGTACCAGCATTTACCAAATTTC
>JBILVQ010000014.1:0-25525 GCA_044370375.1 Bacteroidia bacterium
TATTATGAATGGCATTAAACAGCCCTGCACCAAAACTAGCATTTGAAGAAAGGGTAACATCACCCTCAATACTTAGGTTGATTACATTGGCAGCTGCACTTCCAAGGTCGAACTCAACATTCCCGGTCCCATTAGAAACAATTTCCAAAGAACCATTAACGGTATAATTGGTCGGATTGCTAGGATTAGGTAAGGCAGAGGTGAAAGTACCAGCCAGCGTAGAGGCAATTCTTAAATTGTTGTAGGTTAATTGGGCTGGCAATGTGCCATTAACATCCCTATACTCAATCGTACCACCGGTTGAGGAGACAAAAGCGGTGAAGGTACCTGCAGGAAAGGAGGTTGATTGAATTATCAACGTACCTGTGCCAATAACTGTTCCTAAGCTATGGCCCGCAGAGGTTCCTAGGTCAAGAACCCCAAGCGCATTTATCTGTAAGCTACTGATAGTGCGGGTAGTAGTCGTAAAAACGGAGCGTCCGTTGATAACAAAAACATTATCGCTTCCACCCGGGATTCCTGCTCCCACTTGGGTCAAACCGGTAGGATCGGAGGTCCAAGTTGTCGGATTTGCCCAGTCACCATCCTGATAGGAATAGTAATCTGCCGCTTTCAATCCTGCCGAAAACAGCGTAAAGAAAAGCGCCAATAAAAGTCCCTTTCTCAATGCAAGTAGCTTAAAATCAATCATAATCAACCGCGTTTTAGTTTGTTCCATTTAATTTCTTAATGCCCCTAATACTTGTTTTTAAAGGAAAAGGTTACCTTTTTTTGGCAAATAAATTAGGGGCTGCAAAGATAGTAAAAAAATTATTCAAAAAAATTCGAACAAACGAAAATTATAGACAAAGGGCGTTTAATTAACCATAAATTAAAAAAGGGGAGCAAATTGCCCCCCTTTTTTAATAATAATCATTTGTTTATTAATTATTTATCCACTTTTCGGATTGAAACGAAGCAGCATTTCCAACTTTTACCATATAAAAACCTTTAGGAAGCCGGGTTTGAACAATCTTTTGCCCCTGTTCTGGTTCAAAAAATGGCTCTAGGTAAACAACCCTTCCTTGTAAATCCAATATTTCAAGCTGAATTGGTTGTGAGGGTCGGTATTGCAAGAATTTCAGGACCAGTTCGCCTTGAAAACCCGGATTACCCAGAATCTGCCAATAAGGCTGCTCATTTTGATTAGTACCTATCCCACTGGGCACCAAAATGGCCAAGGAGGCACCGTTTGAACAACCATTTGCATCCGTTACCCGAACTGAATAAACCCCAGAATCGCCATAAGCCAATGAATTGCCGGTTTCTCCAACCAGGGGTTGCCCGTTAAAAAACCATTGTAAACTGCCCATTGCACCAGTTGTTAACAATCCGCCATTTTGGACAATTACCGGTAAAGGCGGCAATGGAAAGACTTCAATGGTAGTATTTGAGGACAAAGAACTACATCCATCTGAATTCGTGGCCATTACAGAATAATTTCCGGTCGCTGCCGGCAGAATTGTGTCCATGATTTGGCCAATCAAAAGAGTGGTATCGTTAAGGTACCACTGAAGAATATTGCCTGAATTACCTATAGTAAGGGAGCTAGGATTGTTGCTACAAAAACTCAAAGGGCCGTTTGAGGCAATGATTGGTTGTGTTGGGGCGGCAAGAACAATCACAGTATCCGTTTCAACATACGTTTGCACCAACACCGTATCAATGATTAGATTACCAAACAATTGAGCCGTAGAAAAATTAAAACTCCCAATGCCTGTGATGTTCAATACTGCTGTTCCAAGATTGTCATTGGCAGAAATCAAATCCTCATCCCAAAAAGCGATAGATAACAATGGGTCGGTAATGGTGAGATTCAGATTATTAAAGGAGGGATTACTATTGTCAGCAACAGAACCTACAGACTGAGTTGCTCCATTGTTTGTCCAATCGAAAAAAACATCCGGATCTCCGGTGCAACCAATAAAAAGAATATCCGGCTCTTCAATATCTCCACACCAATTGGATCCACTTACGGTTACAGTCAAATTTTCAATTGAATAATTGTAAACTCTGGTAATTAAATTTGGATAGTAGGTACCGGCCGAAAGAAAGTTTTGTAAAGGAGGATTCTCACCCAAAAAAGTAATACCGTTTCCGAAATCCCACTCATACGTTAACATTTGAAAGCCCTGTGGAAAAATCAGTGGTGAAAAGGAAACATCCAATGGCTCGCAACCTGTGGAGGGAGAATAAAGAAATGCTGAATTAGAGCCCGCGGGAGGGTCAATGTTGATGGATAGTGAAAAAGATTGAGGTTGTGTAACGTTCCCAAAAGGAGTGCCCACTTCGGCTGAAACATTAACCACAATATTAAACAACCCGAAACTTGTAGGCGTTCCGCACATTCTAACGCATCCTCTTTCGGTAGCAGGCGGATTTTGTGAAGGATAGAAAATATTGGCAGGGGAAGCACTTGTCTCCCAACTCACCCCGGGAGGAAGTCCGGTAACACTTACCACAGTAATTTCAATCAAAGTAACATTAATACCCTGGGTACTGAATTGAGCGGGCATATAAAAGGTTAAATCTTCTGCATAAGGTTGATTTTGGATGCCATTGGGGAGGGTTGCCGGACAGAGTGTTGGAGCAGCCGGAGAAACGGTGCATGCCATATCAATAATACAACCCGGACATTGAGCCTTAAGATGAAGTGGAAACAAAAATGACCACAACATAAAACTAATGGCAATAAAACTGAGTGCTTTTTTTAAACGAAGGGCAATTGAACTTTCCATATTTTCCTTTTGGGGGGTGTTACGTTAAATTAACAAAACCGGGGTTTCGCTTGTCGCTGACAAAACAAATTTAGCCTATTTTATCCAATTGTAAGAATAAAATCCTTCACCACCAGGCAAAATATGAAAAGAATGAAAACCCATACAATTTATGTTTCTTCGGTTTTGAATAGCTAATCTGCAACATTAGAATTAAATTTGCAAAAAAAAATCAGGAATGGAAACTACTCAGTTAAAAGAAACAATAAATGCTCCGGAATTTCTCCTAAAGCTCGGAATAAAAGCAAAAAATTTCGGTGCCTCAACAGGGACAGACAGTTGGCACACCTCAGGAAAAGAGGTTCAGTCTTTTTCTCCGGTTGATGGCCAATTAATCGGAACGGTTAATCAGGCTCAAGATCAGGACTACGAAAAGGTAATGGCAACTGCACAAAGAGCCTTTGAAAAATGGCGTTTGGTACCTGCACCCAAAAGAGGAGAAATTGTAAGACAAATGGGTGATGCCTTTCGATTGTATAAAGAACCACTTGGGCAACTTGTTTCCTATGAAATGGGAAAAAGTTTGCAGGAAGGTTTAGGAGAAGTTCAGGAAATCATAGACATCTGTGATTTTGCTGTAGGTTTATCGAGACAGTTGTATGGATTAACCATGCATAGCGAAAGACCACAACACAGAATGTACGAGCAATGGCATCCACTGGGTGTGGTAGGCATTATTTCAGCCTTCAATTTTCCTGTAGCAGTGTGGAGCTGGAATTCAATGATTGCATGGGTTTGTGGCAATGTTTGTGTTTGGAAACCATCATCAAAAACTCCGCTCTGTGCTATTGCCTGCCAGAACATTATTCAGGATGTTTTGAAAAAAAACAACCTCGATGAAGGAATTAGTAATATATTAATTGGAAATCCCGTTGGCGATAAAATCAACCACGATCATCGCATTCCATTGGTTAGTGTAACCGGTTCTACCAGGGTTGGAAAAATTGTTGCCGAAAAAGTAGCGGGAAGATTCGGAAAATCTATCCTTGAACTAGGGGGCAACAATGCCATCATTGTTAGTGAGCATGCAGATTTGA
Organism: Bacteroidia bacterium; assembly: GCA_044370375.1. Lineage (GTDB taxonomy): Bacteria > Bacteroidota > Bacteroidia > UBA4408 > UBA4408 > JBILVQ01. The sequence goes on from JBILVQ010000014.1 coordinate 3,854, forward strand.
ATATGATGTTGGTTGGAACCGTTTTTGGTGCCGTAGGCACCGCAGGCCAGCGTTGTACAACTACCAGAAGATTAATTGTTCACGAAAGTGTTTATGACCAGGTAAAAGAAAAACTTAAAAATGCCTATGGCCAGCTCAACATTGGCAATCCACTTGAATCAAAAAATCATGTGGGGCCGCTGATTGACAAAGCTGCTGTAGATGACTATCTCCATGCTATTGAAAGTGCAGTAAAAGAAGGTGGTAAAGTTTTGGTGGAAGGCGGTGTGCTCACAGGAACAGGTTATGAAAGTGGTTGCTATGTAAGACCTTGTATTATTGAGGCAGAAAATCATTTTGAAACTGTTCAAAAGGAAACCTTTGCCCCAATTCTTTACATCATGAAATACAAAACGATTGAAGAGGCCATTGAAAAACAAAATGGAGTTCCACAAGGTTTATCCAGCTCAATTTTTACTGTAAACATGAGAGAAATGGAGTTGTTTTTATCTGCACGTGGATCTGACTGTGGAATTGCGAATGTAAACATTGGCACCTCAGGTGCTGAAATTGGCGGAGCATTTGGTGGAGAAAAAGAAACAGGAGGGGGACGTGAATCTGGCTCAGATGCATGGAAAGCCTATATGAGAAGGCAAACCAATACCATCAATTACGGAAGTCAGCTTCCTCTTTCGCAAGGAATAAAATTTGATTTTTAAGATAAAAAAAACGACCGAAAATTCGGTCGTTTTTTTTTATTCATTTTTTGCTGCTCCTTCAAAATTGGAATAGTTCTTTGCAAAAAAGTTTGCATACTCCTCAGCTTTTTCTGATTTCATTAACAACAAATAATTTTCTTTCGAAATACTAAAGAAGGGCAAAGCACCCGGTGGGTAATCTTTCATCACCTCACCATTGTCTCGGAAGGTGATAAAGTAGTCCATTCCAATTGTAGCATTCTCAAAAGATTTAACTGTAAGCAGTTGCTTAGATTTGCCGAATGGAACAAGTACAGTATTTAAATTTTTCGTTCCAAAATACTCGCGGTTAAAATCAGAGGTAGCAGCAGAAATCGTTTGTGCATTCGCTATCAAGGGATCAATGACCATTACAAAAAAATGTTCCTTGACCGGATTAAAAACGAAGACATTGTTTTTTTGCTTGGTGGAGTCATTGTTTTGTGCCAATGAATCAAGGGTACTGCCACCTGCCAACAAATTCAAAATATCTTGTGCTCTGGGTTTAACCTCCTCTTTTGGGAAGTTTACCACCACACTGCGCAGTGCAGCTTCAAACTCCTTTTTATCAGCAATATGACCAATGGAAAGAGCTTTCAAAAAAGCAAATTTAGCCTTCATGGGGACCTTCAAATCCATACTATCTGCGGCCACACAACGCTGAAAAGAGCCCGCATAATCCCCATTCTGATAAAGAAGATAAGTAACCTCATAATAGTTCTCTACCTTGTCTAATTTTTTCTTTAATTCATTATTGAACTCCGGGTTTTTTAAGATAAGCGCGTAATCACTTTCAGGAAATTGTGTTAATAGAATATTCTTGTATTTCTCGGCCTGAGGATCCATCCTCATCAAAGTGTATAAGCGATACAACTGATAGTAAGACGGAAGTTGATATTTGTTTTTGGGATATTTTGCCAACAAAGCTTCTAAAGATTCGGCAGACTTTTCATTGTTTGCCAATTGCTCCTTGTAAATCAAACTTAAATCATAATAAGCTTCAATCACCTTGGCTTTTGATGAATCCATTAAAGCCGGGGTTAGGAGTAACTCTTTTGCATAATACGCCCTGTTGTACTTGTTGTTGCTTGAATCTGTTGCTGTTCCTTTCCCAGCAACTACTTCTCCCTCCTCCTCTCCGGTTGGTGCTACTGATTGTTTGTTAGAACGTCTCCAATTATCCTCCAGTTTTCTATTTCCCCATTTTTTGGAGAACTCCGAGAAACCGAAGGATAATGTTTGGGGATTATAGAAATACCATGAGGAACCACTACCCTGGTTTTGGTTAGCAGTTTGCTGGCCGGGTAAATTATTGGAACTATTTTGCAGTGCCCTTAACTCCTCTTCTTCTTTTCTTTTTGCCTCCGCTTCCTTTTCTTTTTCAATTAATTGATCAATCAATTTATTTCTTTCAGATTCACTTAAAGAAGAAACTCTTTGTAAACTATCCTGCTTTGCGATTAAACGGTAATTGGCAACCAACTTTCCCAAGTAATTTCTTTTGTTGGCAATGGCTTCATAATCGGGAAAATCCTTACTGAGTGAGGTAACCGCACTGTCATAGTATGCTTCAGCCAAAGTATATTCAGGTTGAGCAAAGTAAATATCGGCCAATTTTAGAGCAGAAATTCCTTTCTGGTTGGTATTGACGGTACTGGCTCTCATCGACTTCTGCAACAAGGAAATGGTCTCTTTATTATTTCCCTCCTTCTCTGAAATCTCTGCTAAAGCGTAATAGATTTGATCGTTATAATCAACATTTTTTATGTCGCTTAACATTTTGGTTAACTGAGATTTAATACTTCTGCTGCTGGCAGAAGAGGCATCATACAATTTAGCCTGATTTATTTTGGCATAAAAGGTTAACTCATATTTCGGGTTAAGCTTTACCACCTGGCCAAAGGCATTTCTGGCCCGATCGTTTGCTTTCATCTTTTGTAGAATTTGTGCAAGAATAAAAGTATATCTGGCCTTTACTTTTTTATTCTTTTCGTAGGCGATGGCTTTGTTTAATTCCTTTTCAGCCATCGGATAGTTGTCTTGTTTTAAATAAAAATCAGCCATTACCGCAGCTAATTGGCCATTTAAAGCATAAGGAAATGTTTTATCTGATTTACACAAATCGATATAACCCTGCGATCTGGTAAAGGCCCCGATTTCATTATAAGTTCTGATCATCCACAAGAGGGCTTCGAATTTGGTAGGTTGTTTTTTAAACTCACCTACGGTGTATTCAAAGGATTCAATCCCTGCAAAATAATCATGACGATAAAAATGAGATCTCCCAATCAGAATATAGGTTTCATCAATCCATTTACAATATTCAACCCCTTTGATCATCATAGAATGACGTTCAATTACCTCAGAGCATTTGGTAAACACCTTCTCCATAGCAGGGGCTGCAGTTTTTGCATCCTTGGGAGAGCCATAGGTAAACATCGGTAATACGCGTTGATAATCGTCCACATACTCCATGTCCATTTTAGTAATGGCCTCATTTAAAATTTCACGGGCATTAAAGTACCCATTGTAATGGGCAGACATATTGTGAAAGTTCCGGTTAATCCAGGTGTTTTTTTTGGTTGAACAGCCTGAAAAAACCAGCACCAGAAAAAACGAAAAGACAAAAAAATATGGGTGAAGTTTGTTCAATTTCTTGGGTGAGTGCTTTCGTTAACGCAGAATCAGCAAAATTATTCTATTTTTTCATAAATAATCCCTTAAAATAACCGTTCTTTAAACATTTTTAGAACATTTGTGCAATTGGGGCATTTTCTGAAGAAATGACAAAGCAAAAAAGGAAACTCACCGACAAAGACTTTTGGTCGAATTTAAAAAGTCAGATCCGACACCCGTATAGGTTGGTGGTGATGAATGACGACACCCTTGAAGAGCGTGCTGCCTTCATTTTTACCCCACTCAACTTTTTCGTATTCACTGGAGCGGTTGTTTTATTTTTGATTGTATCCGTGATTTATTTGATTGCCTTTACTTCACTTCGGGAGTATATACCCGGATATGCTGATGTAGGCATGCGAAAAAAAATAATTTACCTGGCGAATAAAACAGACTCATTGGAAAAGGTGATTGGAGAAAAGGATTTTTATTTAGAAAATATTACCAACATTTTAACAGGAAAAGAAACCGATTTAGGAATTGAGCGGGTTAAGAAAGACAGCATTAAAAAAACTGTAAAAATTGAAGACAGGCATGTGCCGGAAGATTCCATGTTAAGGGCACAAATAGAACAGGAAGAAAAAAACAACCTTAAGGGAGGGTTACTGAAAGAAAAGGGCGGAATAAATTCTTTGTTTTTCTTTGTTCCATTGCAAGGTCAACTTACCAGTGGATTCGAACAAAGTACTAAACATTTTGGGGTGGATATTGTAGGAAAAAAGAATGAGCCAATTAAGTCTACACTAGATGGAACGGTAATTCTTTCTACTTGGACACCTGACCAGGGCTATGTTATCCAGGTGCAACATCAGGAAAACATCCTTTCCATTTATAAACACAATTCAGCATTGCTAAAAAAGGAAGGGGAGCGAGTAAAAGCAGGGGAACCCATTGCTATCATTGGAAATTCGGGAGAATTATCAACAGGACCGCATGTTCATTTTGAATTATGGTACAAAGGCACACCGGTTGACCCGACCAAATACATGAGACTAAAATGAAAAAAAGAATAGCCCTCCTTGGATCAACAGGGTCCATTGGAGTACAAACACTTGAGGTAATTGAATCGCATTCAGAACGCTTTGCTGTAAGCGTTCTTACGGCCCAAAACAATGTTGGCTTGCTGATTGACCAGGCAAAAAAATTCTTGCCAGCTGAAGTAGTTATTGGGAATACCCAAAAATATTCCTTGTTGAAAGATGCTTTGAAAAACCTGCCAATTCAGGTAAGTTCCGGCATTCAGGCCATGAATGATGCTGTGGTTCGTGAAGACGTGGATATGGTTTTAACTGCGGTGGTAGGATATGCCGGCCTCATTCCAACTACCCATGCCATTAAAGCCGGGAAAGATATTGCGCTGGCCAACAAAGAAACCCTTGTTGTTGCAGGCGACCTCATTACCGAACTTGCAGCCAGGTACGGTTCAAAAATAATTCCTGTTGATTCTGAACACTCTGCCATTTTTCAAAGTTTATTGGGTGAAGATTCCTTACAAATGGAAAAAATCATCCTTACAGCATCAGGCGGTCCATTTAGAGGAAAAAAGAGGAATGCATTGGTTGGCATAAAAAAAGAACAAGCGCTAAAACACCCCAATTGGGATATGGGTGCTAAAATCACGATTGACTCTGCCTCCATGATGAACAAAGGTTTGGAGGTAATTGAAGCCAAATGGCTCTTCGGACTTAATCCTGACCAAATTGAAGTTGTGGTTCACCCGCAATCGATCATTCACTCTCTCGTTCAGTTTAAAGATAGTTCAATAAAAGCCCAAATGGGCCTGCCTGACATGCGTTTGCCCATTCTTTTTGCCCTTGGGTATCCCGAAAGAATACCTTCTAATTTTGAAAGATTTAGTTTTCTTAACTATCCAACGTTAAGTTTTGAGCCTCCTGATACCGAAACATTTCGTAATCTTGCCATTGCATTTGAAGCCCTCAAATTAGGCGGAAATGTACCCTGCACAATCAATGCAGCCAATGAAGTTGCCGTTGAAGCATTTTTACAAGACAGAATCGGCTTTTTGGAAATGTCGGATGTGATAGAGAAATGCATGCATCAAATTGACTACATTGAAAAACCGGGCATAACAGATTATGTAGCCACCGACTCCGAAACAAGAATCCTTGCAAGCTCCCTCATTTAATTCATCCTCATGGAAATTTTAATCAAAGCCTCTCAATTAATCCTTAGCCTTTCTATACTGATTGTTTTGCATGAATTGGGACACTTTATTCCTGCCAAACTTTTTAAAACAAGGGTTGAAAAATTTTATTTGTTTTTCGATCCTTGGTTTTCTCTTTTCAAGAAAAAAGTGAATGGAACCGAATACGGAATAGGATGGATTCCTTTAGGAGGTTATGTAAAAATTTCTGGAATGATTGATGAGTCAATGGATAAGGAACAAATGGCTCAACCCGCTCAACCATGGGAGTTTAGAAGTAAACCTGCATGGCAGAGATTAATTATTATGCTAGGGGGTGTAACTGTTAACGTATTGGTGGCGATTGTAATTTATATAGGAATATTATTTTTCAATGGCGAAGACTTTCTTCCCTCAAAGAATGTTCAGTATGGTATTTCTTGCGATTCACTTGCCCTAGAAATGGGCCTTCTCAATGGAGATAAAATAATTTCAGTGGATGGAAAAGAAGTAGGGAATTTCAATAAAATCCCCATTGACATTATCATGAATGAAGCCAAAGAAGTGGAGGTATTACGCAATGGGGCAACTGAGAAAATTGAAATCCCTCAGGGTTTTTTAAACAAGCTGGTGAAATCACCGGGTACCTTTATTAGTCCTAGGATTCCCTTTTTTGTGGAAGTGGTTGCTCCAGGTTCACCTGCTGAAAAAGCAGGATTTAAGGTGAATGATTTTATTGTTCGGGTCAATGGAAAGGAACTGCGTTATTTTGACGAAGTAAGGGCTGAAATTCAGCGCAACAAACTCAAAAAGGTTGAGGTGGTAGTTTTCCGAAACAAACAATATGAAAAACTTACTGCAACAGTAAGTGAACTAGGGACTTTAGGACTGGGCCCCTATCCGCCAGCAAACTTCCTTTCCTTTGAGCACAAGGAGTATACATTTTTGGAATCTATACCGGCCGGAATCATTAAAACAGGAAAAGGACTCTCAGATTATGTAGATCAATTCAAATTGATTTTCAATAGTGAAGTAAAGGGTTATGAATCACTGGGTGGCTTCATTAGTTTCGGTAAAGTATTCGCTCCTGAATGGGACTGGCTAAGATTTTGGAACTTAACAGCATTCTTTTCAGTTGCCCTGGCCATCATGAATGTTCTTCCGATTCCTGCTTTGGATGGAGGTCATGTATTATTCTTGCTTTATGAAATGATTACTGGTCGCAAGCCGGGCGAAAAGTTCATGGAATATGCCCAACTTGTAGGGATGATTTTATTGCTGGCGCTACTGGTATTTGCCAACGGCAATGATATTGTCAAACTATTCAAGTAATCAGGATTGATTCAATAGTTTTAGGGTTTTGTCTTTGAGTTTATACTTATCGATAAAATAACCCCATTTGATGGAAGCACTGAACACATAAATTGGTGCGGTAAAGCGTTCTTTAACCGATCCGCTTTTAAACAAAAAAAGCCTGAATCCACCCTCTGCACCTATGGCAAACCAAGGTAGCAGCCTGTATTCTCCTGAAATACAAGGTTCATAAACCATAATAAAGTGGCTGTTCTTTTTTTCATTCTGCACAACAGGAAAGACGGATCTTGTAAAGGTTGTTCCAAATCCTACTTGAACGGGCACAGAAAAGGTCCATCGGTTTTGCTTAAAGTAGAGATATTCGAAATAAACACAAAAATACCTCATACCAAGTTGTTCCTTTCTGTATTGAAACCCTGAGAATTCACTATTGTAAAACTTGGTGTTCATATAATTATAGCCTACCCCCATCCTAATTTTACTATTAAAGTCTAATCCCAATTTCCATCCCGTAATTTGGGCTCTACGGGTTGAAATAAAGGTATTTCTGGTTTCCCAATTACCATCCAGCACCGGTTTATGGCTTAAATGAAAACGTAGCGAATCGAGCAGCTGAGCTTTTGTTTCTCCGCTTAGGAAAAACAACGCGATAACCGGTAAGAGAAATTTAAATTTACTCATAAAAAAATGTCCTTAAATATTTTACTACTTAAGGACATTAATTAATTGTGGACAACAAAAATTAATGGTCTTCTTCTCCGGCCTCTAGTGGCACCGTTTGAGGAACAAAATCTTCTTTTTTTCCGGGTTTGCTATAATCATAAGGCCAGCGATGAACCTCAGGTATGGCACCGGGCCAGTTTCCGTGAATATGCTGAACGGGAGTAGTCCACTCCAGGGTGTTTGAATTCCAAGGGTTTTGGGTGGCCTTCTTGCCTTTAAACATGCTGTAGAAGAAATTGAAAAGGAAAGCACCCTGACCGATAGCCCCAATAATGGCGAAAGCGGTTACTAAAATATTGATATCTCCCATTCCGGCAAAAATATCGATGGTTTCATTGGAATAATATCTTCGCGGTACACCGGCCATTCCTAAAAAGTGCATCGGGAAAAACACGCCATAAACGGCTACAAAGGTTACCCAGAAATGTACATAGCCCAATTTATTGTTCATCATTCTGCCAAACAATTTTGGGAACCAATGATAAACACCGCAGAACATACCAAAGATGGCCGAAGCACCCATTACGATATGGAAGTGGGCCACAACAAAATAGGTGTCGTGAACATTGATATCAAGGGCAGAATCTGCAAGGATAATTCCTGTTACCCCACCGGTTACGAATGTTGAGACAAGACCAATTGCGAAAAGCATGGCAGGAGACATGATTAAGTTTCCTTTCCAAAGCGTTGTTACGTAGTTAAAGGCCTTTACAGCCGATGGAATGGCAATCAAAAGGGTTGTGAATACGAACAATGAGCCGAGGAATGGATTCATTCCAGTTAAGAACATGTGGTGACCCCAAACAATGAAAGAGAGGAAACCAATGGCAATGATAGAACCAATCATGGCACGATAACCGAAAATTGGTTTTCTTGACATGGTTGAAATCACTTCAGAGGTAATTCCCAATGCAGGAAGGATTACGATGTAAACTTCGGGGTGACCAAGGAACCAGAATAAATGTTGGTAAAGGATCGGGCTACCACCGGTTTGTTCCATGGCTTGTCCGGAGATAAAAATATCAGACAAATAAAAACTTGTTCCGAAAGAGCGGTCGAAAATCAAAAGGAGGGCAGCTGATAAAAGCACAGGGAAAGAAAGTACACCCAGAACTGCTGTAATAAAGAAAGCCCAAATGGTAAGGGGCATTCTGGTCATTTTCATTCCCTTGGTTCTTAGATTCAAAATAGTAACAATGTAGTTAATTGAGCCTAACAAAGAACCTGCAATAAATATGGCCATACTCACCAACCATAAGGTCATACCAAGCCCGGAACCGGGAATGGCTTCTTCCAAAGCACTTAAAGGAGGATAAACTGTCCAGCCGGCAGATGCAGGACCGGTTTCGATAAAAAGAGAACCGGTCATAATAATAACAGCCAAGAAGAAAAACCAGAAAGAAAGCATATTCAAAAAACCAGAGGCCATATCTCTTGCACCCAACTGTAAAGGAATAAGAAGGTTGCTGAAAGTTCCGGATAAACCACCTGTTAGCACAAAGAACACCATGATGGTACCATGAATAGTAACCAATGCCAAATACATATTGGAATCCAAAACCCCATCAGGAGCCCATTTCTCTCCAAGGAAATACTCTAAAATGGCAAATCCTTTTCCGGGATAAGCCAATTGTAATCGAAAGAAAATGGAGAGCATCATAGCCAATACACCCATCACTACAGCAGTCAAAAGAAACTGCTTTGCAATCATTTTGTGGTCCTGACTAAATACGTACTTCGTCCAGAAATTATCCTCGTGTTCATGGTGATCATCATGCCCGTGGTGATCATGATGAGAATCATGGGCATGTGCATCGTGGTGGTGAGTTGCGTGGGTACTCATAGTATGAATTTACTTTTCTTCGTTCTTTAAATTTCGGGCAAAAAACAATTACATTTTAGCCATTGGCGGTGTGGCGGTTGAATCTGCAGGTGCAGCAGGAGCAGCAGGCTCTGCAGAAACAAGGGTTGATTTAAAATCCTTTTGTTCACTTAGCCATTTATTGTAATCAGCTTCAGATTCAACAATAATTTTCATTTGCATGTTGTAATGGGCACTGCCACAAATTTTGTTGCAAACCAAAACATAATCAAAATTTGGCTTTCCTAGTTTTTTACGCATTTCTGCGGTGGTGATGGTAGGAACAAAATGGAACTCGGTTTTCATTCCGGGAACACAGTTCATTTGTGCACGGAAGTGAGGCATATAAGCACTATGAATCACATCTCTGGATCTGAAATTAAACAATACATTTTTATTCACCGGAATATGAAACTCTCCTCTTACCAATTTATCATCCCAGCCGGCTTTGTCTTGTTTATCAAGCGCCAAAGGATTATCGTCTGCTGTAAGTTTGTAGTTGGTTGCTCCTAATACATTGTCCACACCAGCATAACGCGCAGTCCAGTCAAATTGTTTAGCATACAATTCAACAACAATAGAATTATTTGGATCACCAGGAGCTGTAATTTTGTTCCATGTGGCCAAACCATAAATAATAATAATGGTTAGTACAATGGCTGGAATGATTGTCCAAATCATCTCCAATTTTGTACTATGAGCAAAGAAAGTAGCTCTGTTGTCTTTTCTGAAGTAGTATTTGTAAGCAAAATAAAACAGCAGGAAATTAACCAAAACAAAAACCAAAGTAATGATGACAAGGTTGAAATTGAACAATGTGTCAATGGAAGAACCATGTTCTGATGCGGATTCGGGAAGAACATATTTTCCATACTCCACCAATTGAAAGATGCAGAAAGCGAAAAACGCAATCAGGAACACCATCATCATTTTCGCATTAAAACGATTGTCACCATCCGTTACCTTTTCCTCTTTCGAGCCCTTAAGGGCAGAGGCAAGCTCATAAACTTTCATCAAGCGTGCAAAAACGATTACACCCAGAATGATTGTCAAATAAATTAAATTGGATTGCATAGCAGTTTTTTTCTTTGCAAATGATTAAATGTGAAAATGGTAGCTTTCCTCGATGAGGGGGTGGTTTTTTGGCACCAATGAAGCCTTGGCCAGATTTCTGAAAGTCACCCATATCAACAATCCGGCAAAGAAACAGGTAGTACCTACTTCAATAATTCCGATATGAGCATGCGTTCCAACGGTTCCGGGCATAACCAGCAAATAAACATCTATCCAATGTCCAATTAACATGATAATACCAACAAACATTAAACCTCCATCTCTTCTTTTTGCATCTCTCGACATCAAAATAAGGAAAGGGCAAAAGAAATTAATAAACACATTGGCTAACCATAAGCCACGGAAATGCGGACTTTGACGAGCCATGTAATAAACCACCTCTTCTGGTAGGTTAGCATACCAAATCAACATAAATTGCGCAAACCAAAGGTAAGTCCAGAAAATACTGAATGCGAACATAAACTTACCCATATCATGAACGTGATTTTCATTAATATGAGGCATATATCCTCTGCGTCTGAGGTAAACCACAAATAACATCATTACGGTTAAGCCGCTAACAAACATTCCGGCAAAAACGTACCATCCAAACAATGTTGAGAACCAGTGAGCATCAATAGACATGATGATATCCCAAGCGGAAGTAGAAGAAGTTACTCCAAAAAGAACCAAAAAGGTTGCAGAAAGTTTAATATTCTTGTTATAAAAGCCCAATCCTCCTTCGATATCCTCCTTCAAGGATTCCCTTCTTATTAAAAAAGCAAAACCGCTCCAAATCAAGGCGTAAGCAAAAAGGCGAAAAACGTAAAAACCAATGTTTAGGTAACCGCTCTTTCCATCAAGAATTGGATCATAATGAGAAGAGTTTTTATCATATAAATCAGCATGCGTCCAATGGTAAAGATCATGGTGCCCGGCAAGGAATATGATAATCATGAAGGCAGTTGCAAAGGGCAAATACTGAGATATGGCCATAGGAATTCGAACAATTCCCGGTGACCAGCCTACCTCGGCAACATATTGCACGGCTACAAAGAAAATGCAGCCCAATGCGATGGCCATTAAATAAAAGTTACTCATCAATAAACTGGCCCAGGCCCGGTGAGTTTCACCTGAGGCGAATCCATAAACAATGGAAACCGCCCCTATGGCAATTAAAATACCTGCCAGAAGATTATTATTTCTGGTTACTTGGTAATTCAAAGTTGGTGCTTCTTTCATTCAGCGAATTGCTTTTGATATTATTACTTCGTTTTTTTTGTTGAATCTGCAGGTGCTGCAACAGGTTGATTACTACCAATCAAACTTTGAACATAAAACACCAATTGCCATCTTTCTTGCTTATTCAACTGAGAGGCGTGCTGGCCCATTAGCCCCTTTCCATAAGTCATGGAATGGAACATTTTTCCTTCAGTAAGGCCCACTTTTGAGGCATAGCTTCCAGGACTAGGAAACTTACCATTTTTAACCAAGCTACCATCACCGGCCCCGGCATCACCATGGCAATGAACACAAAATTTGGTGTATAAATCCTTTCCCTTGTCCAAATGGGCCTGAGAAAAGGCGAGTGGATTTTTAAGGTTTAAACCAGCTGCTTCATAACCTTCAGGACTATCCGGATATGCGTAAGGCATAGCATTGATAGACAATTCAGCATTAGGAATATTACCTTGGGTAATGGTTCCTGAAACCGGAATCAGGGAGCTGATGCTATCTTTAAATAATCCGGAAGCTTCGTAGGGCTTTACAGCAATTGACCGATACATGTCGGGCATAAACTCAATACCCGGGCTAAGCGGATCTGAAGAACAACCGGACAACAGTACTACTGTTGCCAAGCAAAAGGTTGAAATATGATTCAGTAATCTCCTTTTCATTTCTTGAAATTATTTTCCGTATTCTTTAACTTCCTCTGCACCGTGGCTCTTTAACAAACGAGTAACCTCAGCTTCGGTGGAAGCATCTTTCAGTTCAACATGCATCACCAATTTGTCATCAGTCATTCTAACATCTGGAACGAAAGCGGTTACACCAGGAAGTATTTTTGAACGCAAATAGAACGTCAAAACCATTCCATGGGCTGCACAAAAAACGGTAGATTCAAATAAAACCGGTACAAAGGCAGGCATGTTCTTCCACCAGGCAAAATTGGGCTTTCCACCAATATCCATGGGCCAATCACTGATATTCATGTACCATGTCATTAGAATGGCAAGTGACAATCCTGTACAACCGTAGATAAAAGAACAAATGGAAATCCTTGTTCGTTTTAAACCTAGTGCATGATCCATACCATGAACAGGATAAGGAGAATAGACATCCTTAATCTTAACACCGGCCTTGCGCAAAGGAGCGATGCTGTTCATTACAACATCATCATCACTGAAAATTGCGAAAATATGTTTACTCATAACGTTGCTTCAAACAATTAATGGTGTGAATGGTCTTTGTGGTTTTTCTTTGCCTGACTGCTGCTTGTTTTCACAATAGTCTTTAGTTCACTCATGGCAATTACAGGGAAAAACTTACAGAAGAGTAAAAACAGGGTAAAGAACAAACCGATAGAACCAATAAAAATTCCAACCTCAACCCAACTAGGGTGATACGTTGACCATTCAGAAGGAACATAAGCACGGTGAAGAGAGGTAACAATGATTACAAACCTTTCGAACCACATTCCAATGTTTACTACAATGGACATAATAAAAGTAAAGGTAATGTTGGTTCTTAACTTCTTTGACCAAAAAAGCTGAGGGGAAATTACGTTACAGCTCATCATGCTCCAATAGGCCCACCAATAATAACCGGTTGCTCTGTTGATGAAAGCATAAGATTCGTATTCAACTCCTGAGTACCAGGCGATAAAGAACTCAGTAATATAAGCCACACCCACAATCGACCCTGTAATAAGGATGATTTTGTTCATCATATCGATGTGGTAAATGGTGATATAATTCTCAAGCTTCAATACATTGCGCGCAATGATCAGGAGGGTTTGAACCATGGCAAAACCAGAGAAGATTGCACCTGCAACGAAATAGGGAGGAAAAATGGTAGCGTGCCAACCGGGAATGATTGAGGTGGCAAAGTCCATGGATACAATGGTATGCACAGAAAGTACCAAAGGGGTTGATAATCCGGCAAGAACCAAAGAAACCTCCTCAAAACGTTGCCAATTTTTTGCTGAACCTACCCAGCCAAAACTAAGAAGACCATACCAAAATTTTCTGGTTTTGGTTTTAGCCCTATCGCGAATAACGGCAAAATCAGGAATTAAACCGGTATACCAAAATACCAAAGAAACAGAGAAATAAGTGGATACGGCAAAAGTATCCCAAACCAGGGGCGAATTAAAGTTCACCCAAAGCGACCCGAATTGATTGGGAAGTGGTAATAACCAGTAGGGCAGCCAAGGACGACCAATATGCGACAACAAAAAGGTAGCTGCGCAAATTACCGCAAAAATTGTCATGGCTTCTGCGGCACGGTTAATGGATAGACGCCATTTTTGGCGGAATAACAACAAGATGGCAGAAATCAAAGTTCCGGCATGGCCGATCCCTACCCACCATACGAAGTTGGTGATGTCCCAACCCCAGTCTACAACGTTGTTCAATCCCCAAACCCCGATACCTTTTCCTACGGTAATACTGATACAGACTACCCACCACAGGAAAACTGCGGCAGAGGCGATGAAGGCTATCCACCAACTTCTGGTTGGTTTACCTTCAATGGGGCGACAAATGTCTTCGGTAATTTGGTGGGCTGTTCTGTCACCCAAAATCAGGGGTGGCCTTATGGAAGCTTCGTGCATAATGAACGATTAATTTAGTTCGGCTTTTGTTGTTTTATTTCAGGCTTCGGTTTTTTCGTCAGTGTTACGAACTTTTACCATGTAGTAAACAGAGGGTTGAATGGCTAATTCCTCAAGAACATGGTAAGATCTTTCGTCTTTTACGGCTACTGCAACTCTAGAAGAAGCATCATTTACATTTCCAAAAGTAATAGCCTGTGTTGGACAAGACTGAGAGCAAGCAGTTTCAATTTCACCATCTTTGATGGAACGACCATCTTTTTTGGCGTTTAGTTTTCCTTCTTGAATTCTTTGAATACAAAGTGAACACTTTTCCATTACCCCTCTTGAACGAACGGTAACATCCGGATTGAGTACCATTTTACCCAAATCATTGTTCATATGGTAATCGAATTCATTGTTATCAAAATACTTGAACCAGTTAAATCTTCTTACTTTGTAAGGGCAGTTATTGGCGCAATATTTCGTACCCACACAACGGTTATAAGTCATTTGGTTTAGACCTTCATTGCTATGGGTGGTTGCAATAACCGGACAAACGGTTTCGCAAGGGGCGTGATTACAGTGCTGACACATTACCGGTTGGAAAATTACCTTCGGATTTTCTGAAGGAATTTCCATCATTTGGTACATATCAATTTTTCCTGTGCCTTCTGCTATATTGGTTTTTGTTGTTTCGCTGCTATAGTAGCGGTCGATACGAATCCAGTGCATGTCACGAGACATATTCACTTGTTCTTTACCCACCACAGATACATTGTTTTCTGCCTGACAACTGATAAGGCAGTTACCGCAACCAATACAAGAGTTTAGGTCAATGGCCATATTCCAGAACAATCCTGGTTTTTCAAAACCTGGATGCTGGTTGGTGGCCCACAAATCAACCTTTTCGGGGGCTACATTTTTATGCTCATGACCATTAGAAACAGAGATGGTTACCTTGGTATTACCTGCAGTTGGATTCTTTTTGTAAGCAGCCAGATTGGTTTCCTTCACAATATCCCTACCCATCATGGTATGATGTGTTTGGGTACTTGCCAATTGATATTTCTGGTCGGTTTCTTTGATACTAACTTTTGCGGAAGTAAAGTCGATAAAATTATCCTTTACACCCAGCATGGAAAAGGCATTTGAGCCAATATTATCGGCAGTTTTACCTGCTGCTGTTCTTCCGAATCCAAGAGCAAGGCCAATGGTTCCATCCGGTTGTCCGGGCTGAGGGAAAACGGGAGCCATAACGGTAACCCCATTTACGGTTAATTCAACCACATTAAAGGGTTCTTCCTTCTCGTGGATGATGTTATAACCCTTGTCGGCCATTTGCTTTGGCGACATGGTGATATAATTATCCCAAACAACTTTGGAGATAGGATCTGGCATTTCCATCAACCATGGGTTATTGGCCTGAGCACCATTGCCCATGGAAATCATTTCATAAAAACTGATTTCCCACTCACCACTGGCTGCATTTGCAGCTATCTGAGCTGCAGCCTTATTCAAATCACCAGCAGGAGTTATGGCTTCAGGAGCATTGGAAGCCACTGAAAAATTACCATCGTGAAGCGTTTTGGTCCAAAAAGATTCGAATGAACTTTCGGCAGACTGCGCAGAGAACATTTGTTTCTGCCAGTTATCCTTTAGATAATCAAAATAAGAAATACCATTCCCTGACCATTTTAAAATTGACTCACCAAACTGGCGGGTATCAAAAAGGGGTCGGATTACCGGTTGTTGAATAGAGTATGTTCCAGCCTGAGGAGAACTGTCACCCCAAGATTCAAGGTAATGATGGGCAGGGCAAACATATTGGCACAACTGAGCAGTTTCATCCTTTCTGTCGGTGACAGCAACGGACAGAGAAGCCTTTTTTACAGCAGCATTAAAACCGAGTGAAGAAGGTAAAGAATAAGCAGGATTACAATTATGAATCAATAGGGCTCCTACTTTTCCGTCCTTCAAATCCTTCACGAGGTTAAGCACATCGGCATCGGATCCCTGACGCAAATTCAAGGGATTTGATGAATCAATGGTAGCACCGTAATTACCCAACAAATGATTGATAGCAATTACAATTTCCTGAACAGCAGGATCATTTGAACCACAAACTACGAGAGATTTACCTTTCGCATTGAGCAAATCATCGGCCGCCTTGGCGATTGTTTTATCAAATGAAGTAGCTTTGGATGCAATAGCTGATGCACCTGTTTTTTGTGCAATCGCATTGTATAGATTCAGCACAGCAGTTCCTGTTTGACTGGGTTTAATACCCACTCTATAATCTGCGTTACTACCAGAAAGAGACAAAATACTTTCAAACTGGTAATGTCTTGACATGGTTTGCTTGGCCTTGCTTACTTTACGGTTAACACCATATTGTTTCGCAAATTGGATGGGAGAAATCCAGTTACCGAGAAAATCTGCACCAAAACTCACAATCACATCCGCTTTTGAAAAATCAAAGGCAGGTAAAATTGCCTTTCCTAAAGCGTTTTGATGGGCTGCACGAATTGCTGAGGCAGAAACTGCATCGTAAGTAACAATCTTAGTACCGGGGAACTTGGCTGCAAAGTCTGCTAATGTTTTGTTTAAGGTTGGACTGGTGATTGTACCTGTTAAAATGGTAATGTTTCCACCTGATTTGGCTACACCATCCAACTTAGCCATTATATCCGCATCTACTTCTTTCCAAGAAGAGGGATTTCCATTTTTTAATGGTCCGGCTAATCTGGCATTATCATACAAAGAAAGCACACTGGCTTGTACCCTTGCGTTGGTAGCTCCTGAAGAAAAAGAGGAGAACTTATTTCCTTCAATTTTTATAGGACGTCCCTCGCGGGTTTTAACCAAAATGCTACAATAATCGTGTCCGTCATCAAAACTGCTGGCATACCAATTCGCGATGCCTAGGGTAACCTCTTCGGGTTTCACCAAATAAGGAACTGCGCGGTTGACAGGCGTTTCGCAGGCAGCAAGGGTTGCAGCGGTTACGGAAAAACCTAAAAATTTCAGGAAATCCCTTCTTGGAGTTCCCTTGGTATCCTGTGAACGCTTTTCGAGGAAGGCATCCATTGGGATTTCCTCTTGAAACTCGCTCTGGCTTTTCCTGATAAATTCCGGTGTATTATTCAGGTCATCTAAACTTTTCCAGTATCTCCGGTTGTTGGCCATTTTTTTCTCGTTATTGTGAAACTTAGCAGTTTGACGTTATTGTTAGTAGTGGCATTTTCCACATTCAATTCCACCCATTTTATCCACTGTAATGGGTTGTCCTTTATATTTAGCAGCAAGTTTGGCATGTAATTCATTATAATATGCATTACCTTCCATCTTAACTTCTGTTTTTCTGTGGCAATCGATACACCATCCCATGGTAAGAGAAGAGTGTTGTCTTACAGTATCCATTTGTTCAATAGGACCATGACAAGTTGCACATTCCTGCTTACCAACGGTAACGTGCTGGGCATGATTAAAGTAAACATGATCCGGTAGTGTATGTACTTTCACCCATTTAATAGGTTTGGTATTTTTTCCGTAAGTCTGTGTAGCCGGATCAAAATCTAATGCTGCATAAATTTTGGCGATTTCAGTTTTGCCGGTAACTGCACCTTCCTGAATGTACTTGTGGCAATTCATACAAACATTGGCAGAAGGGATATTTGAAATTTTACTTTTTTCAACGCCACTGTGACAGTAAACACAGTTAATTCCGTTTTGACCCGCATGGATTTTATGAGAGAAGAAGATGGGTTGTTCAGGCTGATACCCTTCATAAACCCCGATGCCCATCATACCATTCCAGGCAGCACGTGAACCCATTGCTACCATCACCAAAAGCACCAAGGCAACAATTTTTTTATTGGTTCTCATCCAATAAACTGCAGATTCCATAGGAGGTAAAGCAATTGGCTCAGGCTTACCTTCTCTTTCTCGGAGCATTTTATCGAGCGATTTACTTACGCTGTTAAGAACATAAATAAGGGCAACAAACAAAATAATGATTACAAACAAAATCCAGTTCACCGTGGAAGAATCGTCAACGGGCTTTCCAGTGGCAACGGGCTGTTGATCTTTGGTACCACCTTTAGGGGCAGGAGGGTTTGCGATATAGGCCAAAATAGACTTGATCTCATCATCAGACAGGGCCTGAGAAGGCATTGGAGACTTGTTGTACTGTTCAAAAATCTTCACCGCGTAGGCGTCTCCTGACTTAATCAGGGCTGAAGAATTTTTAATCCATTTAATAAGCCATTCTTCTGAAGGCTTTGGAACTCTGTCCTGCACCCCGGCCAAACCAGGACCAACCACCTTGTTGGTTCCGGCGCTGTGGCATTGGGCGCAATTCATTTTGAATAACTTTTCACCAGCTTCTTCAGGGCTTTGGGCGTTGGCCAAAACCGGCAATAGCAATAATGAAAAGACAAATAGCAGAGAACGCATTGTTTGTGCCATTGGCAGGGTTCCTATTGAAGATAGGGAACGGATTTTGTTCGGCATAGAATTAGACTAGTCTGTATTTTCCCGCGGCAAATTTAGAAGAATGCAATCAACCTGTCCATTTTATTATTAGATTTTTTAACACAATAATTTAATTTAAATTTATTCTAAATAACAATTATAAATAACTGAATATTAATTTATTATAAAATAAAACAAGAAAAAATAATTAACATTTATCAATTTCTTTGGTTGAAAACCAAGCTCTACCCTACCTTTGCGGTTTCAAACGGGGTGCTTCCTGATTTAAAGGAGGCTGAGATTATACCCATAAAACCTGATCCGGGTAATGCCGGCGGAGGGAATATGTATAAGCTACAATCTAATTAAAATTAGTTGGGGCACCCGGTAAAATTTTTTTATGAAACAATTACCTCGGGTTGCCTTTTGGGCCTTTTTTCTTTTTGCCTTCACTTCCAAAATGGCTTTCTCTCAGCAGAAGGCAAATCTACAATTGATCAACAAAAATACCAGGGAACCTATTCCGGGTTGTGTGGTGCAACTTTCAGATGGCACTACATTCATTAGCCAAGAAAATGGATTGGTGAAAATTGAGACCAATGGAAACCTAAAAATTCGGGCAGAAATAAAAATGTTAGGTTTTTTTCCATTTACGGGAGTAATCGCCTTGAATCCTGATGAAACAAAAATAATTGAACTTGTAGAAAAAACGGTTTTAGGAACGGAAGTAATTATATTGGGAACTTTACCGGTAAAGGATCAGCCAACCACTTATGCGGTTATTGATTCAAAAGAAATCAACCGACAAAATCTGGGGCAAGACCTCCCCTACCTGCTACAAACGGCCACATCAGTGGTAAGCACTTCGGATGCAGGAACCGGAATAGGTTATACAGGATTATCTGTGAGAGGAAGCGATGCAACGCGGGTTAACATAACCATGAACGGGATTCCGATCAATGATTCTGAGTCGCATGGTGTTTTTTGGGTGAACATGCCTGATTTGGCAAGTTCTGTGGATCAAATTCAAATTCAAAGAGGAGTTGGTTCCTCTACCAATGGTTCTGCTGCATTTGGAGCAAGCATCAATTTACAAACCAACAACCTTAAAAATGAAGCCTATGGATTGGTGAACGTTGGCGCAGGTTCTTTCAATACCCAAAAGGCGAACATTTCTGCCGGTACAGGACTCTTAAATAACGGTTTTACCTTTGACGTCAGGTTGTCGAAAATTAAATCAGATGGATTCATTGATCGTGCAACATCGAACTTAGAAAGTGCTTTTTTGAGTTTTGGATATTATTCACCCAAGAGAATCACTAAATTCAACTTTATTGGAGGAAGGGAAACCACCTATCAGGCCTGGAATGGAGTTCCAGAGGCAAGATTAAGGGGAAATTCAGATGATTTGTTAAACTATATACAAAGGAATGGATTAGGTTCAAAAGATTCACTTCACCTTTTCTCTTCCAACGCCAGAACCTATAATCCGTTTACCTATGCAAACCAAACAGATAACTATCAACAAAACCATTATCAGCTCTTTCATAGCGAAAAGGTAGGAAAATCAGGAATGTTCCATTTGGCATTTCACTTAACGGATGGCTCAGGTTACTACGAGGAGTTAAAAGAAAATGAACTGATTTCTTTATACGGACTTCAGCCTTTGGTGATTGGGGCAGACACTATTCAAACAATGGATTTGGTAAGACAAAGGTGGCTTGACAACCTGTTTGGAGGAAGTGTTTATTCATACACCCAAACCTTATCAGAAAAAACAAGTTTGACGACTGGAGGGGGAATAAACCAATATGACGGGGCACATTTTGGAAACGTTATTAAGACAGAATTTTCCGACAATAATTTCGAGATTAGTGAGTATTACCGCAATCGAGCCTTAAAAAAAGACTTTCACCATTACCTTAAAATAACCCATTATTTTTCAGCTAAAATAATGCTTTATACAGATGTGCAGGTAAGATTTATTGACTACCGTTTCGATGGATTTAACACGGATTTTAGTGTAAGTCGACAAAGGGTAAACTATTTGTTTTTTAACCCAAAAATTGGTGCCACGTATTTTTTAAACGATCATCAAAACCTTTACCTATCGTACGCAAAAAGCGGGCGTGAACCGGTTAGGGACGACTTTATTAATTCAACCAGTCAGAGCAGGCCGATGCCGGAAGTGCTGCACAATACGGAATCAGGTTGGCGCTTTATTGGAAAGCGGATCAAAGCAGGCATAAACCATTATTTTATGTATTACGAAAATCAATTGGTATTAACGGGGAAAATCAATGATGTTGGTGCATTTACCCGTACCAATGTTCCAAAAAGTTTTAGAACAGGACTTGAAGGTGAGTGCAGTTTGGTTTTTAACGACCAGATTTCTGTTTTGGGTAATGTGAGCTATAGTCTCAACAGGGTTATCGACTATCAACAATACTACTTTAATTACGATACGGGCACGGAAGAAGTTTATTCATTTTCTAGCGCTCCTATCGCCTTTTCACCAGACCTAATTGCTGCCTTCGAAATAAATTTCAAACCACTAAAGGGCGGGGAATTGGGCCTGATTGGGAAACATGTGGGAAGGCAATATCTTGACAATACGGGCGATTTGGGTAAATCTGTGAGGGATTACACCCTATTTCACTTAAGGGGGAGCTATTCCTTTGAGGGCGAAAGACTCAAGGGATTCACCCTAAGGTTATTGGTAAATAATTTATTCAGCAAAGTATATGAAACCCATGGATACACCTTCGGATATTTATCGGGAGGGCGTCAAATCACCGAAAACTTTTATTTCCCTCAGGCAGGGCTTAATTTTCTGGGCTCGGTGCAGTTTAATTTCTAATTTTTTTTAGGAAAATGCGTGGTTTTAAAACGAGGT
>JBILVQ010000210.1:0-5253 GCA_044370375.1 Bacteroidia bacterium
TGATTTAAATGAGATATGGCCGATGTTGAATTTTGAGAAACATCATGAAGTCCAAATTTTTGCCCTAGCTAATACGCACCTAATTCAACGATAAGGATTTTTAGGATGGTGTTTTTTTTATTCTAAGGAAGAAGCGAGGTTATTTCACAGCCTGACGCATCGAGGATGCCTGAAGAGCAGGTTGTTCATATCAAAAGTACAAAGTGTAGGCAGAAATACAACATACCGTGAACTTTACTGGGACTTTTAAGCCCGCGTTTTGGGCATCCGCTGTTACCACCAGTAGGTGATAGCCTTATCCATATCTACTTACGTTTTCTTTTCGATTTTTTTTCAGGATTTCGTTTAGTGTGAAAAACTGCATGAATAATAATTTGCTTTCCAATTACTTCGTAATTAATAACAAATGGAAAACTAAGTAATGAAGTCTCATGAATATTTGAGAATTTTATTGGGAAAATAAGCGGATTCTCTTTAATGATCTCAAAAAGGTTAAAAACATCCTCCTCAAACTCTTATCCTAGTTGAGGAACTTTTTCATTATAATAATTGCATGAGTCTGCTATTTCGAAAATAGCTTGCTCAAGAATTATTATTTTGTAATTAGGCACTTTTTGAGGTTATTTTTTGTTTAACAAGTTTTCGAGCAGCTGAAATTGAATAACCTTTCGCTTTACCTTCCTTGTAAAGCGCAGATCTTTTAAGTACTTCTTTTTGTCGTTCTTCTGTTAATAGACTTGAATTATTTTGTCTATACACTTCCAATAGCTGATGCACTACTTCAAGCACTTTAATGTCTGCTTCGTCAATATACTTGTGCACTTTCGTGCGAATAGCAGTTATTGTCATTTTGTCATTGATTTGATCCTAAAGATAGTGTTTTTTCTTCAAACTAATGAAGTACTTCGATCTTTAATCTGTCTAAAATGTCTGACATTCAGTAGTATGAATTATACGGAATAGCTTACTTTGCTATTACTGGTAACGGCAGACTGTGAAATAACCACCCACATTCATTTGTTAATCCTTTCTAACAAAAATAATTCAAAAAAAGTATCCTTCAAATTAAATTTGAGAAAAATTATTTCCATGGACCCCGATAGCGATCGGGGCCCGGAAAGCCGCGCGCAGGTTTTTTTGGGAGCCTGGATGAAATGATTCCGGCTGAACATCAGGTTCGGTTTTTGAATAAGCACGAAAGGCAGGTTAAATAGTACCCAAGCGTTTACGGTGCAAGGAGTAGGTTTCAGTCAACAGAGAATAGAAAAAAAAAGCCTCTCATCCCGAAAGCTTTCGGGAGGGCTTTCCCGACATGGGTCGGGAGGGTCTTTTTCGTCTACTCGGCTAAATGTTATAGCCAGTGGTTTTTGTCCACCGTCCTTGACCGTCCTTCCAAACCATTGTCAGCATTGAGTTTCCCTGTCTTTGCGTGTTGGCTGTGTGTAGTGTTTTTTATTTATTAAAGATTGGAAAAAATTGGAATTTTCTGTTTGACAGTAGGTGTAGGCTCTTCTGCTGTTTTCAGTCTTTGTAGAATGCAAATATGTTTACACCGGTGGGTTGGTTAATCTTTTATTGTTTAATAAATTTCTGACTGTAATAGGTATGACCGTCATATCCTAATAAATAAAACATTCCTTTTGATAAAGTTGAAATATTTAATGTATTTGTCAACGGACAACCCAATACTACCGAACCCTGTTGGTCAATAATTTTCAAATAGCCTTTTGCATTTGGAGGGAAGCCTGAAATATTTATTTCTGTGTTGGCAGGATTTGGGTATATGGTTAATATTTCCTCTTCTGCATGTATTTCGTTTACAGCAGTTGGGGCTGCATTACAAGCAACATTAGAGAGCAATGTTTGAAGGCAAGTATTTGCATAAAAAGTTCCGTTGCCTATTACACCGTAAATGTTTTTGGTATTACTGATATTGGTTAAAGGATTTTGGTTCAGCAAAACCAAATCAGCCCGTTTACCTACCACAATAGTTCCTGCAGCATTTCCATAACCACATTCATTTAGAAATTCATAAGCTTTTCCAGTAGCTAAAGTTAGTGCTTGATGAGGAGTCAAACCTGCTTCAACATAAATTTCTAACTCTTTATGAACAGCAAAACCTGCGATAGAATAAGGGGTAATGTTATCTGTTCCCAACATCAGTTTACCTCCATTTTGATAAAGCCTTTTCAAAAGATTTTTATACTCATTAATATTTGATGATTGTTGAGGATTGGCAGAAGCATTTCTCCAGTTGTTTAATAATGAGGAAGGACAAGCATATTGCACTTCATTGGGTTCGTTCGCTCTTAAAGTATCTAATCTTTCTCTGTTCCATCGCACAATTAAAGTTGGGCAATTCCATTTACCTCTTGCAAGAGTTGTATCTTCTAATGCTTGTTCTGTGGGGTCAAGAATACCGTTAGGTAAATACCCCCAAAAATGTTCAATGCATTTTTGTTTTGACTGTAAAATAGGCATTGCTCCAATCCAATCGTTCCCGTGTCCTTTTATATATTTTCCCGATGTATCAGAATGGTTTTGAATGGCATTAAATACACCTTGTGTTAAATACGTATAGGTTTTATAAAAATCATAGCCTATTGCATCCTGACTTTGAAGACTGGTAATAGCTTGTGTTTGATTTTGTATTGGGGGAGGATTAAAAAAAGGATGCCCCATATAATTCATAATAGGTCCTGCTGTATAAATTCTTGGGGAGGTAATTTTATTATTGAACATAAATGTTTGCTGAGCAATGATGCTGTCTCTAAAGGTGATATGCCAAGGCTCACCATTCATGTTACATACTGTGGTTACTCCATTTGCCAATTCCAAAATGGCATCGTTGCGCTGCAATAAATGAGCATGCATATCACACAAACCTGGTATTAGGAATTTACCTGTTCCATTAATGATAAAGGCATTGCTCGGAATTGTAACATTGCTGCTATCATCAATTTGGATAATTAGATTATTTTGAATCAAAACAGTTTTATTACTTAATACGGTTATGGTATCAGTCATAGGAATGACTGTTATATTTTTGATAACAATGTTGTTACTGTCTATATAACATTGAGCTCTTAGGCTGAAAGCTTCCACAAGGACAAAAAGAATGAGGAAAATAAATTTCATAAATATTAGTTTTTAATTAAACGGTTTATGGCAATTGATTGACCTTTATTGTCAATTATTTTAATCAGATACATGCCATTTGATAGACCTGATAAATTGATTTTGAGGTCTTGGGTATTTTGAAATTTGCCTTTTTTCAATTCCATTCCTGCAAGGTTAATGATTGAATATTCTCCATTTGAAAGTGTGTTAAGTCCCTTTACGGTAACATAATCATTGGTAGGATTTGGATAAATAGAAAAGTTAGCATTTTCAAAACTAGGGATACCAGTTATATTAGGTAAGTTCCATATCATACGAATAACAGTTCTTGTAATTTTATTCATGCTTGCGGTATCTAATTTGTCGGTGCTGTCGGCAGCAGCCATATACCAAACAGGGGTTGATAGATGTGCCACAATAGGAATACCCGCATCATAAAACGCATGACTATCTCCTATAGGCGATGGACCGTTGAGTGTGGGCGGAGCCACAAAGGTTCGTCTCAAATCTTCAGTTTGAACTGCGTTGTAAAGAGACTGTCTTAGACTTAAGGTATCCGTGGTGTAAAACCACCTTGGTTCAGGCCTATTTAGCGTTATCAAATTTCCGTTTAATACTCTACCTTCCAAAGAAGGCGTTTCAAGTGTAAAGCATAGAAGCGTATTGTTTATAATGTTTGGGGTGTTGCCAACAAAGAACTCTGAGCCTACGCTTTGTTTTAAGTGTGCAGCATCCCAAAGAAAAACCATATTAAACGGCCGTTGCGATTGTGGCACTTGCGACCAATATTTTGCTTGTGCTGCTACTAAGGCAATTCCCGCTCCATCTTCGGTAGCTCCATAGAACTGCCCATCATGATGAGAGTTGAACACAATATATTGCGAGGAATTTCCAGGCAAAATTCCATAGACATTGCGTGTGTTTACAGGATTATCTTGAGTGTTAAATTCTATCGAAAGCGTTGAATTGGAATCGGTTGCTAAAATGGTGTTTAAGTTTTGGGCATTCCCCCGACTCATCCAAAAACAAGGAATATCATAAATGCTGTCTGTTCTTGAATATAAGCCCCAAAGTTTATCGGTATTATAAAAATTATTTAATATACATATAATAGCTTTGGGCTGATTCGATAATATTTGACTAATCAATGCTCCCGAAGCATTAGACCTATGTGGAATTGGTTGAGGATGAATAGTGTTACTAATGTTATTGTCTGGATCATAGGTATATATAACATTGGGGGCAAAAGCAGCAGGAGCAAATAGGTCTAATTTATAATCCACAATCACAATTTTACCTGCAACGGCTGAAAGAACAGTAGTGCTGTCGAACTTTATCCAGGGTGCTGAAACTGTGTCAGACCAGTCAACAAATAACTGAGGGAAAAGGCTCAAATCTTGAATGCCGTTAGTTGAGGTAATCTTAACTTTTGCTGAATTTACTTGCCAACTTTGTATAGGAATGCTTTGTGTAGTAACATTTTGAAGCCCATAACTATTAAACAAACTCATACCATAGTTTTCAACCCATACGTCAGCAGGTGAGCCAGCATTTCTCAAACCTTGTCTAACAATGGTATCAACTAATTGATAGTAAAACCCTGATGAAGGAATGGCTGAATTAAAGGGTATAGTCTGACTGAATGTTTGACTTACATTCAATGTCAATAGCAGAATTAAATATAAATTTTTCATGTGAACTCGATGTTTAAATTTATTCATTGGACGATCAAAATTCGTCAAGGTTTAATCAGCGTGCAAAATTATTAGATGATGAGTTGACTTTCTTGCATTCCTGTTTTTTATGTCGGTTTTTCGTGGCTGAAAATGTCAAAAAGATTCATTCTGCTTGTGACAGGTCGTCCTACCATTGGCTATAACGTCAAACTGTGAAAAAACCACCCACATTCATTTGTTAATCCTTTCTAACAAAAATAATACAAAACAATTATCCTTCAAATTTAATTTGAGAAAAATTATTTCCATGGACCCCGATAGCGATCGGGGCCCGGAAAGCCGCGCGCAGGTTAGTTTTGGGAGCCTGGATGAAATGATTCCGGCTGAACATCAGGTTCGGTTTTTGGATGCTTTTGTGGATAAGCTCGACCTTGCCAAGCTTCAGTTTAATGTGAAG
>JBILVQ010000211.1:0-5248 GCA_044370375.1 Bacteroidia bacterium
CACGCTTCCATTACATAATGCAGGGTGCTGATATAGGTATAAAAACGTGCTCCTACATCCTGAATATCAAAAATCATCCACTGAATTTTTTTTAAAGTTTCTGCAGTTGGTTTTTGATTTTTTCCATAAAGAGAAACCACTTCAATGCCGGTTTTGATGTCGATATAAGATGCTACGTCTTGCCCGGCTTCTTCTGTTCCACGAAAACCATGCTCAGGGGCAAATATTTTTTCGGGCTTTAATCCTATCGATATAAGCGTATCTACCAAATGCACTTTCCCAACCATGGTGGTATGATTGCTTACCAAGGCAAAGGTTTTTCCCTTGAGCAATACCAATAAACTATCCAGCTTTTCTGCACCGCATACAATGGACGGTAATTCCTGTGCCGAATCAATGGTGTTCGTTACCTTGGGTGGAAACGAGCATAAAAATGATACTATTACGAAGAAAATTCCCTGAATCACGCCCCTAAAGTATACATTTGCACGAAAGGTATGGCAAAAAGTAGCAATGAGTTTTTCGGGCTTTTTTAACAAGGGTACCGGTGGTTTTTGGAAGCCACTGCCCAAAACCCCTTCTTTACCCCTTTATCGAATCACGATCATAGCGGTTTCGCTCAGCATTACTGTTATGTTGGTTTCTTTTGCCGTTTTGCAAGGATTTAATGAGGCCATTATCAAAAAAGTAATTGGCTTTGGTTCTCACATACAGGTGGCCGATTACTCGGGCAATCAATCTTACGAGTCGCAAGTAATGACTTGCAATGATTCTCTCATCCAGGTTTTGCAGGCTGTTGAAGGTGTAGAAAATGTTCAAGCCTTTGGTTTAAAACCTTGCTTGCTGAAATCGTCTTCCTCAATGGAAGGCGCTGTAATCAAGGGTTACGATAAGCGCTTCAACACAGCGTTTTTTAGTCGCAACTTGGTAGAGGGGAGAATGTTTAATCCCAAAAATCAAGGTGATACTATTTTGCTTTCAGCAACGCTCGCTCAAAAACTTTCCATAAAAACCGGTGATCATCTCAAAGCTTATTTTGTTCAACGGCCGCCAAGGGTGCGAAAACTTTTTGTTTGTGGTATTTATAAAACGGGTCTTGAAGAGTTTGATGAAAAGTTTTTGATTGGCAACCTTGAATCCATTCGCAGATTGAATGGCTGGACTCCTGAACAAGCAGGAGGAATCGAAATCAATGTAAAAGATTTTAATCGGTTGAACGAACTTACAGCCACGGTCAATGCCGCATTGGGCTATCAGTTGTTCGGTAAAAGTATCAAGGAACTTTTTCCACAATTATTTGATTGGCTGAAATTGCAGGAAATTAATGTTCAGGTTATTCTTTCGTTGATGTTGGTAGTGGCCATTATTAACGTAATCACAGCCCTCTTAATTCTTATCATGGAAAATGCCGGTACCATTGGCCTTCTCAAAGCATTGGGTGCCAACAATGGTCATATTCGTTCGGTGTACCTGCGAAGAGCTGTTTTCTTGACTTTAAGAGGACTACTCATTGGCAATGCCATCGGTTTAGGATTGATTTTCCTTCAACAGCAATTTCACATCCTTGGTTTGAACGAAGTTTCTTATTATGTTGCCTATGTGCCGGTAAAGATGGATGCCATTACTATTTTATCGCTCAATGGCTTAACCTTTTTGGTTTGCACCCTTTCTTTGTATCTTCCTTCCCTTTTAATTGCCAGAATTTCGCCTTTAAAAGCAATTAAAATGGGATAAGCATTCAAAAAAATTACCTTTGCAACGTAAACAGAAACACATGTATAGTAAGAATATTCTGGAAACCATTGGCAAAACACCGATGGTAAAAATTAATAAGCTGGCTGCCGATATCCCGGCCCTTGTGCTCGCAAAGGTTGAAACCTTTAATCCGGGTAACTCCATTAAGGATCGCATGGCTTTGAAAATGATTGAAGATGCAGAGAAGAGTGGCATCCTGAAGCCGGGCGGAACAATTATTGAAGGTACCAGTGGAAATACGGGTATGGGATTAGCCATAGCAGCTATTGTTAAAGGTTATAAATGTATTTTCACCACCACCGATAAGCAATCAAAAGAAAAGGTTGATGCGTTAAGAGCATTAGGTGCAGAGGTTGTTGTATGTCCAACCAATGTTGAACCCGAGGATCCGCGTTCCTATTATTCTGTTTCATCAAGATTAATCAAAGAGGTGCCCAACAGTTGGAAACCTAATCAATACGATAATCCCAGCAATGCTACTGCCCATTACGAATCCACCGGCCCCGAAATTTGGGAACAAACGGAAGGAAAAATTACCCATTTGGTGGTAGGGGTTGGTACCGGAGGAACCATTTGTGGCGTTGCTCGTTTTTTAAAGGAAAAAAATCCCAATATCAAGGTTTGGGGTATTGACACCTACGGTTCGGTTTTTAAGAAATACAAGGAAACCGGAATTTTTGATAAAAATGAAATCTATCCCTACATCACTGAGGGAATTGGCGAGGATTTTTTACCCGCCAATGTTGATTTTTCGTTGATTGATCATTTCGAAAAGGTAACCGACAAAGATGCTGCGCTGATGACCCGCGAAATATCTAAGAAAGAAGGTATTTTTGTTGGAAACTCAGCAGGATCGGCCATGGCAGGCTTGATGCAAATGAAACATCTTTTGAAAAAAGAAGATGTTGTTGTTGTAATTTTTCATGATCATGGCACCCGCTACCTTGGAAAAATGTTCAATGATGATTGGATGCGCGAACGCGGTTTTTTGGAACCGATTAAACCTAAGGTAGCAGATATCATCATTAAAAAGAATCTTCAAAAATTATTGTCCATATCAGCGGATCAGCGGGTAGATCACGCTTTGCATATGATCACCGATGCAGATGTTTCTCAATTGCCTGTTATCGATACGGAAGGTAGTATTGTTGGTTCAGTGAATGAAAACGATTTGCTCAAGAAAATTCTGGCTCAACCTTCTGTGAAAAGTGATATCGTTAAATCGGTCATGGGTGCTCCCTTTCCTGAGGTTAATCTGTCCACAAGTCTTGATGAATTGACCCGTTTACTCGATAAGGGAAATGATGCGGTAATGTGTAAAGACGGTGCCGGTAGTTGGCAAATTATCACCAAACACGATGTGATCAAAGCCATTTGTTGATAAATTTTGGTAATTTTTCCCCTGTTTTCAAAACCTTGAAAAGAATTCAATAAGGTTTTTAAATCATTTTCATTTTGTTATCTTTGTTAGTCAGCAAGATTTTGTTCCATGATTATCAAAAGATACTTTATGCCCAAAAGAATTACAGCCGCGCTGTTTGCACTGGTTTTTTGGATGGCAATTTTTTGTCCATCTTTCCAGCTCCAAGCAGCAGATACTAAGCAAAACAGTGTAATATCATTTAATGACATTTCTTCTTCCGAAATGCTCAATCCTCCGCCAGCCGGTGGAATAAATATTATTTATCCCAACAGTTCAGGAATTACGCTCTTTTTTGGTTCAACGGTTTTTATCGAATGGGGTGGAACGCTTCCAACCAATTATGTGGATGTGCATTATTCTATCAACAATGGTACCAGCTGGATTCAACTGGATACCGGAATTTTTAATAATTTTTTTTATCAATGGCAAGTACCTTCAACCCCTTCTACCACAGCCAGGGTAAGGGTAAGAGACCATACGGATAATACGGTTTTCGCCATTAGTCAGGCGGTTTTTACCATTGCTCCTGTACCTCCTTCAGTTGCCTTGCTTACGCCCAACGGTGGTGAAAACTGGGAAATTGGTTTCACAAAAAATATTACCTGGACTTCTACCAATGTTGCAGCTGTAAATTTAGATTATTCGGTGGATGGTGGGACCAATTGGTTGCCCGTTGCAGCAGGTGTTTCTGCCGCGCTAGGCAGCTATACTTGGACCGTACCGAACAATGCCTCCAATACCTGTAAGGTGAGAGTGAAAGATGCCAATTCCTCTGCTCAGGATGTAAGTAATTCCAATTTCACCATTTTTACCCCTATTCCTTTTTTAGGACTTTTTAGTCCTATTGGTTTCGAAGAATGGGCCATCAATAGTGCTCACCTTATTGGTTGGGTTCAGCAATATGTTGACACCATCAATATTGAATATTCCCTTAATGGTGGAACCACATGGAATACAGTAGCCAACAATGTGCCTACATCAGTGGGAAATTATTTATGGAATTTACCCTCATCCACCAGCAATAATTGCTTTGTAAGAATTTATGATAGCTCAGATCCTTCTGTTGCAGATACCAATGATATTGCCTTCTCTATTACCAATCCATCTTTTGTGTTGTTAACACCCAATGGTGGTGAACAAATCATTGCAGGTTTTCCCTACAATATTTCTTGGAACGGAAACCTCTCCA
This sequence comes from Bacteroidia bacterium, assembly GCA_044370375.1. GTDB lineage: Bacteria > Bacteroidota > Bacteroidia > UBA4408 > UBA4408 > JBILVQ01. Next base: position 4,368 of record JBILVQ010000211.1, read on the forward strand.
ATAATTTTGTGGATGTGGCATACTCTACCAACAACGGCCAATCATGGAATCCTGTGGCCAATAATATCTTTAATCTTAACTCTTTTGCTTGGATAATTCCTAATACCCCTTCTAACCAATGCTTGGTAAGGGTGAGTGATTCTGCAACCACAGCCATCAGCGATGTTTCCAATGCGGTTTTTGAAATTCTTCCTCCGGTTCCATTCATCGACCTCATGGAGCCCTACGGTGCATCTTTGGTTTCACTCAATAGTTTGCAAAACATTTCTTTTATTTCCTACAATGTAAACGCAGTTAACATCGATTTATCTACCGATAACGGTGCTAACTGGACTTCCCTGGCAAGCAATCATCCCGCAGCATCGGGCTCATACCAATGGTTTGTGACCGGTGATACCTCTTCTTTTTGTAAGATAAGAATTACCGATGCGGCTACACCCGCTTATTCCGTTTCATCTGATACGGTTTTTGTAATCAATTCCCCACCTCCGGCTATTGTCCTTAATTTTCCATTAGGAGGAGAAACCTTTGCACAAGGCACCGTGCAACAGCTCACTTGGGTTCCAACCAACGTGTTAAATGTTAAACTTGAGTTTAGTGCAGACAATGGTGCCAACTGGAATCCAATTGCCGTTTCTGTTCCTGCTATTGATTTGAGTTATGCATGGACCGTTCCTTTCGTTTTTTCCAACCAATGTCTTGTTCGGATAAGTGATGCGGCCAATCCATCGGTTAATGATGTCTCCGGCTTGTTTAATGTCTCCGGGCCTTTTCTCGACCTGATTGTGCCTGATGGAGGCGAATCCTATATTGGTATTTCTACCATGTTAATCAGTTGGAATTCCAGTGGTATCAATGGTAACATTGATATCGAAATTTCT
>JBILVQ010000213.1:0-5239 GCA_044370375.1 Bacteroidia bacterium
AAGCTGCTGGTTGATTATCACCGGTATTCCATCGGTTATTCCTTTGATGCCAATACATCAAAGCTATCAACTTACATCAATAGCAGAGGTGCACACGAATTGGTATTACGTTTCGTAATTTATTAAACAAATACTTTTTTAACTCAGCACTCCAGAAAAAATTGAACGTATTATGAACAACAATGAAACTCAGCTTCGGAATGCTATAATCGAAAATATTGTTAGATACTTGATAGATGAAAATTTTCCTCGTGTCGTTAAATGCCTCAAATTGTTAAATGAAGAAGAAATTTGGTATCGCCCAAATAGACAATCAAATAGTGTTGGCAATTTGGTATTACACCTAAACGGCAACTTAAATCAATGGATTCTTGACTATATTGGTGGAAAACCCTTTGTGAGAAATAGGCAATTAGAATTCGAGGCTGAAAAAACTCATAGTAAAGAAGAACTTATACTTTTGATGACTAATTTAAGCGAAGAATTACGCAATTGCATTCAATCAGTTACCAGTGCCAAATTGTTGGGCATTTTACCCATACAAAATCAACAGGAAACATGCATTTCCGTTTTAATACATATTACAGAACACTTCTCATTTCATACGGGTCAGATTGCTTTCATTACAAAATGGTTAAAGGAACAACAAACAAATTTCTATTAAGGCTTCAAACAGCCATAATGAATTAATAAAAAGATAGTTTTGCCGACCCCTAACATCACCTGCAAGAAATTGGCTGTTCAGTGGTAAAAGAAACAATTGTGCTTCTACGGAAGTTCAGTTGAGGCTGAAACCTGTACTTGGTTCCCAATGGCGGCTAGGAGTCTTAAATACTCAGGACAATGTTTTCATTTCTTTTGCTTGTTTGTAATAGGTTTGCAGTTTAGGGCTTTGGTTTCGCGCCCATCGTTTGCATGCAAATCCTTAGCTACAACCCTCTCCTTTCCTGCCCCTGAAAAAATTACTCAAGCTAAGGCTCTCGAATTTGCATTTAATTCATTATCATTGCATTACGAAAAGCTGGTCAAAACCTAATGAAAAAAATACAATTACTAAGCATATTATTATTTTATGGACTAATTGCTTGCAATAATTCAGAAAAGGCTTCAGAAAAATTGATTCTCAATGAAAATAGTATTCCGACTCAAAATGATAAGAATAAAGAATTAGCCAATGAAACAATTACAGAACTTGATTCAACCAAAAACAATAGTACTAAAGTGTTTTCGGCAAGTGAACAAAAAAAGGAAAAACGAAATAAGAAAACTGCAGAGGTGGATTTCTTAACTGAAGATGTTCAACTTGACGAGAAGAACTATATCATTTCAGGATTTGTTAAAAATACATTTATTAAAAATGGCATTACTTATTATTTTAAAAGGGTAGTCAAAAATGATGAAGACAGCAGGGTTGGCTGCAGTGACGGTGGGAATGAATTATCATTTGCTATTATTAATCCAGCAGATACTTTTTTGATTGAAAACGAAATGTTGAAGACATTAAATTTTCAATATCGTATAAATGGTGGACTTTATTGGGTAGATGGGAAGAATCCATATAAAGGATACATAAAGGGAATGTTATCAGCAGACAATACTTGGTTGATAGAAATAAACGTCTGGATCAAAATGACAGACTCTCAGTTAAACAAAGAGATTGAAAAGCAAATAATAGTAAATGATAAATTCATTCTATGATCAATTTTTGTGATTTAAATAGAAGAAAGGCTGTAGCCAATATTTAGCCTCGTATCCGAAAAAGCCCCTCCCGACTTTTGTCGGGAAAGACCTACTAATAGCTTTCTGGAAGATGGGCTTTTTTGTTTTATTCGGTGTTGACTGAAACCTAGGCCTTGCAATGGAAACGCTTGGGTACTAAGTGCGGCTTAATTTTGTGCTTAGGCTGCATTTTGCTTTGGGACTTATAGGTCGAGGGAGAATTATTTATCATGTATTTTGGGGATAAAATAAGTCCGGAAATATAGCGCCAAATTGCCCCTGGAACTTATTTTTATTTGTGGGGCCGTACTTGCCCCTCCCCGTAAAGCAAAATTACAAAACCAATCACTTTGCCCCAAGAAATTAGCCGTTTGGAATCGTTTGTTATCCGTTTGGAAAAGGATGGAAGCGATTGGAAACGATTCCAAACGGATAGCGGAGGGTTGGTATGATTATTTTTTTTGCTTAAATTTGAATCATAAAATGAAAAAGCGCCATGCAGATATTTTTGGGTTGGGGGGTTTAAATGAGTTATGCCTAATTTTAAAAGACAAGTCAACAAATGACAAAAGTGTATTCTAAATATAAGATACTCGGTGGCTTCGGACTCCTATTAGGACTAAATATCTTAATCGGTTTCGGGACTTTTAAACTATTGACAAGTTCAAAAATTAGTTACGACAAAGTTGACCTCATAAATGACGACAATGCACTATTCGCTTACTCCGTCATTATTGGACTTAATCTTTTGTTTTTAATTTTACTCGCAACTCAAAGTAAATTTGTAATTGCAGACAATAATGGAATAAGTTTTATCAATCCTATTATTCCCATTTTACGCAAAACAAAACAATGGACAGACTTTGACTACTTTATAATAGTTGAAGAAGCTTCACGTTACGACACTCACGAAGCTGTATGGTTAATAAAGGACGAAAGAATAAAAGGACGGTTCTCAAGCTTCTATTATACAAACTATAAAGACTTAAAAAAGCAGATTAAAACTAAAGGACATGGAAGGAAACATTACGGACCATTTGAACAATTGTTTGCTATTATGGGACTTATGAAGATAAAAAAATAGGCATAACAGCACATTGGCAATAGGCGGGGTTTCGTCTCCGCTTGACATCCCGATAACTATCGGGATTGTGGTTGCAGAAAGTTCAGTTCTCCGAACAAACTTCTGTGCTGAAAAACCCGCCTATCGCAAATCTGCAAAACGTAAAACTCAATTTATGACAAAAGCGGAAACGTTAATAATAGGCGAAATAAACCAAAAAATGGTTTTGTTCATTGAGGACCAGAGATACGAATCTATTAAGTAGAACACAAACGTTTGAAGCATACATTCACAAAAAAAACTCCACAATTATGAAAATATTTAAAAACACAATCAACGTAAACTTAATCGGACAGGTTTTAATCGGTATTTTTATTGGTTGGCTTATTGGATTGGGCATAAGTTGGATTAATGTTTTTGGGCACAGCGGACAAGCACCTTTAATTTGTGCTATGGCAGGAGGTATTTCTACCCTTGGACGACTTGTTAGGTAACATAGAAAGTTGATATAGGACAACAATTCTTTACTGGCTCACATCCGATATAGCGATAGGAAGTTTGGTGGGATACCCATCAGGCTCAGTTGTACACTGCGCTGACAATTTCGGTATCTTTATCAACAACACAACCAGGTGTTGGATTAGTTTACTTTCCAAGTCTTCCTTTGCAGTATACAGGCAAGGAGTGAAATAACTCCATTTCGTTTCACCAGCGCTCAATTTTTATTTAGTTTCCACGGCAAATTATTGCAATTTTGCTTAAAATATTCGTACATTTGAATTTCTACTATAAATATCCACTCTCCTTGTATGATTCATAGTTATCGAAATATAATATCCCTAAGGCCACCAAACCATTTTTTAAAAAGTGGAATTTTGGTAATGGTGTTTTTACTAATTTACAAAACTGGGTTTGGACAATGTGGAAGTGGTTTTGTAGTGCCTCCATGTAATCCTCCATTCATTGCAAACATTAGCAATCCTTCTTCTGCCTCTCAAGGAATTTGTCTGTTTTCAGGAAATGATTCTATTGCAATAAAGAATACAAGCGTAGGTCTTGCTGACTCTGTTGTTTTTTGCTGGCCTTTTGGATCGCCTGCTGTTGAAGGTTTTTCAGGAAATTTTACAGGGGTTTTAAAAAGGAAAATTCCATATAATCCTGACACCGTTTGTGTTGGCGTAATTAGTTCAACGGTTATGGCCGCCTTCTACCAAAACTGTTCCGGCACAATGACCAAGGTTGGAGAGCAGCCCTACACATTTTACCTATATCCCAAACCAAGTTCAGCGTTTTATACTTCTCCAAATGATTCTTTATGCCTGAATAACCAGCCCTTCAATTTTAATATTAACTGTGCCTTGCAGGGTTTGGTTACCTACCATTGGAATTTTGGAGATCCAACTACATTAGCGGATACTAGTAATTCAAGTAATCCTTCTTATTCTTATTCCGCCCAGGGAACATATACAGTGACTTGTACTGCAAGGCATACCGTTTGCAACACTTCAACCGTAACTCAGCGAACTGTTGTTGTAGGTGGAATTCCCAACCCTATTATTAACGCAGTTCCATTTTTCTTTTGCTCAAATGGTCAAAGCGTATTAAATGCTGGGGCGGGTTATACAAATTATTTATGGTCAACGGGAGCCACTACACAATCTATTTCTGTTACCACAGCAGGAAACTATACGGTAACCGTAACCAACTCCTTTGGTTGTTCAGCTAGTACAGATACTGCAGTTTCGGTTTTTCCTCAACCAAATCCAATTATTATTGGGGATATCTCCATTTGCCAAGGAAGCACGGCAACCCTTGATGCTGGCGCAGGATTCACCAGTTATGTTTGGTCAACTGGAGAAACATCACAAGTAATAAATCCTACAACGGCAGGAAACTATACTGTCACAGTTACCGATGGAAACGGTTGCTCTGCAAGCACAACTCATTCGCTTGGACTAAGCAATACTGTTTTAACGAACATTACCGGAGTGCCGGCAATTTGTTCGGGTGCGGCTGCAAATCTAGATGCAGGACCGGGTTATGCTACCTATTTATGGTCCACTTCTGAGACTACTCAAGTAATTAATCCTACGGCAATCGGCTCTTATTCTGTAACTGTAACAGATGCAAATGGATGCACGGGCACATCATCTGTTATTGTTTCTGCAATGGCAGTTCCAACTCCAAACATAACCGGAATAAATATTATTTGCCAAGGAGATCCTACAACATTTGATGCCGGCGGAGGATATAGTAGTTATTTGTGGTCAACGAGTGAAGTTACCCAATCCATTAGCCCAACAACTCCAGGTTTATATTCTGTTATAGTTACAAATTCCGCAGGTTGTTCCGGAACAGCTTCCTATACCTTAACCATTAATCCTAGTCCAATTGCCTCCATTAGCGGTACCTTATCTATTTGTCAAAATGACCTAGCTACTGCTACATTAAATGCCG
>JBILVQ010000212.1:0-5239 GCA_044370375.1 Bacteroidia bacterium
AAGCAACATTTCTTCAGGATTAAACTTGGATGCATCCCCTCTGAAGGCCGGATCGGCAGAACAGGCAATGCTTTCTTTGCCTTCTGCTTTCCACTCGAAATCTCTTCGATAAGAGGTATAGGTTTTAGTTCCTTCACCATTGTTTCCTGTCCATTCAATGGTGTTGTTGTAATGATGGGTTTTGTTCATCGGATTGATTTTGATTTCTTCGGATGTTATCCTAACCTTCAATAGTACGAAATTTTATTATTAGTATGTACCTTTAAAAGTACATGCTAGTGCAACACAATTGAGAAAATGAACATTTGCGGATTGTATCAGAACAATTTTGTTGATGCCATGGTAATCCCATAAACTTTAGAAACTGAAAAAAATAAACAAGTCCAATTTCTTTGATGTTGGATAGGGAAATTGAGTGACAGAATTTTTTATGCTTTGATTGATTGCTTCAAAGCAAACCAAAGGCCTTTGTAGGAATAACGGAACATTACCGGGGATTCATGCTTAGCTGCCTCATTCTTTGTTCCTAAAAAATAGCTACTTTTTTCCTGTCGCAATTTTTTCTTCTTTCCTTTTTTATTTGACGGGTGATGTTATTGTCGGCCAAATCCACAATGTCTTTTTTGGCAATGCTATACTGCAAATGAATAATGGGTTTTTGGGCCAGAAAAGTAAAGTCTTCGCAACTTTCTTTTTCAAACAATTTTATAGAAATTTCATATTTGTATTTGAATTGTCGCGCCTTACTGTATTTCCAGTTTTTAAGATCAATATTGCGGGTATCTACCTTTATTTTTTTTTCAATGAATTTACTGTTGCCACCAACCACTACATCGTACTCTTTGTTTAATTCAAAATTAAAAAAGGCTCTACCATCCCTTGCAGTCCGAAGGGTTTTAATGAGCTTTCCATTCTCGAAAATCTGAAGGTCCACATCTTCCAGATTTTGTCCGTTATCTTCATGGAAAGTTTTAAAAGAAAAATCAAAATAAACCGATTCAGTAGCGATTACAGGTTGATTGAAGCCTGAAATGGCAATTAGGAACATGAAAAACAAAATTACTTTTTTCATAAAGTTTGTATTGATATTCAAATTTAGGTTTTTTTTTTCAATGTTGCAAATTATCCTAATTTTATGGGTTGTTTGTTAACTTTGGTTTTTTCTTTACCCTATGGCCATTTCCTTTGCCCCACTATTCAAGCAGTTGCAATCAATTGCTTTCTTGTTCGATTCAGATGCTTTGCAACGAAAGTTAGCATTGCTCAATTCTTTGCAGCGGACGCAATTACCCAGCGGCAATAAACTTATTCCTTATCATGAAACCCTGCTGTTTTTGGCCGCACATCCTTCTAGTCCGCAGGAATTGGCAATGGTTAATCATGAACTAGAAAGAATCGGCAAACATTGCAAAAGAGCCACCCTAAAGGAACGCAAAGGCATGGTTAATTCCGGTTTGCCCTACACAAGTACGCAAACACATTTTTCTCATGATTTCTTGTTGCAATTAATGGCCGATCGGGATTTGAAGATTCATTTGCAATCCATGGACGAAGAAGAATTGGATTGGAATGGGTTTTTTCGATATACGCTTCCTGCCATGGAAAGAAGCAACACCACCGCAGGTTATAATTTCAATGAATTACTTGATGTGCTAAAAGTAGGGGAGAAGCAAAAATTTGACTTCATAATAGATCAGTTTAAAGCACTCAATGAACAGCCTTTTTTAAAGGATGAAATCTTTGCTCAGTTAAACCCGGTTGTGGATGTTTCTTCCGCTAAACCTGATTTTTCTCGTACCCAGAACCATTTTCGTCTTCAACAGCCATTTTTTCATGAAGGAATTATCAAGAAGTTTGATCATGTTGAATTGTTAAATACTCCGGTTCCTCCTGCACTTAATTTGAACGAAGAGGAGAAGAACCGCGCCATTCGTACCGTTCGTTATTCATTGGCATTAACAGCGCGTGAAACAGATCCTTGTACCTACATGGATGAAAGTTCTTTTCGTCTTTATCAGCTTGAACGCGGTATTTCCATAGCCTTTTATTCTATGGTAAATCAACGCCAATTACCGCTCGAATCTTATGTTGGTTATACGCTTCTTAAAAACGGTTTCCCTGCTGCTTATGGCGGTGCATGGGTGTTTGGTGAGCGTGCTCATTTCGGAATTAATATTTTTGAATCTTTCAGAGGGGGTGAATCGGGTTATGTTTTAATTCAGCTGCTGAGAACCTATCGTCAGGTTTTTGCTTTGCGTTATTTTGAGGTTGAACCCTATCAATACGGACTCGATAATCCCGAGGGTATTACTTCCGGTGCTTTTTGGTTTTACTATCGCTATGGTTTTCGGCCACTGCATAAAGAGTTAAAGCAACTGGCAGCGAAGGAGGCCTTAAGAATAAAAAATTCTCCCGGCTACCGAAGTCCGGAAAAGACTTTGATTCGTTTCACAGAAGCCAACATTGGTCTCGATTTACAGGTTCAACAACAAGAAAGTATTTTATCCCTCTCTGCTAAGATTTCAAGCATGATGGGCAAAGAATACAAAGGTTTGAGAAGCCTTGCCATTACAGCCATTCAGCAACAATTTCTGGCCCTTACTTCTCTTTCATTACCCAGTGAAAAAGACAGATTAGCCGCATTAAGTGATTTGTTGCTCATGGCAAAAGTCCTGAATCGTTTTGAACCAAAGGATTTACTCCTCCTGCCTGCAATGGCTGCCGCAAGGGTTACCTCTCTTTACGAGTATCAACAGCTTTTGAAATCCTGGTTGTTGCAAAAAGTTAAATCATAATTCCACCTTTGAAGGAGGACCAGTCAACGCCAACCCGAAAGGTTTGATAAATTCTTCCTCCTTGGAGGGAGCCACCATAATGGTTTGTAGCGGAATGCAGGATGCCGGAAGGATAGGCCACCATTCGGTTAAAACGATAACCAATTCTGTCGGTTTCAATCCACTTACTCCTGATTTTGCTTTCCTTTTCTAAATGCTTTCTGATTTCTTGTAAGGGACGTTTTAATCTTCGGGCATCCGCCTGCATGGCAGGATTTTGAAGGCCGGTAGCCTTGTGCATCCAATGCGAGGTACCGCAATCCACCGGAAGGCCCGGGGTCAGGTAGATAACAATGGTTAAATCATTATAGGGCTCATCGGAATGCACACCGGGAATCTCTTTTTTGCGGCCTGCCGATAAACCCTGATAGAAAACACCATTTTCTTCTAGCGGGTCCTTATCCCAGCGGGTGATTTTTATACCAATAATTTTTTCAAGTTTTTCTTTCACCCCTTTTTCGTGATAAACAGTGGTGCTGCGGAGTCCGGTGGCATGCTCAGGTTCATAGTAAATTGCTTTTTGGGCTGCTTTCACCACCTTTTCCGGTTGAGCGTAAAAATTATCTTTGGCAAAAAGAAAGTGAGGATAGATTAGTTTTCGGTCCATGGTTTTCTTAGTTTCATTAATGGCAAAACTGCTATTTTGAATTTTTTTCAAACAAATATCTCATCTTTGTACAGTTCTAAAAAATGATTTTTATCATGAAGACCGGATTTGGTATTTTTCTTTTGTTCATCGCAATGCTAATGGCCTGTAATCCCGTACCTCTCAGCAATGCGGAAATGGTTGAAAAAATTAATGAGCAAGCCACCGAAATGGGAACAGCCCTGATGAAAAAAGATTTTGAAAAGGTGGTTGATTTTTCATACCCCGAGTTAATTAAACAGGCAGGCGGAAAAGGTAAAATGGTGGAAGCTATCGAAAAAGGGGTAAAGAAAACAGAATTGGCGGGCAATACAGTGGTTGGAGTTACTTTTGGAGAGCCTTCAGCCATCATTCAAGAGGCAGATGAATTGCAGTGCACGCTATCACAACAAACTACCTTGAAAACGCCCGGTGGAAATTCAACCTTTGAGGCAACTTTGATAGCCATTTCGAAGGATGAGGGGCATCATTGGACCTTTCTGGAGGTGCACGATCAAGAGTTTTTTGTCATGCAGGCCAGCTTCCCCAATTTGAGTTCCAGATTGAAGTTGCCCGGCAGCGCCCAGGAAATTTTTAATGATACCATTACGGTGCGCTGATTTTTTGAAAAGGTATTCTTTTCTTTTCTTATTTTTCTTTTTTCGATGTAGTATTTTGTATCTTTCGAGGATGAAAAAACTAAGGCTTACTTTTTTCTTTTTTATTGCCCTCATCGCACTTCCCGGTTTGGCAGGCGTAAGAAGTGAGTGGAAGGCAAAAGCCGTTTATCCGGGTTATTACCGCGTGATTGGTGTAAAGGATGGCGATACCGTTGAAATCATGCTTAACGGATCTCCCCAATCGGTAAGACTTTTGCATATTGATGCCCCTGAAAAAAAACAACCCTATGGTATGGCTGCTAAACAGGTGCTTTCGGATTTCTGTTATGGTAAGGATGTTGCTCTCGATGGCAAAGTATCCAAGGATAGGAACGGAAGATTGTTGGCGGTTTTGGTAACCAGAAAAAATGTTGATATCAATGCTTCAATGATTGTTTCCGGATATGCCTGGCATTTTAAAAAGTATAGCAAAGATCAGTATTACGCCAATTTAGAGCGACAAGCCCGCAAGCAACGTGTAGGGCTTTGGGCCGATCCTAATCCTGTTGCACCATGGGATTACAGAGCATCCAGACGAAAGAAAAAATAGAACCTTGCCGGTTTTTTCATTCCTTGGCTTGCCGGTTGCTTAGGTTCCATGGTGGATTCATTTTTTTTCTGCTTGTATTCGGCATCCATCCCATGAAAGCACAAAATGAAATTGATGTTTACCTTTTTCCCGGACAAGGTTCCGATCGCAGGATATTTGATTCGCTTCATTTTGATCCGACTTTTCGTTTAAAATTTATTGAATACGGTTGTCCGGAAAAAAACCAAAGCATGCGTGATTTTGCATTGAGCTTGGTAAGTCGGATTGATACCACGCGGCCTTTTGTCCTGATGGGTGTTTCATTGGGAGGAATGATTTGCGCTGAGCTGGCCGAAGTACTCAAGCCGCTCAAGGTGATTTTGATTTCTAGTGCCAAGAACAGGAATGAGCTTCCTTTTCGATATCGGTTTCAAAAGATTATTCCGCTCTATCGTTTGGTGCCGCCAAGAATGATGCGTTGGGGTGCCCAATGGATGCAACCCTTGGTTGAACCCGACAGAAACAAGAACAAAGCAACATTTGTAGCTATGTTAAAAGCTAAGGAGGCAGTGTATATGAAAAGAACAGTGGC
>JBILVQ010000214.1:0-5231 GCA_044370375.1 Bacteroidia bacterium
TGTGTACACCTCACATTTTAGCATGATTTTATTCAGCATTTTTCCTTCCGAATCTTCAATGGTGGTCTCCTCTTCGTGCGCAAAAAATAGGGTATCCTTAATGGTAGTCGTTTGGGCACTTAACTTTAGCCCAAAAAAGCATAGCAGGAATAGGATGACAGGGTACCGCAAAAAAATCATTACCCAAAAGTAATTCCTTTTTTGTATTTGACAGTCTTCATGAAGGTTTTTTTTAGAATAGGATTACCTTTGTAAACTGAATGAAGGCAAGAATAATGGCATTGGATTATGGAATGAAAAGAACCGGCATTGCTGTATCCGACCCGATGCAAATGATTGCCAGTGGTTTGGAAACGGTTGAAACGCGTAAATTGATTCCTTTTTTGAAACAATATTTTTTGAAAGAAGTTGTTCAAGAATTGGTTATTGGCGAACCCAACAACCGCGAAGTGTCTGAAAATGAGTTAAATATTCAAACCTTTATTCAGGAGCTCAAGGGTAATTTTCCTGATTTACCCATCCGAAGAATGGATGAAAGATTTACCTCCAAAATGGCTCTTTACGAAATTAAAAATTCAGGATTAAAAAAGAAAGACCGCAGGGAAAAGAGTCTGGTTGATAAAATCAGCGCCACTTTAATTCTTCGCGATTATTTGCAATACAGAAGTCCATCAAGTCTATGATTTTACCCATTGTTGCCTACGGTGACCCCGTACTAAAGAAAAAAGCCACTGAAATCGGACCCGATTACCCCGATTTACAAAAGCTGATTGATAACATGTTCGAAACCATGTATCATGCCAATGGTGTTGGCTTGGCTGCACCGCAAATAGGCCGTTCCATCCGTTTGTTCATTGTGGATGCTTCTCCTTTTGAAGAACAAGAGCCGGAACTCAAGGATTTTGTTCAAGTTTTTATTAACCCCGAAATTGTAAGCGAAGAGGGCACTGAATGGACCTTTAATGAAGGCTGTTTAAGCATTCCGGGCATCAGGGAAGATGTTGACCGAAAGCCAACCCTCCTGTTGCGCTATTATGATGAACACTTTGATTTTTACGAAGAAGAGTTCAGCGGATTGGCCGCCAGGGTTATTCAGCATGAGTACGACCACATTGAGGGTAAATTATTTGTTGACAGAATTGGGAGCTTTAAACGAACCATGATCAGCGGCAAGTTAAAAGACATCAGCAAAGGAAAAGTGGACATAGATTATAAAATGAAATTTCCGAAATAAAATCAACATGAAGCAACTAATTCAACTAGGTTTTTGCGCCATTTTGGCGATGGCTGTTTTCTCTTGCAACGACCAAAAGGAAGGGCAGACCAATGGTACAAAGCTCAATAAAGAACAAGCCAGGGTGCGCTATCTGGCCATCATCGATTCATTAGAAACCAAAGCGTTGGCCAAAAAAAATGAGCCCATTAATTCTGCCCTCGGTTTTTCTTTGGTAAAATTTTATGCAGAGTTTGCCGATCATTATGCCGATGACCCCAAAAGCCCTGAGTATTTATTCAAAGCCGGTGATATCAGCAGCAACCTAAATGCGGCTCAGCCTGCCATTGAGTATTATAAAAAAATCACCGAAAAGTATCCCCAATATGAAAAGGCTCCGCTTGCCTTGTTTTTACAAGGCTTTATCTATGAAAATCAGCTGAACGATACCGCCAGTGCCGGAAAAATTTACCGCGAGGTAATTGTTAAATATCCCGGTACACAGGTAGCCAAAGATGCAGCGGCCAGCATCCAACATTTGGGTAAAACCCCTGAACAATTGATTCAGGAATTTGAAAAAATGCAAGGAAAGGGAGCCTGATAACCTTTTTATTGCCCCGATTAGCGAATAAAAACCAACAAAAATGGCTAATTTGGCCAAAAAATTACCGTAAGCAATTCAATCCATTATGACAAAAATAAAATTTGGTACCGACGGTTGGCGAGCAATTATTGCCGAAGATTTTACCGTAAAAAATGTAGCAAGGGTTTCTGAAGCTACCGCTGTTTGGCTGAAAAAGAATTTTTCTCAGCCTTGCTCTGTTGTGGTAGGCCACGATTGCCGCTTTGCCGGTGAGCTCTTTGCCGAAACTGTTGCTAAGGTAATGGCATCACATGGGATTAAAGTTTTTTTAGCCAAAGACTTTGTTTCAACACCCATGATTTCGTTGGGTACCGTAAGGACAAAATCTGCGCTGGGTATCATCATTACCGCCAGCCACAATCCTCCGGCTTACAATGGCTTTAAATTAAAAGGCTCATACGGTGGTCCGCTGGTTCCAGAGCAGGTGCAGGAGATTGAAGATATTATTGCAGACGATTGCAAGGTTAATCTCACCGAGAAAAGCGTAAAGGATTTAACCGCTGAAGGAAAAATCGAATTTATCGACCTTGAAACCATGTATTGCGACCATGCTGCTGCCAGCTTTGATCTGGAAGCCATCCGCAATTCAGGTTTAACTTTTGCCTATGATGCCATGTATGGTGCCGGACAAAATGTAATCAGAAGGCTCTTGCCCGATACTACTTTCCTGCATTGCGAATACAATCCTTCTTTTGACGGCCAAGCCCCTGAGCCTATCCACAAAAACCTGCTTGAGTTTTCTGAAATGATAAAATTAGCCGGTGATATTGATTGTGGATTAGCAACAGATGGTGATGCTGATCGCATTGGTTTGTATGACCATGAAGGCAACTTTGTAGATTCACACCATATCATTCTGCTGCTTATTCATTATTTGGTGAAATACAAGAAAATGAATGGAAAGGTTTGTACAGCTTTCTCTACCACTGTAAAAATCAAAAACATGTGCGCCCATTACAACCTACCGCTTGAGGTGGTTAAAATCGGGTTCAAATACATTTGTGGCATCATGATCAAAGAGGATGTTTTGATTGGAGGAGAGGAGTCAGGAGGAATTGCTATCAAGGGACATATTCCTGAGCGGGATGGGGTTTGGATGGGTTTGGTGATTTTCGAATTTATGGCCAAAACCGGAAAATCGTTGAGGGAATTAATCGATGAGGTTTATGCTATTACCGGTCCCTTTGCATTTGAAAGAAATGATTTACACATCAAGGAAGACCTAAAAAATGCCATTGTTAAAAAGTGTAAGGAAGGACAGTATGCAGCTTTCGGGCCACATAAAGTAATGAGAACCGAAGACCTTGATGGTTGGAAGTATTTCCTGAACGAAAATGAATGGATCATGATCAGGGCTTCCGGCACAGAGCCTGTGTTGCGAACTTATGCAGAATCCGATTCAAAAGACCATGCCTTGGCAATTCTGGAAGATGTTAAGAAAGTATTGTTGAATTAAGCAATTACGCTTATTTGCTACCAAATAAAAAAGGGGATCATTGATGATGGTCCCCTTTTTTTGTACATTGTCCTAATCTGTAAAATCAGGGAAAAAGCGTAAGTTGTTGTTTACAAAAAACACCCTCCATTTTCCCTTTAAAGCAATGGTTGAGCAGGGGAGCGTTGGCCGATTTGGATTGCTTGTTCATTGATTGGTAAGTCCATTCTTTTTCAGGTGAAAACAAAGTAAACTCTGCCATTTTTCCTGATTCAAATACAGGAAGTTCAATGCCCAGCAACTTACGTGGTGCAGTACTCATTCTTTCTACCAACACACCAAGTGCGTCTTTCCCTAAAACTTCGTAAGCCTGCAGAAAGGCTGTTTCAATTTGTGAGGCTCCAAATGAAGCCAAATCAAATTCCTTTACTTTTTTCTCATGTTCCTTAGGGGTATGGTCGGAGCAAATGATGTCAATAATACCCTCCTTCACGCCACGGATAAGAGCAAGGCGGTCCGCTTCGGTTCTGAGTGGGGGTTTCACTTTAAAATTACTATCGAAATTTTCAAGGGCACCCTCATTAAACATCAAATGAAGGGCGTGCACATCGCAGGTTACCTTAGTGCCTGCCGCTTTTGCTTTGGCAATCAAATCAACAGATCTGGCGCTCGAAATTCCACCCAAATGGATGTGGCAATCGTAGAAAGAAGCTAAATCAAGATCTCGGCTCACCATTAATTCCTCCGAAAGCGAGGGTATTCCCTTCAAACCGTTGAAGGTACTTACTTTGCCCTCGTGCATTTTACCTCCGTGTGAAAGTTGTTTGGTATCGGGTAATTGAATTATTTTTTTGTTGAAACCACGTGCATAAAGCAAAGCGCGCATCAACAGGTGCGGATCGTCTATGGCATTTTTATGGTCGGTGAAGGCGATTGCTCCTGACAAGGCCATGTCATACAATTCGGCCAGCTCCTTTCCTTCGGTTTTCAGGCTAACTGCCCCCAAAGGAAAAACATGAACCGGCAATGCTTGACCTTTGTTCCGAATATATTCTACCATTGATTTGTTGTCGGTAACAGGAGCGCCATTGGGGTTAACGGCCACTGCTGTAAATCCGCCCATTGCTGCTGCTCTTGCGCCAGTGTTTAGGTCTTCATCTTCCTCAAGGCCGGGATCACCAAAAGAGGCTCTTAGGTCCATGAATCCCGGCAGGAGAAGGGTGCCTTCTAAATCCAAGCCTTCTGGGTCATTAGCAGCGTCCCTTGCTTCATGGATTTGAAGCATCCCGCTTTTGATCAGGAGATTACATTTTTTTTGATGAAAAGATGAACCCGGAAAGAAAACATGCAGGTTCTTGAGATAAATGGGCTCAGCAGGATTTAAGAAAGCCATCGAAGCAAAATAATTTCCAAAGTAATGAAAATAAGTGCAATGATAATACAGAATTTCCACAAACTTGTACCTTCATTTAATTCCTTGATGGTTTGGTTGAGGCTTCCTTCCGGCCCACTGATGACTTCAACGCGTTCAAAACCTGCATCGGTAAAGGTACTTTTGATTTTTCCGGCCGGCAAAAACTCATGCGAAGACTCTCTTCGATCGTAATTGAAGCTCAATGGTTTCAGCGAATCATTGTTTTGATTTAGCAGTAAAAAATTGCCATCCTGCTTTATTTGCCCATAAAAATTAACCTTTGTTTCAAATCCTGATTTTCGGATGGATGGAATGAAATCGGTTTTGTTATTCAACCCTTTCAAATGCAGAATATCTTCTCTTTTTTGTGAGGAATTGCGCACCCCGATTTGTTGTTCTTTACCCAGGGTATAATACAAATTACCTGTGTTTTTGCTAAACAAGGCCATGTTAAAGAGGGAAGGGACAAAAAGGGCGTGTCGATGGAAGTTACCAAACAAATCATCGGCCGCCACGGCAGAATAAT
>JBILVQ010000215.1:0-5228 GCA_044370375.1 Bacteroidia bacterium
CTGGATTTATGAGGTGCCATTTGAGGGAAGCAGCGACAGCACACTCATCTTTTTTTATCGTACAGCCGACAGCACCTATCTGGTAAAAAGGAAAACAGAGCAAGGCAGGTTCAACTCAACCTATCTGAAATTGGATAGTTTGCAGCGCCCGATCCAGGTAATTCATTGTTTAGAAACTTCCGAGAACGAAAGCTATCGTGATTTTAAACCTGCCAATCAACAAGTATTGTCTAAGGAGCAAATTCAGTATACCTACAACGG
Organism: Bacteroidia bacterium; assembly: GCA_044370375.1. Classification (GTDB taxonomy): domain Bacteria; phylum Bacteroidota; class Bacteroidia; order UBA4408; family UBA4408; genus JBILVQ01. Next base: position 262 of record JBILVQ010000215.1, read on the forward strand.
ACCGGGACAAATGAGAAAGAAATACCTTAATGATGATGGTGTGGTTTACAAGGAGGGTATTTTATACAGCACCTTGCATCGTCCCGATAAAGAGGAAATTTCTTTTGTTGCTACAGGTACCAGGGTAGTTCACAGCTATACCTATGACCCTTCCGGTCAGCTCAGCAACTATCAGTATTTCACCGATGCCATGGGTCAATATACTGAAAACTTGCAGTTTACCTATGAGAACAAGCGCCTGAGTGGCCAAAAATTTCTTAAGAACAATGTACCGCAAGAGGAGCGATTTTTCTTTTACAATAATATTTCAGGACTGCCGGAAAGTTTATTGATAAGAAAAACTTCACAATATGACCTTGTATTTTATAATTTTACCTACGAATTTTATTAAACAACATTATGTACACCGTAAAATCCGGAAGGAGTATTAGCCAGGTTGAAATAGCCGCAGACGGCACAGCAAAAGTAGGCGATGTGTTGCTGAAGGCTGATGTTTTGGCTTTGGGGGAGGGGCATTATCATTTTCTGCTTGATCATAAGTCCTATAACGTTGAATTAATTTCAATCGAGAAAGAAACCAAAACCATGCAGATTAAGGTAAATGGGACAAATTTTTCGATGGAGTTGAAAGACCGGTTTGATACTTTGTTGGAGAAAATGGGATTAGGAGCAAGTACCAAGGCCAAAATTTCGGAATTGAAGGCGCCCATGCCCGGATTGGTAATTGATATCAGGGTAGAGGTTGGTCAGAAAATACAGAAAGGAGATCCCCTTTTGCTGTTAGAAGCGATGAAGATGGAGAATATTATTAAATCTCCGGTGGATGCAGTCATTAAAAAGATTGTTTACAAAAAGGGAGATGCTGTTGAGAAGGGAGCGGTTTTGATTGGCTTCGAGTAGGAAGTTATTGATAGCATTTAATATCTCGTAAAAGGAGAATAGTACACCGTCCTAAAATAAAAAAGCCCGTCTAATTTAGACGGGCTTTTTTATTATTAAAAAGACGGCTTAGCGATTGCTTTTCACCAATCTTTCTCTTTGTATCCAACCATTTTCACCGCGTAATTCAACAATGTACAATCCGTTTTCAAGATTGTTTCCTATTGATACAGTGTTTTGGTTAAGGTTGTTTTGGAAATGTACAAGTTTGCCTTCTACATTGAAAACACTGATACTGTAAGCACCTGAAACAGTGTTGTTGATGTTAAGCGTTACATTTTCAGTAAAAGGATTTGGCATAAAGCGGATGTTCAAATCCTGGTTATTGCTCAAAGTAATTTCAGCAGGAAGTTCTTCGCCCGGTTGTAATTCAAAATCCTCTGCGGTTGCGTTCCAGCCTTGGTCAAAGCGTGCTCCGCTAACAAGACCGATGGTACAAGGAGCTCCAAAATTACCGACTACTCCGGAGATAATGGCGCGAACTCTTACCTGATATTGCTGACCGGCTTGCAAGGCAGGATTAACAACGTTAAATCCGCAGAAGCGATTGTTTGAAATTCTGGTGGCATAAGGTGATCCTCCTTGTGTGAATTCAAATTCGTATTGGGTTGCATTGGGAACAGGGTTTGCTCCAATAGCACCGTTTAGTGGGAAGTTAAGCCTTCCACAGTTCGCTGCAACCAGTTGCGTAGTTCCAATACCACTTTGTGCAGGGTTTGCAATAAAGGTGATGTTACAAGCCTGACCAAAACTTCCGGCAGTTGCACCAAAATAAACACGCACAGCAACCTGATAGGTGTTGGCCCAATTTAAAGCCGGAGCAATGGAGGCAAGATTTAATTGATTTGAAGCTTGCGTGTAAGCGGCAACAACTGCGCTGTTTTGTGAGAATTCAAATTCATACTGGGTAGCACCGGCAACGGCATCGGCCAAAATAATACCGGTAAGGGTTAGGTTGGTTGCATTACAAAATGCTGCAGCCAGTTGGGTGGTTGGAAGTGTTTGAACATTTGGATCTTCAATAAAGCCAATAGTACAAGGATTACCATAAGAGCCAATTTGGCTTCCTAAATTTACACGTACACGAACTACATAGTTGGTACCCCAGTTTAATGCAGGAACCACGGTTGCAATTACAAGCGTTCTAGTGGGTTGAAGAATGGTGGCAATGATGTTAACATCAGCAGCATCTCTGATTTCAAATTCATACTCAGTTGCACCCACAACCTGGTCGGCAACGATGGAGCTTTGCAGGTTAAAATTTAAGTTTCCGCAATCAGTGCTTCTTAATTGAGTTGTTGGCACCCCACAATTTGATTCTGTGATTACAACCGATGCAGTAGCGGAACAACCACTGCTATTTGTTACGGTTAACTCGTAGGTTCCTGCTGCGTTAATTATAATAGAAGGTGTGGTTTCTGCTGTTGACCAAAGGTTTCCTGTTGAAGCGTTTGAAGTTAAGGTCATCGTGCTTCCTGTGCAAAGTATATTGTCGCCAGTGCTAGTGGTAATTGAAGCAACAGCTCCTGCGCTTTCGGTTACAATAACGTCCTCGCTGGTGTTTTTACAGCCATTGCCATCGGTATAAGTAACAGAATAGGTTCCTGCTGTGGCTACAAGGATATTGTCGGTTGTTTCACCTGTACTCCAAACGTTTCCGCCAGAAAAGGAAGAAGACAAAGTAACGGTTGCAGGGGTACAAAGGTTAATTGGTCCGGAAGGAGAAATAATAGGTTGAGCAGGTGTTGGGTTTACAACAACACTGGTAATTGCCGAGGTATTGGTGCAACCATTAGGGTAGGTAACGGTAACGCTATAGTCGCCAGTTTGGTCAACGGTGATGGTTTGCGTAGTTTCGCCATTGCTCCATAAATAGGCCGAAGCAGGTGCTGTTGAAAGATCTACAGTTCCTCCTTCACAAAATGTTACATCATCGCTAGCAATTACAATTGGAATAGCATTGTTTAGAACATTAACGGTAACATCAGGAGAAATAGTGAAGCAAGAATTGGCTTGTGTAACTTTAACATTATAAACTCCCGATGTTGTTACCTGTATGGAAGAACTTGTTTCATTTCCGGGTGTCCACAAATATACGTCTCCACTGCTGGCAGCAAGTGTTACAGATTGTCCGCTACACAAATCAATGGGTCCACTGGGTGAAACGCTTGCCAAGGGATTTCCTTGTACTTCGAAGGCATTGGTACTGTTTTGGGAATCTTGTGCAGGAATGGAACCAAGTACTTTTATTCTATAACCGGGTGAGGGTGTAATGGAAGAAGGAATAATGCAAGGAATAGTTCCTGAAAGCGCCACACTGGTAATTGCCCCAATTGGGGTAGGGTTGAGAGAGAACACACCATTGGCATCAGAAATAACGGCAATGAATTGGTTGCCGGCATTAAAGGTTCCTGTTGCAGTATAATCAATATTAAAAGGGGCATTTTGGCAAACCTTAGGAAGTGTAAACTCACCCACCGTAATGGTGTTGCTGGTTGAAGGAAGAGCTTCGTAAATATTTAAGTTATCAACTGCGAAAGAAGGATCTGTTCCTGCAGCATCATTGTTGTTAACCCAAACGAAAGCAATTTTTACATTGGCGTTATTATCTGCAGAGGCAGGCAACTGTATGTTGAAAAGGCCCCACATGCCGGGATTTACGCCATCACAGGCACCGGAACAGCACATTGTTTTTTGCATGTCGGTGATTTGTGTCCAGGTGCTTCCATCAAAATACCATAGGGTTGCATTGTCAATTGTTCCATCTCCACCTTCAATGTAGGTAAAGGCAACATTGATATCTGCTTTTCCTGTACAATTAATGGTAGGTGATTCTACCCTCACTTCTGTTGATGCATCCAATAAACCAGGAAAGCCGGCACCGCTGTAAAAGCGAGCTCCGATATCTCCTAGAATATTAACGTTTGATCCAAGATGCAAAGATCCACCTGTAGGAAGAATGGTTACCCCATCGCCTGTACCTGGACAGGTAGAGGAGCAGCCTCCCGGAGTGTAACCAGACTCGGCACAGCTAATGTACCATTCATTGGGAACATCTCCTGTATTGCCGGCAAGGGTTGCAACTGACCAAGCGCCATTAGGACCGGTGTAGGAGCCTGCACCGCAGCCCGTGGCACATACATTTTCAAAGTTTTCGACCCAAAAAGGGCTTGGGTTTTGTGCGTTTGCCGTCCATGCACCAAAGAACAGAGCGGCAGCGAGTAAGAGTTTTTTCATAAATTGGTTCAAAAATTTTCCTCTAAATTAAATGATTTAATCGCCAAAACAAAATTTTTCACATGAAAAAGCCGCTGTGGTGGCAGCGGCTTTTTTCTGTTTTTTACAATTAGAATTGGCATTATCTTACTCTAAAGGCTAGTCCTAGACTGAAAGTACGACCAATACGAAATGATTCGGCCACATATTCTCCGCCTCTAAATTGCTGCGTTTTGGCGATGGAGCTGTTTAACAAGTTTCTGGCAGAAAAGGAAACAATCCAATATTTGCCCAAATTCTGACTGGTTTTAAAATTTAAAATTGGAACCGGTTTTTCGTAGATGTCGGGTGTAGCAAACATTGAGATACTGTAGAGTTTTGCTCCTGACACATTGAAAGAAAGCGCTGACTCATGTCCTAATTCTTGATTCACATAAGAAAGGATGGCATTCACAATGTAGGGTGATTGTCCCTGAAAAGGACGCGTACTTAACTGAAAGGTGGAATCAACATTAAGGGCATTGTCTATTTCATTTTGTGGAACATCTACTCTTGATTGGATGAGGGTTAAATTGGTATTGATGAAAAAGTCTTTTAAGGTCTCATGAAACATGCCCAAACTTTTTCTAAACTCGAACTCAAGTCCCATGATTTCTGCTTGGTCAACATTGATAAAGGTAAGTTCCGGGATGGTTGCCTTTGGATTAAATGCCCTGATGATTGGGTCTTTAAAGGTTTTGTAATAAGCACTAACGGCAATGATTTCACCTGGTTTAGGATAATATTCAAAGCGCAAATCAAAGTTGTTGATG
>JBILVQ010000044.1:0-17764 GCA_044370375.1 Bacteroidia bacterium
AAGAAAAAAAAGAATCAAAATTGATTCAAAATGGTCAAAAAAGAAAAAGTTTCAAGAATAATTAGGAGGTGCTATCAACAAAACGAAAGGTTCAACGTTAATAAATGAGGAAGAAAAGATTTGTGGGTAATGGTTTATCAACAACTGTTAATGAAAAAGGAAAAATAAGCAAATCAATGCATTAGGAAATGATTACCTGTTGGTTAACCCTTCATTGAATCTTGAAATCAACAATTGCAAGCATTATTTTCTTTTTCTTTGAACCAAATTAACAGCCTAATAAGAACTATAAAGGTTCTTCATTAAAAAAAAGAAAAAAATGAATATTGATTTTATTACTGAGATAGCATTGTTGAAAAAGCAGAAAAATGCAATTATTCTGGCTCATTATTATCAAGATACTGATATTCAAGATATTGCTGATTATATTGGAGACAGTTTAGGATTGTCGCAGCAAGCAGCAAAAAGTACAGCAGATATCATTGTTTTTGCCGGAGTGCATTTTATGGCGGAAACAGCAAAAATTCTCAACCCCACAACAAAAGTCCTGGTGCCAGATATGCAGGCAGGTTGTTCATTGGCAGATACATGTCCGCCAGATAAATTTAAAGAATTTTTAGCCCAATATCCTGATCATACTGTAATTTCCTACATTAACTGTAGTGCAGAAATTAAAGCAATGTCAGATATTATTTGCACTTCATCGAATGCTTTAAAAATAGTAAATTCATTGCCCTTGGATGAGAAAATAATTTTTGCTCCGGACAAAAATTTAGGTAGATATATTGCAAAAAAATCTGGAAGAGATATGATATTATGGGATGGAAGTTGTATTGTGCATGAGCTTTTTTCAGAACGAAAAATTCATGAATTAAAAATTGAAAATCCAAAGGCTTTAATGATTGCGCACCCCGAATGTGAAGATCCTGTATTGGATATTGCCGATTTTATTGGAAGTACAACAGCCCTTCTTGAATTTGTTCGAAAAAATCCAACAGGAGAGTTCATTGTTGCAACTGAATCCGGAATTTTGCATCAAATGCAGAAAGCAGCCCCACAAGCCACCTTGATTCCTGCTCCGCCCGATAACAATTGTGCATGTAATGATTGTCCTTTTATGAAGATGAATACTTTAGAAAAAATTTATCTTTGTTTAAAAAATGAAACTCCTGAGTTAATGATGGATGAAGGCTTGAGAAAAAAGGCAGAAATTTCGATGACCAGAATGTTGGCACTATCATGAAAAATTATTGTTTCATATTGTTGGTTTTCTTGACCGGAAATATTTTCGGTCAGGATACCACTTACACTGGTTATAAAAAGTTTTATTTTCCCAATGGAAATATTTCGAGTGAAGGAAATTTATTGGAAGGAAAGCCAGATGGATATTGGAAAAATTATTATGAAAATGGTAAATTAAAATCAGAAGGTAATCGGTTCAAACAACAGTTAGACGGATTATGGAAATTTTATCATGAAAGTGGTAAGATCTCTGTAGCTTTTGAATACAAAGAAGGAAAGAAAAATGGTGTTAAGAAAGTCTATGATATTGAATCCGGTTTAGTAATTTCAGAAGAAAAATTTGTCAATGATGTAAGGGATGGTCTTTCCTTTTATTTCAAGGAAGGATATAAATTTAAAGAGGTACCTTTTGTAAAAGGTAAAGAAGAAGGAGTAGGAAAGGAATTTGATAAAAATGGAACCATAATTACCATAATTACCTACAAGAATGGTTTTGTTAACAGGGAAGAAAAAATAAATCGTGTTGATAAATTTGGAAAGAAACAGGGAATCTGGAAAGAGTTTTACCCTGATGGCTCTGTTCATAAAGAAATGAAATACAGGGATGATTTATTAGATGGCTATTATAAGGAATTTGCGAAGGATGGAAATTTGATTCTGGCACAAAAATATATTGAAGGTGTTTTACAAAAAAATGTTGCAGAACTTGTTAAGTTGGATGTTAAAAACACCTATCATGCCAATGGTAGAATTAAAACTTCAGGAACATCCAACAAAGGAGTACCAGAGGGAATTACCAGAAAATATGATGAAGAAGGAAAAATTACGGGTGGAGAGTTATACAAAGAAGGATATTTAATTGGCGAAGGCGTAACCGATGAGAAGGGTTATAAACAGGGTAAATGGAAGGAATTTTATAACACCGGACAACTGAAAGGCGAAGGGGAATATCTTAACGACAGAAGAATAGGCGAGTGGATTTATTATTATCAAAACGGGAAAATAGAACAGCGGGGAAGCTTTACAAAAGACGGAAAGCCAACTGGTGACTGGAAGTGGTTTTACGATTCGGGAAACCTTTTGCGGGAAGAAAGTTTTATAAGGGGTTTACCGGAAGGAGTAATGATAGAATACAGTGATAGTGGCGCTGTTATTACCAAAGGATTATTTACCGAAGGTTTAAAAGAAGGCGCCTGGTTCATGATTGACGGTGATGAAAAAGAGGAAGGTGAATACCGAAACGGAGAGAAGGAAGGTTTATGGAAGGTTACCTATACCGGAAACGGAAAAGTAGTTGCTGAAGGTATTTACATTACCGGATTGGAAAATGGTAAGTTTTCTTACTATCATTACAATGGCCGATTGAGAGAAGAAGGCTCCTATATTATGGGGGTAAAAGACGCCTCCTGGAGACGATACGATACAGAAGGAGTATTGTTAAGTACCTTCCAATATGAAAATGGACAGGAGGTTAAAATAGACGGGGTGAAGGTGCCCTATAATTCATCTATCGAAGATCCTTGATTTTTCCTTAACTTGGCGGGAAAATGAATTGCCGTCAATTTCATGGATGATTTATCCAAAAAAACGAAAGACCAGCTGATTGCTGAGATAGTTAGGTTACAAAATTTTATAGCCTCCGGAAAAAATTATTTTCCGGGATTATCAGTAATAGAGAAAGTTGAAAAGAAAGCTTTTGTTCTGGATGAAAAATTCAGAGTGCTTTTTAATTTTTCGAAAGAGGCCATCTTATTAATTTCTGATGGAAAAATTATAGAGTTTAATGATGCTGCTCTTTCATTGTTTATGCTTAGCTCCGATGAATTACGGCATGCTGGTATTCTTCAATTGTCGCTGCAACAACAACCCGACGGTCAAACAAAAAACTTCTGGAAAACAATAGAGAAGGAAACCATTAAATCAAAGGAAACTAAAAAACTGGATTGGTTTTTTAATCGGGGCAATAACAGTGTTTTTCATGGGGAAGTTTCTGTTTCTCCTTTATGGTTTGATGACAAGCCACATTTGATGGTGTTGATCAGGGATATTTCTTCCAAAAAGGATTTAGAAAAAACCATCAGAAGAATTGATTCTGAACAACATTTTGTACAATCAGGAACCTGGACGATAGATCTAAAAAGTCATACGGCTCAATGGTCGGAATCTATGCTTAAAATGCATTTGCTTTCGGCTCGCAGTGTACCGCCAACACTTAAGGAATACATCAATGTTTTTATTGATAAAGAACAAAAACAGGAGTTCGATGGATTAATCAGAAGAGCTATTAAAACCGGAAAAGAATTTACCATTGATCTTAAGGTAAATTTACCAAATAAAGAGGTTAAATATTTTTATTTGCAATGCAAAACCGAAAAGGAAAATGAAGTAAAACAAAGTAAACTTTTCGGAATATGTTTGGATATAACAGAGAGAAAAAAATTAGAAGCCGATTTAAAAGAACAAAAGGATAGCTACCAACTATTGGTGAATAATTTACCTGATGGTGTAATTATTTACACCTCAGATAGGATTCTTTACGCGAATAAAGGCGCCATGGAGATTGTGGGAAGCAAAGAGCTTACACAAGAGGAAATAAACCGGCATTCCATTTATCGTTTTTTATTGGAAAAATTTCATCCGGAGATTGATCGAAAAATTAATCTTATTTACAGAGGAAAAGACCTTGGCGATGTTGAGATGAAATTAAAAAAAACGGATGGTTCGGTGATTGATATTAGGGTACGTTCAAACCCTATTGTGTTTAAAGGGGAACCTTGTATTCAAGCTATTTTTTCCGACATCACACAGCGAAAAATAGTTGAAAGGCATTTAAAAGAAAGTGAACGAAAGCTGAGCACTTTAATAAAAAATTTGCCAGGAATGGCGTATCGCTGTTTAAACAACAAGGACTGGACCATGGAATTTGTTAGTGATGGTTCATTGGGTTTAACGGGCTATACGGCATTTGAAATTGTAAGTGGCCAGCCCAAAACGTATGGCAACATGGTGCACCAACAGGATCAAAACCATGTTTGGGAGGCCGTTCAACAGGGAGTTAAAAACAAACATCCCTTTGTTATAGAATACAGGATATTGCGCAAAAACGGAGAATTAGCCTGGGTAAGAGAGCAAGGTGTTCCTGTTTTTTCTGATACAGGAAATCTAGAGGCATTGGAAGGTTTTATTGCGGATATTACACCTCAGAAGATAGCAGAGAAAGAGATTTTTGATTCAAGAGAGAAGTATAAAAACCTGGTAGATTTTTTGCCAACGGGCATTATTATTCACCAATCGGGAAGAATAATCTATGCTAACATGGAAACTATTAAAATTTTCAGGTTAAATTCCACGACTGAAATTTTGGGAAAATCAGAGATGGATTATGTAGCTGCTGATTTTCGCGAAGCAGTAAAACAAAGAATAAAAGCCTCTCAGGAAGGCAAAGAGCAGCCTTTTTTCCCAATAAAAGTTGTTGCTGCTAACGGAGAGCAGGTACATGTTGAAACCAAAAGTATTCCCTTTTTATTTGAAGGTTCTCCGGCTACACTGGTGGTAATTCACGATTTAAGTCAGGAGAAGAAACTGAAAGAGGAATCTTTAAGGGCCCAAATAGCGGAACAAACCAACAAACGACTGGAAGAGGAGATTCATAAACGAGAAAAAATTCAGCAGGAGCTTTCTCACTCTCAGTCCTACATCAAAAATATCCTGAATAGCTCATTGGATATAATCATAGCGAACGATAACAATGGAAGAATAACAGAGTTTAATATTGCCGCACAAAAGGCATTTGGTTGTAAGGAGCCGGAAATTTTTTCACTTTATAACCATCAACTTTATCGTGATATAAGTGAGTTTCAAAGGGTGAGCGACAGCTTAAAAAAGCATGGTGTTTTTGCCGGAGAAGTCAGAAACATTGATGCAAAAGGGAACGAATTTAGTTCCTATTTAACGGCCGCCGACTTGTTTGATGAGAAGGGAAATGTGGTGGGAGTTATGGGGGTTTCGAGGGATCTTACCATGATTAAGGAGGAGCGCGAAAAACATAGGGCCAGTGAACAGGGCTACAAAGCCATTTTTAATCAGGCATTGATTGGAATTGCAAAAATATCTCTTGAAGGAAATTTATTGCAGGTAAATCAACATTTTTCCGAGATGCTGGAGGTTGCCGAAAACAAACTGTCGGGCGAAGAGCTTTCAAGGTATACTCATCCCGACGATAGGGAATTGCTTAGTACCTACTTCAATAATGCACTCACCAATAAAACAAATCAATCGTTTTTTGATAAAAGATTGATTAGCAAATCAAAGAAAACAATTTATTGCAATGTCAATCTTAGTTTGGTAAAGAACGATGCTAAAAAACCCATTTATTTTATTGTTGTTTACAGTGATATCTCCGAAATAAAAAAGTCGCAGGAAAAACTTCTTGAGCAAAAATCTAAATTGAATGCGATCTTGGAAAGCAGCACCCACTTGGTTTTTTCATTTAACAAGGAAATGTCGCTGACATCTTTCAATACCAACATGATAAAGTTTATTCATGATGTTTATGAGGTGAAACCAATTTTAGGACTTAAGATGGATGATAAGAGGATGATAACCACTCCAGAGAATCATCAATTATGGATGAGCAAAATCAATGAGGTTTTTAAAGGGCAATCGGTAAGTTTTGAAACATCTTTCCGCAATAGAAAAGGTGAGTCAACCACTTGGGAAATTTTTCTAAGTCCGGTATTAATGATGGAAGGACCCATTCAGGAAATTGCAGGCGTGGGACATAATATTTCCGACAAGAAACAGGCCGAGAAAGAAATGAGAGACCAAAGGGCCAAGCTGGAAGCAATTTTTGAAACAACCTCTAATTTGATCTATACCATCGACAAAGACTTTAAACTAACCTCTTTCAATAAAATATACGAAAAACAAACCTATAAAGACCTTGGTGTAAAACCCTATATTGGTGCGGCAACCGACCTTGAAGTGAAGAAAAGTTTCCCCACAGAACAGTATGATTATTATGTAAAAGCACATCTTTCGGCTTTAAAGGGAAACCCTCAACAATACGATTATAAAATTCTCAATAAAAACGGCCAAAGGATTTATTACCAAGTTTTTCTCGACCCCATTGTTTTGCCTGATAAAACCATAAACGAAGTGGTTTACATTGCGCACGATATTTCTGAAAAAATGTCGGCCCAGTTTGAAATTTACAATTCCTTGAAAGAGAAAGAAGTATTGTTGAAGGAGGTTCACCACAGGGTAAAAAACAATTTACAGGTAATTTCGAGTATCCTTAATCTTCAACGCTCCTACATCAGCAATCCTGAAACAGATGATGTTTTCAAGGAAATTCAGAACCGCATAAAATCAATGTCTTTTATTCACGAAAGCCTTTATACCACACAGGATTTTGCAGCATTGAATTTTGAAGAATACCTAAAAAACTTAATTCAAAATTTGCAGTATTCTTATCAAAAAGAAGCGAATGCTGTGTCGGTAGAGATTTTGGCAGAATCGGTTCAGCTTTCACTCGATCAATCAATTCCCTGCGGACTAATCATCAATGAATTGGTATCAAATGCCTTTAAATATGCCTTTGAAGGAAGAAAAAAGGGAAAATTAGTGGTTACAATGAAAGAAAAAGCGAAATTTGTAGAATTAACCGTTGTGGATGATGGGATTGGGTTTCCGCAAAAGCTTGATTTTGCTAGAACAGATACTCTTGGCTTACAATTGGTTACCTCATTGGTCGAACAGCTCGATGGAAGCATTATCAAACAAAATAAATTAAGCGGAACCGGATTTTTAATCAGGTTTAAAAAGAACTATTAAAACAAGAAAACCATGTCAAAATCAAATATTTTGGTCGTTGAAGACGAAAGCATTGTGGCAAAAGATATTCAGCATAGTCTTAAGAAATTGGGCTACAATGTGGTGGATGTTGTGTCAACCGGTGAAAGCGCGATTGTTTCCGCAAAAGAGAAACAACCCGATCTGGTGCTCATGGATATCATGTTAAAGGGACCAATGAGTGGCATAGAAGCGGCCAAAATGATTCGGGAAGAATTGAACATTCCCATTATATTTCTCACCGCCTATGCCGATGAAAGTACCTTTAACAAGGCAAAAATCACAGAACCTTATGGATATATCATAAAACCCTTTAAAGAAATAGACTTACATACGACCATTGAAATGGCCATTTACAAGCATCAAAAGGTCTCAGAGGTGCAGAAAGAACGCGACTTGCTTTATTCGCTGGTAGAAAACAAAGAAAGCGGAATGGGAAGTATTTTTATTCGCTCTAATGCCAAACTTGTACGGGTAAAATCCTCCGAGATTTTGTTTGTTGAAGCACTAAAGGATTATGTGATTGTGCAGACTTCTTCAGAGCGATATACCATTCACTCTACCATGAAGGACATACTCGCTAAACTCCCTCAAACAGAGTTTGTAAGAGTTCATCGCTCGTTTATTGTTCGCCTTGATCAGATTGCTGCCATTGATTATCCTAATCTTATTTTAGAGAAAGACAAAAAAATGATACCCATTGGCGGGTCATACAAAGACGAATTAATTGCCCGAATAAACCTGCTTTAGCGCAACATTAATATTTGTTAATCGGCCTTATTACATTCTTCCTTGAGGGAATGTATTAACTATTTTGCTATTTTCGCCCTCTTATTCCGCCAGTTTAACGGAATTATATAGCGAAAATGGAAAATCTTGTAAAAAATTATCAAAAGATTAATAACCTTTTGGGGTGGCTTGTGTTTGTGTTTGCCTCTTGGGTTTATCTGTCAACGATTGAACCTACAACCAGTTTCTGGGATTGTGGAGAATACATTTCAACAGCCTACAAACTAGAAGTTGGTCACCCGCCGGGTGCTCCGCTTTTTAATTTGATTGGTCGTATTTTTACGCTTTTTGCTTCTGACCCTTCCGGAGCCGCTAAAATGGTTAACGCCATGTCGGCACTTTCCAGCTCCTTTACCATTTTGTTTTTGTTTTGGAGCATTACGGCCTTTGCCAAAAAATTAATGTCCAAAAAGGGAGCCCTTGATGCCAATAGTGTTTTGGCCATTATGGGTGCCGGTTTGGTAGGTTCACTTGCTTACACCTTTTCTGATTCGTTTTGGTTTTCTGCGGTTGAAGGAGAAGTTTATGCCATGTCCTCTTTTTTTACTGCCATTGTTTTTTGGTCCATTCTGAAGTGGGAAACACTTGCCAATGAAGAACACAACGAAAAGTGGATTGTACTAATTGCCTTCTTTATGGGTCTTTCCATTGGTGTCCATTTATTGAACTTGTTGGCAATTCCGGCCATCGTTTTTGTGTATTATTTTAAAAAGTTTACCCCCAACAGAAAAGGCTTTCTTTTAACATTTCTTTTTTCTATTTTGCTTTTAGGAGTTGTTCAGGCCGGTATCATTCCCGGAATTGCAAGTTGGGCAGCTAAGTTTGAGTTGTTTTTTGTTAACACCCTCGGTCTTCCATTTAATTCAGGTACCATTTTCTATTTTATTTTCCTCTTGGTGGCGGTTGTGTTAGGTATTCGTTATACCCATAAAAAACAAAAACCACTTTGGAACCTGGCCATTCTTTCCGTTACCATGATGCTGATTGGTTATTCAACGTTTTTCATTTTGGTAATTCGCTCTCAGGCGAACCCGCCAATGGATGAAAACAACCCTGAAAACGCCATTAATCTTCTTTCATACCTAAACCGTGAACAATACGGTGATTGGCCTATCCTTTACGGACAATATTACAATGCCCCTTTGGATAAGAACAAGCCCTACAATGACGGAAACCCGGTATATACGAAGGATGTTGCCAAAGGCAAATACGTAGTTACACAGGATAGAAAAGGAACAATTCCTAATTATGATCCTGCATTTTGCACAATTTTTCCAAGAATGCACAGTGACCAACGTAACCACGTTATTGGCTATAAAGATTGGGCAGGAATAGTAGGTGTGCCGATTAAAACCGAAAACAACCGTGGAGAGCCCGTGGTAATAAATCGACCTACTTTTGGTGAGAATTTAACCTTCTTTTTTAAATACCAGGTTGGTCACATGTATGCCCGTTATTTCATGTGGAATTTCGTAGGCCGTCAAAACGACTTGCAAGGCCACGGAAGTGTTTTAAAAGGCAACTGGAAATCAGGAATAGATTTTCTTGATTCGATTCGTTTAGGACCACAAGATAATTTGCCGGGCAGCATTACCGGTAATAAGGCAAACAATAGTTTTTATTTCTTACCCTTGATCCTTGGCTTAGTAGGTTTGTTTTATCAGTTCAAAAAAGACCGTGCCGACGGTTTTGTGGTTTTCTTGTTGTTTCTGTTAACGGGTTTGGCCATTATTGTTTACCTGAACAATACGCCTTACCAACCCAGAGAGCGGGATTATGGTTATGTAGGAAGTTTTTATGCATTCTGTATATGGATTGGCCTGAGTGTTTTGGCCATTCATGAATTTTTTGCAAAGAAAGTTAAGGGTGTGGTGCCGGTGGTGCTAGCTACAACCATCGGTCTGGTTGCGGCTCCTGTATTGATGGCAAAAGAAGGGTGGGACGACCATGATCGCTCTCATCGTTATACGGCTAGAGATTATGCCTTTAATTACCTTAGCAGCTGCGCACCCAATGCTATTTTGTTTACCAATGGTGATAATGATACCTTCCCTCTTTGGTATGCACAAGAGGTTGAGGGCTTCAGAACAGATGTAAGAGTGGTTAACCTAAGCCTTTCAAACACCGATTGGTACATTGAACAAATGAGAAGAAAAGCGTATGACTCTCCTCCTGTTCCACTCACCCTTACGGAAGAACAATATCGCCAGGGCACAAGAGATTATATTCCTGTTTATTTTAATCCCAATATAGGAATAGACAGCACAAAATATTATAATGTTAAGGATTTGGTTGCCTTTGTTGCTAGTGAGAAAGACGAACAAAAACTGCCGGCCGGTAATGGAATGCAGTTGAATTATCTACCTACAGGCAAAATTTTTATTCCTGTTGACACAGCCAAGGTGTTAAAAAATGGTACTGTTCCTGCTTCTATGGCATCACAAATTCTGAAAGGAATGCCATGGGAAATCAAGAAAAGTTATTTGATGAAAAATGATTTAATGATCATGGACATCATTGCTACCAACAACTGGGAACGTCCGATTTATTTCGCCATTACCGTTGGAGATGATAGTTACCTGGGGCTGGATAACTACTTCCAGTTAGAGGGATTGGCCTATCGTTTAATACCGGTTAATATGGTTTCACCAGATGGACAGACCGGAAGGATTAACACAGACATCATGTATGAAAACATGGTGAAGAAGTTTAAGTGGGGAGGGGTGGACGCCAATAATTTGTTCATGGATGAAAACAACCTTCGAATGACCATGAATTTCAGAAACAATTTTGCTCGTCTTTGTCTTGATTTAATTAAAGAAGGTAAAAAAGACAAGGCAACCGAGGTGCTTAATTTGTGTTTGAAAGTAATGCCGAAGAAGAATGTTCCTTATAACTATTTCATGATTCCGATTGCCGAGTGCATGTATCAATTGGATCGAACCAAAGAAGCGAACGACCTGATAAAGGAACTAGCAGATATTTACGAGCAGGATTTAAATTATTATTTCCGCTTTAAAGGTAAAATGCTTGAGAACATTGAAAATGAAGTCCAGCAAGCCATGAGTGTTTTTCAGCGGATGTTGCAAATTGTAAAAATGAACCAGCAAAAAGATCTTGAAAAGAATCTTGAAACACGGTTTAATGTATTGCAACAAAAATACATGGGCGGAGTATCTTAGCCATGATTTGGTCAAGGGTGCCATTGCCTGTCAGAAGCCTGTTTCCGGGAGCTTTATGGAGTGTTAAAACAGGTGGAAGAAAAGAGGTGTTTTTAACCTTTGACGATGGTCCTTTTGCTGTTGAAACTGTTTTTGTGCTTGCTCTGTTGAAGGAGTATAATGCAAAGGCTTGCTTCTTTTTAACCGGCAACAATGCCAAACAAAACCCTGACCTTGTTCAACAAATTTTGGCCGATGGCCATACCCTAGGCAATCATACTTTTTCTCATATCAATGGTTGGAAGTCGGGAAGAAAAGAGTACCTCGACAATGTTCTGCAATGTGCCCATTATGTGCCTTCTAAGTTGTTTAGGCCACCCTACGGGAAGATACTGCCATCGCAAGCAAGACTCTTGCGCAATGCAGGCTATCAGCTTGTTATGTGGGATTTATTAAGCTATGATTTCGATAAAAACAAATCACCTCAAACACTTCTATACCACTTGAAGCGTAAGCTAAAGCCCGGTGCCATTGTTGTTTTTCATGATAGCCCGAAGGCCTTTGCTTTGTTGAAAGAAATTTTACCCGAGTTTCTCAGCCATTGTTTTCAACTAGGATATAGTTTTAAACCCTTAACGAATAAGCATTAGTATTTGTGGGTAAACTCAGCTAACTCAAAGGCTATTTCCGGGTTTTTTTCTAATTTATTTCCCATAACCACCAAGTCGGCTCCTGCATCAAAAGCTGTGGCTGCCTGATGAACAGTACGAATTCCTCCGCCGGCAATTAAGGGCAAGCCAGATTCCTTTTTAACCTGTTCAATCATTTTGGCAGAAACAGGGTTGATGGCACCTGAACCTGCATCCAGATAAGTAAGCTTCATTCCCAACATTTCGCCTGCAAGGGCTGTTGCAGCAGCTATCTCGGGCTTGTCGGCCGGTATGGGCTGGGTGTTGCTCATATAAGCCACGGTGGTATTGATTCCGCCATCCACCAACAAATAAGCAGTAGGGATAACTTCCAATGGACTATCCTTTAACAAGGGAGCGGCAACAACGTGTCTTCCAATGAGTAATTCAGGGTTTCTGCCAGAAAGCAAAGAAAGGAACAAGATGGCATCTGCACGGTGACTGATTTGCAGCACATTGCCCGGAAACAACACCAATGGCCTGTCGCAACTGTTCTTTAAAACCTGTACACATTGATCAAATAAATCGCGGGTTAATAAACTACCTCCAACAAAAATAAAATCGGCAGCAGCATGCTGACAAACAGAAGCCATTTTTTCAAGGGCCTTGCCACTAACCTTGTCGGGGTCAATCAAAACAGCAAACTTCTTTTTTTTACCACGTACTATTTGTTCGTAAACACTCATTGCTTGTCAACATTATCGTTTATTGCCACCACCATCACAATGTTCTCAATAAATTGAAAAGTTCCTTTCACGAATTGTTTTTTCCCATCCCTTTTCTGTACTTCAACGGTGAAGCGTTGAAGTTCTTGGTTCAGTGATGTCAGGAAAAAATCCTCCTTGAAAAGCCAGCCTTTATGGGGTAACAATTTATAAACGGCTTCTTTCACGGACCAAATTACGGAAAAAAGTACGAAATCCCCGAATGCAGTGGATTTTTGCAAAGGAGTCCATTCTTCTTCTTTGCTAAATTTATTTCTTAGTCGAAATGCTTTTTCTGCAACAATCTCCAGGTCGAGCCCTACCGGGCCATCAGGATTATAGGCAACAGCAGCCCAACGATGGGTGTGACTGATGGAAACGTGACCTTCAATTTCGACTATCGGTTTCCCATCAGGTGTTTTATTTAATTCAACTTGAGGAAGAACAAGGCTGAAAGCCGCACGAGAAGCGAGAAACTCAAGAATTTTTTCCTCATGGGTGATGTGCCCGGGCACCTTCAATCCGGCATAGTGGGTGTTGAAAAAGTCCACGGATTCTGTAATTTTCCACAACAGAAGTTGAATCTCTTGACGTGAAATTTGTATCGGATAAACAGGCATTTGCGATAAATTAATTCAATTTTTTGATGTGGAAACAAATTTTTTTCATCTTTGTAAAAGTGCAAATATTTGCAGGACCAAACTTTTCATGTCATGAATCTTTCCCCAAAATACCGAATTTTTAAATCTTTGATTGCAATTTTTTTGTGTTTTTTTTCACTGACAATCAATGCCCAAGATGTTCTGTATCCCTTTCAGGAGGGCGGAAAATATGGGTATATTAACCAGTCGGGAAAGGTGATCGTGGAAGCCAAGTTTTCTTTAGGAGAGCAATATTTTGAAGGAATGGCAGTGGTTAAAGAAGGCGGAAAAAAGGGCTATCTAGACAAACAAGGAAAGGTGGCCATCGCTCCTAAATACGATGAAGCCTTTAAATTCAAAGAGGGGATGGCTGTTGTAAAAGAGGCTGGAAAATGGAAATACATTGATAAAAGCGGAAAGGTTTTATTCGAGGTTGTGGCTGATTACGCCTACAACTTTAGCGATGGAATGGCCCGTTTTCAAAAAGGAACCAAACTGGGGTATTATGATAAAACCGGCAAAGTGGTGGTTGAACCAATGTATGATTATGCATTTGATTTTTCAGAAGGACTTGCAAGAGTAAAAAAAGGAGATTCTAAAACAGGTAAATACGGCTATATTGATAAAACCGGCAAATTTGTGATTCAACCTGCTTATGATGATTGTTTCGACTTTAAAGAAGGAACCGCTAACGTTAGAATTGGCAACGAGCAGCGCGGCAAATGGGGCTTTATTGATAAATCAGGAAAAATGGTCATTGAACCGCAATTTGACAAAGCCAATCAATTCTCAGACGGAATAGCGGCTATCAGGGTAGGTGATTTTAAGAGTGGAAAATGGGGCTATATTGACCGAAGCGGAAAAATTGTTGTTAATCCGAGGTTTGACGGGGCAATGAATTTTTCTGAAGGATTGGCCTGTGTTAGGGTGGGTGACCCCAAAAACGGAAAATGGAAATACATCGATAAGTCCGGAAAAATTGTAATTGATAAAGACTTTGATTTTCCTTCCGATTTCAGAAACGACCTTGCCTATGTAAGAATAGGCTCCTTTAAAACCGGCACCATTGCCTACGTGGATAAAAAGGGTGCCTTTGTTTGGCAATTGAAAAAATAGTCCTTACTCCAAAAACTTTTTTAGCCCCGGGCTTGTTACCTAGCGCAACAAGACGATTGGCTCGGTTGAAAATAACAGTCATTATTTGTCTGTTTTTCAGGCTTTTTGTAACTTTGCAACTCAATTCATAAATATGGCTACCAGCACAGAAAACACCGCCAAATACAAAGTTAAAGACATCTCTTTAGCTGAGTGGGGCAGAAAAGAAATTAAATTGGCCGAGGTTGAAATGCCCGGTCTAATGGCTCTCAGAGAAGAATACGGAGCCTCCAAGCCCTTGAAAGGGGCAAGAATTGCCGGATGTTTACACATGACCATCCAAACGGCCGTTCTTATTGAAACTTTAAAAGAGTTAGGAGCAGAAGTTACCTGGTCATCCTGTAATATTTTTTCTACTCAGGATCACGCAGCCGCAGCCATTGCCGCAGCCGGCATTCCGGTTTTCGCCTGGAAAGGAATGAGCGAACAAGAGTTTGATTGGTGCATTGAACAAACGCTCAATGCGTTTGAAGGTGGAAAACACCTCAACATGATTTTGGATGACGGCGGGGATTTAACCAACATGGTTTTTGACCGCTTCCCTGAATTGATAAAAGATATCAAAGGCCTATCGGAAGAAACCACCACCGGTGTTCACCGTTTGTATGAAAGAATGAAGAACGGAACCTTGTACACTCCCGCGATTAACGTGAACGACTCCGTAACAAAATCTAAATTTGATAACAAATACGGATGCCGCGAATCGTTGGTTGATGCCATCAGAAGAGCAACTGATTTGATGTTGGCCGGGAAAGTGGCTGTGGTTGCCGGTTATGGTGATGTTGGCAAAGGTTCAGCTCAATCATTAAGCTCACAAGGTGTTCGTGTAATTGTTACCGAAATTGACCCGATTTGTGCTCTTCAGGCTGCAATGGACGGGTATCAGGTAATGAAAATGGAAAATGCTGTTAAAATTGCCGATATCGTGGTAACGGCCACCGGTAATAAAAACATTGTGGTTGATAAGCATTTTATGGCCATGAAACACAATGCAATTGTTTGCAACATTGGGCACTTCGACAATGAAATTGACATGGCATGGCTCAATAGCAACTATGGCAACACCAAAGATGTTATAAAGCCACAAGTTGACAAATACAGCATCAATGGAAAAGACATTATTGTTTTGGCAGAAGGCCGTTTGGTGAATCTTGGATGCGCTACAGGACATCCGTCTTTCGTAATGAGTAATTCTTTTACCAATCAAACCTTGGCGCAAATTGAATTGTGGACCAACACAAGCCAATATAAAAATGAAGTGTACACTCTTCCTAAAATATTGGATGAAAAAGTTGCCCGCCTGCACTTGAAAAAAATTGGTGTGGAATTGGAAACTTTATCCAAAGACCAAGCAGATTATATTGGGGTAACCGTTGAGGGTCCTTTCAAATCTGACCAATACCGTTATTAATTAAAAAAACAATCAACAGAAAAGGGGGCCTCAAGCCCCCTTTTTTGTTTGAAATTAATTGGTAATCAAAAGCCGGTTACCGTCAAATGAAGTACTGTATTGGGTGAGGGGTCTGCTGGCAGGCTGTTTGGCCACTGTACCATCGGTAAGCACAAATTCTGAGCCACAACAACTGTCAACGGCCATAATTTGCGAGGCGTTTACGCTTACTTTACCACAGGTGTTATTGGGTTGGTATGGGCAGTGTCGATCATAAGCCCTGAAGTCGTCCAGTGAAAGTCTATAAATAACAATTCCTCTTGAACCTCCGTTAACATAGGCCCAGGCGCCAGGAGCATTAAGTTTCACGAACAGGGGATCGGAAGTGTTTAGAACAATGTTAACCGGCACGTAAGGAACCCTTTCATCATTTTGATCTTTCTTACAATTGCAGAAGAAAACCAAAGAAAAAAGAAGAAAAAACCGGATGAGTGGCTGCAAAGGAAGCTTCATGCATACAAAGTTAAGGCAAATGCAGTAGCACAAGTAATATAATTTTGTAAAAAATTTACAATCCTAGGCAACGGAAAGCAGAAAACAAGGCTCTATCCAACAAGTCATTCAACAAACAAAGGTTTATAAGTAAAAATCAACAAATTACTCCGATGTGAAAAGAAAAATCATTTTCTTTGAAACCCCGCTCAGCGGGCCAAAAGAAATAAAATGCGAAAATTAATTGTTTTTGTTTTTTTGCTCCTAAGCGCAAGTTCTTCAGCACAAGAAATGCAGAACATGCGAACAAAAGAAGAACAACGCTTGTTTGAGGAAAAAAAACAAAAACAGGAAGAGGCCGACAGGCTTGGAAGAGAGCGTCATCAGAAAATGCAAAGCAAAAAAGTGCGCAAAAGAATGAAGCAATCTGCCAAAAAAGCCCGAAGGACTAACGAACCCAGAAAAGAATTCATTTTGTTCAGATTATTCAGAAGAAATTAACAAATTTGGCAAGTAATCAACAATGAAATTTGTTGTGTTTTTTCAGAATGGTTTGAAAACCAGTAGATTCAAAAATTTGGTGGTAAGAATTATAATTACATATCTTTACGACCCATCATTTTTGAAAAAATTTTCTAACGTCCAATTAACAGTATGGTAAGAAAACTTTACCTCGCTATTGCGCTAACATTTGTAGGCATAGCTTCAGTTTTTGCTCAAAGTGCACTAAAAACAACCGTTACTGACGCGGTCAGTGGTGAAACCATTCCGTTTGCGGTGGTCATCATCGAATCGAAAGGGGTTCAGGTTGCTTCATCGGAATGTGACATTGACGGAATTAGTCTCATCAAACCCCTTTCGCCGGGTTCATTTGATGTAAAAATTCAGTTTACTGGTTATAAGCCGCAAAAGATAAACAACGTTACCATTTTTGAAGGCAAAACACAATACTTAACCGTTAAGCTTGAACCATCCGTAGTTGTATTTAAGGAGTTTGTGGTGGTGGAGTTTAAAGAACCCATCATTGACCCAGACACTAAGTCGGGAGGAAACGTAACCCGCGAGGAGTTTCAACGAATGGCTACTAAAAACGTTAACTCAGTAGCCGCTCAAACAGCAGGAGTTGTTCAAACCGATGAGGGTGGCGATTTAAATATTCGTGGAGGCCGTTCTGATGGAAACGAAACCTTTATTGACGGGCAAAGGGTAATCGGTTCTTCCGGTCTTCCTCAATCCAGTATTGAACAAATCAGCGTTATCACCGGTGGTGTTCCTGCTTCCTTTGGAGATGCCACGGCCGGTATCATTAATATTACCACCCGTGGTCCTCAGAACTCATATTTCGGGGGCGTTGAGGCCATCTCTTCTGAGTTAACCGACAAATACGGATATAACTTTTTGGGTTTTTCGGTTGGTGGTCCAATTCTATTCAAAAAAGACACAGCAAAAAATGCAGGCAAGCAGGCCTTGTTAGGCTTTATTATTTCTGGAGAGATTTCAACAGAAAGAGACCCTGACCCATCTGCTGTTGGCATGTGGAAGGTAAAAGATGATAAATTGGCTGATTTGGAAAAGAACCCTATCCGGGTTGCTCCGCTTGGTCAGGGAACCTTGCGAAACACCGAGTTTCTTACAAAGGATGATTTAG